>CAIYDY010000175.1 GCA_903925015.1 uncultured Acidobacteriia bacterium
CGATCAGCTTTGAAATGACCGGATGCGTCCTTCGCATCGCGAAGATCGAGTGGGTGTCCGCGTGGCTGGCTCCGCCGACTCCGGCATGGGGGGATACAGGGCCGATGTCTCCGCTCGCGAGTGTCTTTGATGGCGCGATGAGGTGGCTCAAAATCAAGCTCCAGTGGATACCAGAGAGACGAATCTGCGACTTCGCGAACGCGGCAAACTCGCAGATCGCGGCTCGGAAACAAGCTGTCTGACCCACGATTGTGGCCGCTATCTCCGCCTCGGTCAAGAGAGCAAACTGCTCAGCAGACAGGCCCATGGCGTCCACGAGGATCTGTGAAATGGGCTCCCGTTCGACATCTCGTTGGACCTGAAACCGCTCGGTGGGGGTCATGTGAGCCATCCGCTTGACGACCGTCCGCTCGTAGTAGGTGGCATCGGGGAAGCCGGTCAGATAGTCGAGCGAGATCGGACTCGCGAGGTTGGCGGCGTTCGGGCCCGCGTACACTTCCCCGCCAACCGCGTAGGGGACCAAATAACTGCGCAACTCGGTTGTGAAGAAGATCGGGCTGACGGCGTCGCGCAGAGCGATGTAGAGATCGCAAAGCCGTCCGACGTTCGACGTGGCGGCGCGGAAGGCAAAAACCGCATCGCGCGTTCCGATAGACTCCGGGTCGCAGCAACTGCGGCGAAGATGCCAGCAGGTATCACGGTTGAGCCTGTCGGTCTCCGCAACGCTGTGAGCGAAGGCATTCTCCATGTGATGGCCGGTGAAGGAGCAACGGGCTTCTCCCGCATCGAGAATCCACAGCGTGTGGTGCGAATCGCGTGGAGGATGATGTGCCGCAGCCCCCAGAGCGATGAGTGCCCGCTCCATGTACTGAAGCATGGAAAGCCCGACTCCGGGCTTTTCACCACGGCGCTGGAGGTGGTGTTCGAACGATGTCGGGACGAAGGCGAGTCGGGTCAGCATTTCGCGGGCCTGCTCCTCGCCCATCTCCATAAAGCGCTGAATCGCGGGCTCAAGGCCGGGCTGGACCTTCTCCCATTCCATGAGGAAATCGATTGGGGTTTTTCGGCCCTGGTCGATCTCAGTGTTGATGTTCTGCAGCTGGCCGTACACGAATCTGTACAAGCCCCTTTCGAACTGATCGAAGTCGCGAACGCGGGCGGATGTTCGGGCGCGTCCGATGGTAGTCGCGGTTTCCATTTTAAGGCATCTCCCTTCACAGTCGTTGCCGGTTGGTGGGTTGCGCAAGCGGTCCACGTGCGGTGGCCGCAGAGACAGGCCCCTTGTTCCTTGGTCTGCCACCGACTGTTGATGCCGGTACCTCAACTGTAGCCCAGAACACCACGTTTCGCAAGCAGTTGTTTGCATTTTTTGCAAATTTTTTTTCTCCTTCATCATTGCTCATACAACTTCTCTTTTCTTTTCTGCCATTTACACGATTTGCACACTGGTCACAGCCTCACTCCTTGCACCTCTCGCGCTTCCCTCAGGAGCGAATGCTGGGGCAGCCCCCCGCACCGGCTCCAGATTGATACCGGCTGGTAATGTGTGGCCCGCGGGACACGTCGTTGAACGGCCCAAAGCACGACAGCAAATCGTGGTGTAAGCTGAAGGACAGAACTACCGATGCCAGCCTCGATCGAGCTTTCGCCCCAAGACCGGCAACGCTTTCGGGACATTTTGAACGTCCTGGATCTTCGCCAAAAGGACCTCGTCATCGAGGGTTCCTCGTACAGCCTGTCGTGGGTGTCGCAAATGCTGAGTGGGGCGCGAATCGACGTGGACCTTGATCGCCTCCGGGAAATGACCGAGGTTCTCAAGGCACGTCTCGACGGCGGTGAGCGGGAAGAGCGTGTCGCCAAGGAAACGGCAGAGTCGGCTCAAGCGTTCCTTGAGGGATTCCTTCCTGGGGTGACGACCCGCCATTCCCGACCAGGAATGGTAATGGCCCCCGGCGACCCAGACTACGTCACCCGGGACTTTGACGAGAAGTTGCTTGCCACGCTCGACGATTTTCCATCGGTGGCTGGGGTAAGGGGACCAGTGCAGTCCGGCAAAACAAGCCAACTCAAGATGCTGGAGTCGAAGGCTCTGGAGAGGGGTTTTGAAACCTTATGGTTTGATCCCGACCCGAGCGGGCTGGTATCCGCAGGAGCGATGAACTGGAATGAAGACGCGTCGGCCGCGATGGTGTCCGAACTATGTGCGGCGCTGCAGTTTGCGTGGAAGGTTCCGTCTCCCCCCGTCGC
This sequence comes from uncultured Acidobacteriia bacterium, assembly GCA_903925015.1. Taxonomy (GTDB): domain Bacteria; phylum Acidobacteriota; class Terriglobia; order Bryobacterales; family Bryobacteraceae; genus BOG-234. The sequence continues at coordinate 2,248 of CAIYDY010000175.1, forward strand.
CATCACGACGCCGGCCCTTCTGTACCAGTGGCTATACGGTGCGATGGATACCAGAAATGGTCGTCGCCGGCTGTTGATTATTGACGACCTTGGATCCCTGGGACCCATCGCCGCGAGCCGTTGGCTTCTAGCACTGATGCTTCCGGTCTCTCGCGTGAGGAACGAATTGAAGCTGAGCGTTGCATTCGGAATGTCGTTCCCTTACAGTCGGGAGACCCCGCTGCTGATCGAGCAGAGCAGCCACCCCATGTTCGCTCAACTCCCCGGTCTCTCTTGGCTATCTGCACGCGGCGCTCCTCGAGGCTCTCAGCACGGGGCTTGGCTGGAGTGCCTCAAGGATGACGGCGAGGTGTTTCAGGCCCTAGGCGGCCAGCCGTACCTTACCCACGCGGCAGTTCAGGACGCGCAATTCAGAGCTGCAGTCCAAGTTTGGCAGGCGAACAAAACAGCCGACTCGGCCAAGACGCTACGCGAACACGTTTGCTATAAACGACACCTTCGGCGTATACGGCACGCTCTGGTAGGACCGGCCACGCCGCCTGACAAGTGCGGTGACGGGATAGCGGCTTTTTCTGCGCCCGGGAAAGCCGACGGCCTTTCTACTAGATATTTAATCGATATGTTCCTTGTGGACCAAACGGGCAAGTACAAAGCTGCGATCTATTGCTTGATGGCTGAAGACTTGACTGCGCCGACGAAGGCCGGCGCTAGATGACATGAAGGTCAGCTATGGCGGAACAATTGAGGCGGATGCTGGCTACCTTTATATTCCGCGAAACCACGACCAGCGATTCAGGACTTTCATCGAGCAGGCTCAGGCATGGGCCAACATCTATGGCTGCCGAGCCATGGGCAAGTCAAGTCTCTGCGAGCACAATGTAGCGAAGGCTCAATCGAGCGACAGACTGGTTTTCCGTGTTTCTGTTGTCAACGATATCGAAGGGATACCAGAGTCAGGATTGGCGTGGGTCAGAAGACTTGCGCTAACCTTGCAGCTGAAGTATCCACGTGTTTGCAACGACCTTGGTAATTTCGTGGACGATCTGCCCGCCCACACTGCCACGTCACATGCGCTTCTGCAGTTAATCGAAGGCTGTCTTTTGCGGGCGGGCCAAGCACAAGTGCTCCTCATCTTGGATGAATACGACTGTATTCAGACTTACCCGTTTGCGGATACCCTAGTGGCCGCATTTCGGCACGTTAAAAATTCGATTCCCGAACGACCGGCGCTGAAACGCTTCTCTGCGTGCTTCATTGGCTTGAGACCGATTGTCTCTTATGCCTCGACAGAAGGTGCAGGCAAGTCCGTCTTTTGCATCGAGTTCAAAATGGATGATCTACCGGTTTCACTTGAGACCGTTCGATTTCTTGGAGACGCGTTCGAACCGGACCTTCGCCCGACGGACGATGCACTGACGCGCTTGCTAACGCTCTCGGGCGGCCAGCCACTCGTATCCATGTTACTACTGTGGCATGCCAAGCAGGATAAATTGCGGACTATTGCTGATATTGATAACCTCGGAGAACGGTTGGTATCCTCAGGCGGGAAAGATGCTGACATATCACACTTCCGCACCATGGAGGAACAATTCGAGAGCTGGGGAAGCAAGTCATTTAGGCCGCTGAGCGCCTACAAAGCCCTGCTCACAGGGAGCGGCTACGCTCGGGAGCTAGATGCCCCGCCAGTCGCCGACCCGCTTTTAGTATCTGGCCTAGTTCGGCGGGTCAATGGTAGGCTCGAGCCAAAAGGAGAGCTTTTTCGACGTCGCTTTGACGGGGTTTGGGTCGAACACATGCTCAGTCGCATCCCTCTTGACCGGACGGATGCCCGTATCTTCAAGGCCGATCGACACCTCGATGATAAACGCAGGAAACGCCTATGCATTATTAATACCGGCGGCACCTTGGGAATGGTGGAGCGAGACGGCGAGGTAGTCCGCCCCCGGGACAGCCAGGAGTTCCTTCAGTATTTTGGTGCCTTGGGCGATATCGCCGAGTCAATCGAGTATGTGACGCTTGAGTCAGAGCACAGTTTTGAGCCCCGCGACTCCATCAATGTGTTTCCGGACCAATGGACCGTCCTGGCAGATTATATTTTTCGCAGACGACACGAGATGGACGCGTTTGTTGTCTGTCACGGAACTGATACCATGGCCTACACGGCATCGGCTGTGGCGTTTGCCTTGGGTAGTAACCTTTGGTTTCCCGTGGTGTTCACGGGATCCCAAATGACTCCGGATGTGGCCTACGGAGATGCCCACTCGAACCTCTATCGTGCGTGTGAGATTGCGCTCCTAGGAATCCATGAGGTGCTGATCAGCTTTGGAAATTTTGCCTTTAGAGCCGTTCGCGCGCAGAAGAAAGACGACCGGAAGCTTGACGGTTTCGAATCTCCCACTTGGCCTCCCCTTGTCGAGATCACGGAAAACGTCACGGTTTACGACGGGGAACTGTTGCGAAAGCCAAGACCGGATCGAGGTGCCGACATTCAACTAAGGTCGGAGTTTGAGCGGGGCATCCTGGTGATTCCGCAGCATCCGGGCGTAGACCCGAGGATGTACTTTCCAATCGTAGACGGGCTAGGTTGCAAGGGAGTGATCTTGCAGACACTCGGAGCAGGCAATGTGGCGGACAAGGAGCCCTATTCCTTTATTCCCTTCATAGACCGTGCCAGCAGGTTGGGAATCCCCGTTATCGTTACAAGTCAATACCCCCCCGAGCGGGGTTCCTACGCAAAGTACGGACCGGCCATCCGGCCCCTTGAGGCAGGTGCCATCCACGCTGGAAACATGACCCAATCAGCGGCGATTGTTAAGTTCCAGTGGATCCTAGCCGACGTTCTGCGCCGGCCGGAGTGGCCTGGGCTGGCACCAGTAGAACGAAAAGAGTTGGTTCGTGAGCTCATGGTAGTCCAACAGGTTGTCGGTGAATTCTAGTAAGTGAAAGGAGAAGCAGCATGGCAGTAGCAACACGCGGAGTTCTGGTGATATACACTGGTGGCACGATCGGGTCGAAACCACGAGACCCGGACCCTGACAGCCCTCAGGTGGTGGTACCTTGGAAAGACCTCGAGAAGGGACACCCGGAGTTGAGGACCCTCAAGGACTCGGGCCTCCGGATCGAGTGCGAGGAGATCGAGCCGCTCGACTCTTGCAATGTTGGCCCGAAGGAATGGCAGCAAATTGCAGGGATCATCGAAAGGAAGTATGCGGAGTTCGATGGCTTTGTGATACTCCACGGAACGGATACCATGGTTTACACGGCCTCCGCGCTGAGTTTCATGCTGCGCGAGCTCGCAAAGCCGGTCATCTTGACCGGAGCGCAACGCTCCGCCCTAGTGGACGTGCGGAACGACGCGTCTCAGAACTTTATCACGGCGATCCTGTTGGCAGCGCCTGCGTTCAGCAAGATCCCGGCGGTACCGGAAGTCTGCATCTACTTTGGAGGAAAGTTACTGCGTGGCAACCGGACCGTCAAGCGCGATACTGCGGGTTACGATGCCTACGAGAGCCCCAATCTGGCACCTCTTGGGGAAGTGGGCGACCGCATCGCGATCCATGAAACGCGCGTCCGCCCCATGCCCGGGGCTGGTCGCTTGTTCAACGTGCGAAAGACGCTGGACACGAACGTTACGAGTGTTCTGATCTATCCCGGCATCCAGCAAACCGATCTGGCACAGCGTCAACTGGAGGGATTGGCGGCACGACCATCCGCGAGGCCGGACGCCTTGAAAGCGGCGATCGTGATGGCCTACGGATCGGGTAACATACCCACGCTCTGGCCGGAGTGGCTGGAAAGCTTCCGAACCGCCAGGAACAATGGGATGGTTGTTGCCGCGGTTAGCCAGTGCAAGCGCGGCGCAGTGGAGCTCGGGATCTATGAAACTAGCTCTCTGCTTCTGGAACTTGGTTTTGTGGCGGCGAGTGATATCACGTTGGAGGCCGCGTTGTGTAAGCTTATGGTGTTGCTCGGCGAGGAAGACTTGTCACAAGATGAGGTGGAGGAGCTCTATCAGCGCGCATCGGCTGGAGAACAAAGCACCTCAGTCTTTCTCACCAAGTATCCGGTGAAACCAGGGGTAGTGCGACAGTCCGCCGGACAGACGGGGAGTGTGCGGATTCCGGGCAGACCGATTGAGGGAGGCTGGCAACCCAGCCAAGTCGAGGGCGCGTTGCTCAGGTTCAGGGGTGCCAAACTGAGTTCTATGAAACGACCGCCGGTATTGTTCTCGGTCTACCTGAATCTGGAGCGTGCTGAGGACGCCTCGAAGGACCACCCCGGCTTTGCCGGACAGTTCAAGAAGGAACCGTCCACCAAGAACGACCAGATCATTTTGTTCGACGTCACTCGGGTCTTGACAGCGTTGGTGAAACCCGGGGACCGGGCCAGCTTCACAGTCATCTTGGACACGGAAGGCACGGAGTTCTCTTGGAATAGCGTCGAGCTCGCGATCATCTCAAAGGAAGTAACCGGGTGAGCGTTGGATCCCCTGCGGACACGGAGTTGAAAGGGCTTTTAGCCGCCGGGGAGTCGATACCCGAAGTCGTAGAGCGGTGTGCGATACGAATCACGGGACTTGGCGTTTGGTGCCGTTATAGTCGGAACACAGGCGCGACGAGTTGCCAAGACGCCGCGCGGCGACGGCAGAGGCTGGGCCACGTCGGAATACCGCTTTGGGACGAATTAAAATCGTTCTTGGGCGAGTATGACGGAATGGATGGCCGTCGGCATTTTTTCATGGCCCACTGCCGTGGCGACCGCGAACTCGACTTGGACAGGGTCCGCCTAGCCTTGGAATCCGAAGGGGATGTCCGGCGAATGCTGCCAGAGGCAGCCGAGAGTCTTGGAGTTGTCTATGGAACGGTAAACCCATTCTTAGAAGGGGAACTGGTCCAGATCTTCGACTCCGAACTGCATAAACCGCTAGGCGTTCCGGGAACGGTGATGACCAATGCCGGAGACCATACATGGGCCGTGGAGTTCCGGCCAGCAGAACTGCTACAGAAGCTGCGAGACGCGCGGTGGGCAGACATTGTGCAACCTTCGGCAGACCAAGGCCGGGGGTTTTGGGGTGTCCGGGAGCCCGAGAGTATTGGCATCCTAACCGGGAATCCGTCCGACTCCGGATTGGATCTATGCGCTGAAATCAACAGGCAGATCCGCACGCTGCTCGGCAAAAACGCCCTTGGTGACGTCTCGATGCCGAAGGTTGTGATGGTGTCGAGTCCAGCGATCGGCATCTCGATGGAGATGGACCAGCGCGAGGAGGCGCTACGGGAGGCGCTACTACGCGGTATTGACGATTTGTGCGTGGCGGGCGCACGGATACTGGCCCATCCGGCCCACACCACGCACTATTTTGCACCTGAAATGGCGGCGTACGCGAAGTCGAAGGGTGCCCGATTTATGTCGATGGTGGAAGCCACGTCGACGTGGCTCAGCGGGAAGGGAATTTCGGAGATCACGCTTCTGGGTACGCGGTACGTGACGGATTTCCGAGGACAATGGAGTGTCTACCGCGATGCGTTCCCGGGGATCAAGGTTCACACGCCTTCGGAGGAGGGATGGGCAAAGATCCACGCTCTCGGATACGCCGTGCAGCAGACTGGTCCGAGCCCGTTGTGGTTCAACTGGATGCGCGACTTGTTGCGTGATGAAGTGCCGGACAGCTGCCAATATGTTGTAGTGGCGATGACGGAGTTTACCCCGGTAGTGCGGCATTTGAAAAACCGGGGTCGGCGGGGCAAGATTCTGGTCGATCCGATCAACATCTATGCCGAGGCGGTTGCGCGGGAATATTTGGGGGTGACGGGGCGTCAGCGTATCATGCCAGAATGCAACCGGTAGATCCGCAAGGCGAGGGATGGATGTTACGAAAATACCCCGTAGTCGATACGAATCAGAACCTTCATCACTTGGCGGTGAGACTCAACACTCCCAGAAGCAACCAACTGGGCCGGGCTATACCCACCGGGATATCGCGCGGAGTCTGCATCCAATGGAGGGCCTTCCCTTCATCGCCGAATGTTTCGTAGGCCCGCGCCCAAACGCCGTTTGGCGTGGGGTGGTCGATATCGGCGACCAGGGCAGTTGACTCGGCAGACTGCGTCAATGATTCCACGACCTGATTGTATTACAAAACGGCCAACTGGGAGTCGCTGTGATCAGGTTCGCTTCTGGCAAGGACTACCCGGTCCAAGTGGCGACAGCGCACTTTGCGGCGAACAGTTGTGGCATTGGGGAAAACTGCCGGCCTCCACAATGTCTTCTTTGCCGTCCGTTCCGCCTGTTGGCGCTGTTGGCCCCGACGGATCGTGCCTGCAGTAGCCACTGTGGGCGGTCAGTTCCCCGCGCAGAGCCCGCTCCATCACGGCCTTGGTCCAAGTTTTTCGCTTCGAGCTAGCAGAGGCGGAGGCCACTCTCACATCGACGCGATATTCTGGTGATCGAACGCGAACGGCTAACCAGGTTTCCAATTCGCCCGCGTAATCACGGGGAATTGACCGCGGACATTTGCGAACAGCCACAAGCACGCCAGCCAAGCCATATTTCTAAAACGCACACCGCCATGAGCAAAGACGAACTTGCCCCGCAGCATTACTCGGCACAACTGACGCTCTTCTCCTTGACGCGGGAGGAGTTCAGCGCGGAGATGTTCGTCGCCACCGATGAGATGGAATTATGGCATCGCAAAGGGTGGCTGTCATTCAATCCCGTTGCCGTTGATCGATACGACGACCCCGAAAAGATTGAAGTTCTGTTCGTCAAGGGCATGGCCCGTTCAGGTCTAAGCGATGCCACGATCAGCCGTATCCTCCAGACCTTGCCGAAGCCGTACCGGTACGATCAGGCAAGAACGTTTTTTTCGTTTCTTGATAACCGCTGGATCAGTTTGCCGATACCAGATGCCTCTGACATAACCGCGAGACACATCACCGAACTGTTTGAGGACGAAGACTGGGATACGCTTCAAGCATTGCAAGTCCGGATCGCCTCAGGTCTTGAAGGTACCAGGCTTGATAAGAAACACAAGAGGGACCCGTTGCACGGCACGCAAGTCGGTGCCTATGATCTCCAGACCTCCAGAGTCGAGTGGGACGAAGTTGCGGATGCTGCCGAGTTGGCATTCTCCGTTTAGATGGGACAGCCAGAACTGATTTGGGCAAAGCAACAATGGGACACACTCTCGCGACTCAAGCTGACCCTGTACCAAGATGAATTTGAGCGGTACACGGTTCTATTCCGTCTCCTCGTGCTCGGGGGGATCTACAGTGATTTCTGTGATGCAGCATGGGACGAGTATTCCGAACCGAGCTATTCGTACTGGGCGGAGCCGCTCGAACTCGATCCATTCACAATCGGCCAGCTTTACGCACGCCTGCCGAAGTGGGAAGCGGATGAGGAAGCCACGGAGGATGCAGCTTTGGAGGCTCTAGCGGAGAATCAGCGGGCAACAGTTGTCAAAGCGTTGATAAGAGCATTCGGTAGCACGTCCGGCCTTTACGACTCGCTATGGAAAAGCAGAGATCAGCACGAGCAGGGACAGGAAGATGCTACCGAGTCTGACGATGACGATGTGTATGATCCGGACGCGCCGCAGATGGCCGCATACTCGTGGGTGGACGGCGGATGTCGTCGGTACCGTTGAGGTCGGCCTAGCAGCATCGCGCGCTGCCAAAGGCATTGTCTTCGGGGCTGCGTTGCGATACGATCAGTGTATACGGCGTGCGCTACGAATGGGACGAAGCCAAGAATCTACGGAACCAACGGAAGCATCGCGGCATCGGTTTCGAGGCCGCCGCGCTCGTATTTGACGACCCGAACTGTTTAGTTGTCCCCGACCGAATCGATTCGGCTACCGGCGAGAGCCGATGGCATGCTCTCGGCGAGGTTCGGTTAATACCGGGGTTGGCAGCGGTCTGGCTCGTGGTCCACGTGTACAGGGAGGATTCCGATGGCGAAGAGATTGTCCGCATTGTCTCGGCCCGCGAAGCTGACAAGCATGAGCGCAGAAGATATAAGGAGCAGAGCTTGGACTGAGGGCGAACTCACGGCATTCGCGGAGAGCGCCGCGCGGCAAGCGGCTTCCGATTCTCGTGACAACCACGCAGGCGACACTGAATCCGGGATCGACTACACGGACATTCCGAGACTGACGGATCTCCAGCTGTCGCAAATGGTGCGGCTCCGAGACGTCCGACAGCCCAAGATACCGGTCAGCGTCCGGTTGGATGCCAACGTTCTGGACTGGCTCAAATCCAAAGGCGGGGGACACCTGACGCGGATCAACGACATTCTCCTCAACCTGATGGAAGCCGAGGCCGCCGCCAAGCCGGTCCGCTGACGGTCGCCGCCAAAGGTTCAGTCCACCAAGACTGAAAGCTTCCGGACGACCACCCGGAGCTGAGGTCGCTGTTTCGCCGCCCTTTAGGCCGGGACATACCGCTCGACCAAGATGTCCAGAGCATGCTCACGCGTCTTCGCCACATCATAGGCGAGTTGCATGCGCAGAAGTTGGTCCATGTCCGGGCGGAAGGCCATTTCGATGCGCAGGGCCATTTCGGGCGTTAGCGCGGACTTGCCGTGCAGAAGATCGGAGAGCGTGGCTCGACGTACCTTCAAAATTTCGGCCGCCTTCGACACGTTGAGGCCGAGGGATTCAATGACTTCGGTTCTAATTACGTCGCCCGGATGGGGCGGGTTTTTCATGGGCATTGCGGACCTACTAATGATGGTCAATGAAATCAATATCGCTGGCGGTGTTCGTCTTTTCCTCGTGCGCGAAAATCAGGCGCCAGTTTCGGTGAAGGTCAGGCGCCAGAACCCGTTCCGGTCGCCCTTCAGCGGGTGCAGCTTCCAGCCGGGGAACCGGCCGGGTTGTTCCAGCGTCGCCGCAGTTTTCGAGCGCGGAGAGAAGCTTGCGGAGAGTGTCAAACACCTCGGAGGGTATGCCTCTGGCGTTCCAATCTTCGTGGAATTGCTTCTGCGGAACCGCCGCCTGCTGGCGCGCCGGACATCCGGTTATAGCCGACTGAAAGTCGGCTGCAGCGAAGAATCGCTGCCCTGTACCTTGAAATCAGGATCGGAAGACATCCGGTCCTGATTGGCTTGCCGGAGCGGGAGCGCCATCGCTGCCCAAGCGCGGAAAGCGCCATTGTGGGATTCGC
>CAIYDY010000176.1 GCA_903925015.1 uncultured Acidobacteriia bacterium
CAAGTCCGCGGGCGGGCCAACTTGGAGGCATCCCGCCATCTGGGCCTACGTCGCTGCGTATTCCCTCGGGGCCGCACCACTGGGGATGATCCTCTACTACGCATCCCTGTATTTAAGAGCCCGGTTCCACTATGATCAGGCAATGCTCGGCAAAGTGCTCTGGATTCCCCCGCTTGGCTGGGAACTGAGTTACTTCTTCTGGGGTTTCGTTATCGACCGCGCTGGGCCAAGATTCCGCGAAATGCTGCTTGCCTGCACCCTGCTGAGCCTGCCCTTCGCGTTCATGAATTCTCTGCCCACAGGCCCACTCGTCCTGGCCGGTATGTTCATCGCCATGTTCGCCATGGCTGGATTCCTGGTGCTTTCGGTCGCATGGGTTACACGCGTATTCCCGCCGGACCACGCCGGGCTTCTATCCGGGATTGGTGCGGGCTCATGGAGCGCCGTCGTGGCCGTGACCAGCCCGGGCTTCGGCCTGCTGTTCGACCAGGCAAACTACGCGACTGCTTTCCAGCTTGCGGCGCTCTTCCCGATCGCGGGATACGCGATCTGGTGGGTACTGCAGCGCCGGTGCCGGTTCCTGTAGACTTGGTTCGGCACCCGCGCTGGAGCTGAATACTATCGGTCCTTGGGCAAACAGCTATCAATAAAATCCGCGAAGTCGTGCTTCAGCTTTACGTGGGAATCGCTGTCGATATACAGCATGTGCCCGGCCTGGTAGTAGTCCCAGCGGATGTTCTTGTGCTGCTGCGGGCTCAGGCCCATGTGGTTGAACGTGTATTGCGCCGCGAAAGATGGCGTCGCCAAATCGTAGTAGCCCGCCGCCACCATCACCTTCATGTAGGGATTCTTCACCATCGCGGTGCGCAGCATTGCGGTCGTGTCGCCGAACCCGTTCTGGACCCCGTAATCCCACGGCTGGATGCCGCCCGACGGGTAGTAGTACATGTCTGTCTTGTAGTTCAGCTCGTTGCGGACATAATTGGTGAACATGGCCGTGAACGGCGGGGTGATCAGCGTGCTCGACGGGTCGTAATCGCTGGTCTCGTTGGTGTTCAATGCCGAGGGGCCCGTAAGCCGGCCGTCGTAGCGTCCGATGGTTTCGTGGCGGTCCCGCAGCAATTGCCGGGTGAAGTGGGCCACATCCCAGCGCAGGTTGGTTTCGTCGATGTACCTCGCCTCCAAGCCGGAGTAGCGCGCGACCTTGTCGATCACGGTCTTCCGTTCGGCCGCACCCAAGTCGTCGCCCTTGGCCAAGGCTGCGGCGTAGTCGCCCATGGCGAAGGCTTCGGCTTCCTTGAGAACCGTCTTCAAGTCTTTCTTCTGCAGGTCCGCCGGAAGCTTCTTCTGGTACCAGGCGTCGGCCGTGTAGGTGGGGAATTCCAATTGGTAAACCAGATCGTCGCTGCGGCTCCAGATCGTTTCCAAATTCAGAGTGGTGCCGATCAGCACAATGCCATTGAACGCGATGCCGCGGTCGATCAGATATCCGCCCAAGCCCGCTGCGCGGAACGTGCCGTAGCTTTCGCCCGCAATGAACAGCGGCGAAACTTGGCGGCTGTTGCGCGCGATGTACATCCGCATGAACTCGCCCACGGATTGGATGTCGCCCTGCACCCCGTTCATGCGCCGTGCCACCTCCACGCTCTTCGCGCGGCTGTAGCCGGTGCCAACCGGATCGATGAACACCAGGTCGGTCTTGTCCAGCCAAGTGTTCGGGTTGTCGCGCAACTGGTACGGGGGCGGCGGCATGCTGCCGTTGGGCATCAATTTCGGGCTGCGTGGGCCCATGCCGCCCATATGTACCCAGAGCGACGCCGATCCCGGGCCGCCGTTGAAACAGAAAGTCACGGGCCGCTTCGACGCGTCGGTCACCCCGTCCAGCGTGTAGGCCATGTAGATAATGTGCGCCTCGGCCTCGCCCGCCGCGTCCTTCAGCGGCATCTGCGCCACGGTGGCGGTGTAGTTCAGGGTCTTGCCGTCCACGTTGATGGAATGGTGCGTCACAACGGGCGTTTCATCCACCTCGCCCCCGATTGCCGGACCAGGGCCGGAAACCCCTCCTCCCCGACCCGCGCGTCCGCCTGGAGCGGCGGCTGGAGCGGCCGGCGCTGCCGTGGCTGGAACCGTTGCTCCGGGAGTCTGGGCACCGCGGCCGGTGCCTTGGGCCATTAGTTGGGGGACCAATAGGAGGGCGAGAAGGATAGCGATCATCTTGTGGCAATTTTCGCACAACTTCCCTTCCGCGTGGACTGGCCGTCTACGGGATATCATAAAGGTCAGAACTATCCATGCCGGGAACCTTCGGGAAACTACGCCTCGCCGCCGCCACTTTAGCGTTGACCGCGCTCGCCTTTGCAGCTGGCCCAGTGGTCGGACCGAAGGAAACCTACACCGCTGCCGAGCGCCGCCACTGGGCTTTCCAGCCGCGCTCCAAGCCCGTCGTTCCAACTTTCCAGTCCGAATCCGCGCGCGCCTGGGTCGCCAATCCGATTGACGCTTTCGTCCTCTCCAGATTGCAGAAGGAAGGCCTCAAGCCCGCCCCCAAAGCGTCCCGCCGCACGCTGATCCGCCGCGTGTACTTCGATCTCACCGGTCTCCCTCCCACCCCCGCCGAAGTGGAACAGTTCGTGGCCGACCCCGACCCCCATGCCTGGGAAAAGCTTGTCGACCGCCTCCTGGCTTCCCCCGAGTACGGCGAGCGTGCCGCCTCCCACTGGTTCGACACCGTCCGCTACGCCGAAAGCGACGGCTTCGAGTACGACACCCACCGGTCCGACATGTGGCGTTACCGCGACTACGTCATCCGATCCTTCCAGACCGACAAGCCCTACGATGTTTTCGTCCGCGAGCAATTGGCGGGCGACGAGTTGGCCGGAAAGGTCGCAACTCCGCAAGCCGACGAGCTCATGATCGCCAGCGGCTTCCACCGCCTCGGGCCTTTGCGCAAGAACGCCGGAAACCAGGACATCGCTTACAACCGCAACGAAGTCCTGATCGAAATGACCAACGTCATCGGCAGCGCATTCCTTGGGATGACCATAGGCTGCGCCCGTTGCCACGACCACAAGTTTGACCCCATCCGCCAGAAGGACTACTACCGGATGCAGGCCTTCTTCGCCCCGACCCAGCAGGTCGACGTACCCCTCTACACCGACAAGGAGGAGGCCGAGTGGAAGAAGAAAAATGGTGCGATCGAAGCCGAGATGGCCCGCTTGCGGAAGTCGCTGCCCCATGATGACGGCCCCGCTCGCCAAGCCATCGAGCTGCAGTTGATCGAAAAGGAAAAGGAACTCCCGCAGCCCCTGCCCCTTTTGAGCACAGTTGCCAATGATCCCAAGCAGTTCATGGCGGTGCACGTGTTGACCCGGGGAAACTCGGCCGCTCCACTGGACAAGGTGGCCGCCCGTGTTCCCGGCGTCCTGCTGCCCGACGGTGCTCCCGAATTGGACGACGACGATCCCCAGCCGCGCACCACGCTCGCGAACTGGATCACCGATCCGTCCAACCCGCTGCCATCGCGCGTGATGGTCAACCGTATCTGGCAATCGCATTTCGGTACCGGGATTGTGGCCACTCCCAATGATTTCGGCCGCATGGGCGCACGCCCCTCGCATCCCGAATTGCTGGATTGGCTGGCGAACAAGTTTGTCGACGGCAGGTTCCGCATCAAGGCCATGCACCGGATGATCCTGCTGAGCAACACCTACCAGCAGTCGTACATCCCCGCCTCCACCGTCGCTGCCGAAACGGATCCGGAGAACAAGTACCTCTGGCGCTTCCCCCGCCGCCGCCTGGAAGCCGAGGAAATCCGGGATTCGATCCTCGCCGTTGCAGGTCGGCTGAATTTGCAGAAGGGAGGGCCGTCCGTGATTGTTCCTGTCGAGCCGGAACTGCTGCGGTTGGCCTACAAGCCGTCCCAGTGGGCCGTGAATCCCGACGAAGGCCAGTTCGCCCGCCGCAGCATCTATCTGTATGAGAAGCGCAACCTGCGATTGCCTTTCCTGGAGGTCTTCGACCTGCCGGACCGGCTCCTGAGCTGCGCCCGCCGCGAATCCAGCACCCACGCCCCGCAGGCGCTGGAACTGATGAACGGCACGCTGACGCGTGGCATGTCCTTGGAATTTGCCCGCCGTTTGGACAAGGAAGCGGGTGGATCCATCGAAAAGCAGGTGGATTTGGCCTACCGTCTCGCCACCGCACGGCCCCCATTGGCCGCCGAAAAATCAGCCGCCGTGGCATTCCTCAAGGAGAATCCACTCAGCGAATTCACATTGGCGATGTTCCTCGTCAACGATTTCCTCTACGTGAACTGAAATGGACCTCCACTCCAAGCCGACCCGCAACCGCCGCGAATTCATCACCGACGCCTTCAACGGCTTCGGCTCCGTGGCTCTCGCCGCAATGTTCGCCAAAGAGGGGCTGGCGGAGGAGCGCGCACGCGCGGCAGCAGCGAATCCCCTCGCGGCCAGAAAGCCCCATTTCCCGGCCAAAGCCAAGTCGGTCATCGTCCTGTTCATGGCGGGCGGGCCCAGCCACTTGGAAACCTTTGACCCCAAGCCGCTCCTGAACAAGCTCGACGGCCAGCCGATGCCCGAAAGTTTCGGTCGTGTTCCGCGCCAGTTCATCAAGGGCGAGCCCCGGCTGATGGGGACCAAGCGCACTTTCAAGCAGCACGGCAAGAGCGGTCTCTGGGTGTCCGACCTGCTCCCCCACACCGCAACCTGCGTCGACGACCTCGCCGTCATCCGGTCCACCAAGTCCGACGCCGTGGTCCACTCCGCAGCGCAGTACCAGTTCTTCACCGGGCGGATCATCCCGGGCTTCCCCAGCATGGGCGCGTGGGCGATGTACGGGCTCGGGTCCGAAAGCGAGTCGCTGCCCGGCTACGTGGTGATTCCCGACCCCTTCGGCACCATAGAGGCGGGCCAGCCGGTCTATTCGAACGCCTTCCTGCCATCCGTCTACCAAGCCAATATCTTTCGAGCCGGACGCAAGCCGGTGCTGAATCTGGACCTGCCCCAAGGCGTGTCGGAGGCCCAGCGGGCGAGGACCCTCAAGCTGGTGCACGAGTTGGACGCGGCCGGGGTCAAGGCTGGCGACGAGGAATTTTCCGCCCGCCTGAACACCTACGACCTTGCGTTCAAGATGCAGACCGAGGCCCCGGCGGTGTTCGATATTTCCGGCGAGCCCAAGCATGTCCAGGATCTCTACGGCATGGGCGATCCGGTGACCGACGATTTCGGTCGCCGCTGCCTCCTTGCCCGGCGCTTGGTGGAAAAGGGCGTGCGGTTTGTGGTCCTGGTGTCGGGCGGTCCGGCAGTTTCGCAGTGGGACGCGCACGACGACATCGAGGAAAACCACCTCCGCATGGCGGCGAAGACCGACAAACCGATCGCGGGACTGGTGAAGGACCTGAAACAGCGCGGGCTACTGGATTCGACCCTCGTGGTGTGGGGCGGGGAATTCGGCCGCACCCCCGAAGCCCAGGGCGGCAAGGGCCGCGACCACAACAATACCGGCTACACCGTTTGGATGGCCGGCGGCGGCGTCAAGGGCGGCGTGACGGCGGGCGCGACCGACGAGATCGGCCTCAATGCGGTGGAGGAACCGCACCACCTGCGGGACATCCACACCACCGTTCTCCACCAGCTTGGGCTGGAGCAGAATGCGCTGAGCTATCTGCACCAGGGCCGCAAGGAACGCTTGACGGAAGTCCAGGGCGACGTAATCCAGTCGATCTTGTAGTCCACGTGGGGCAGGCAACAACGGTATTAGCCCGGACCGACCCATGCAACCTTGGATTCGTTGGAGGGGCAACCGGGCCTTCTCCAGCTTCCAGAACCACGGGAAATCCGCTATTCTGGTCTCGAGGTTCCACCATGCCCGCGATATTGGACGAAACAGCAACGGATACGACAATGCTGGAACAACTCCGCCAGCACTACAACTTCTCTTGTAGCGACGCCGTCATGGCGGACGCCCTCATGGCCCAGCCGGGGCTGTTTCCGCTGCTTCGGGAGGCGGTGGAACCTCTGCGTCGGGACTTAACGCGGTTTCCATCTCCGAGAATTCAGGCACTGCAATCCGACGAGGGCACCATCCTTCGTGTTTTAGTCCAATTGCCGTCCGGCCCAGAGCCGCCAGCGGTCCAAATGCGCCGGTTCAGGAACAACTGGTGGGTCAAGAATTGCCATCGGGCCGATGCTGGCCTCGTGTTTGACTACGAGATCGCCGATGGCATTTGATTGGCGGGAGTTCCTGCTCCTTGCCCACCGTCTTCGGCACATCGGGGCCGACAGTGAAGCCGACCACAGAACCGCCGTCGGACGTGCCTACTACTACGCTTACAACGAGGCTCTCGCCGAAGGGCGGAAACTCGGATACAACCCGAATGCGCCATCGAGACTCGGCGTCCACCGCCGGTTGTGGCCGTGGTACTCGTCCTACCCCGATCCCCAAGTCGCAGCCTTGGGGGTAATGGGCGCTACCCTCCATGCGCGCCGAATCGAAGCCGACTACTACCGTGACATGTCGGGGGATGTCCGTTGCCAAGTGCAACGCCAGCTTGAGGACACCCGTGAGTTCGAAATCCTCTTGGCTCGGGTGGCCGACCGCCCTGAACCGCCTCCTTTGGCACTCAACGGTACCAGCCCCGGACCGGCCTGTGCCTCCCCTCCCCCGAATGCTAACCTGAAAGATCGGATCCTGATACGTGTGTTCTGACGCCGTTCTATGCCCGCTCGCGTGAGCGAATCCTTCGTCCTGCAAACCTACCCTTTCAAGGAGGGGGATCTCATCGTCAGCTTCCTGACGCGGGACTTGGGGAAACTGCGCGGGGTCGCCCGCCGGGCAAGGCGTCCCAAAAGCGGATTCGGGTCGGGGTTGGAGCGGCTGTCGCATATTCAAATGTCCTACTTCCAGCGCGAAAACCGGGATTTGGTGAGCCTCGACTCCTGCGAGATCGTGCAGTCGCAGTTCGGACTCTCGGGCGACTACGCCTCCGCCTGCGCGCTCGATTTCTTCGCCGAAGTCACCCAGCAGATGCTGCCCGACGCCGAGCCCGCTGAAAAGTACTTCCGCCTCCTCGAAACCGTCCTTGGGCACCTCCGCTCCCGGCAGCCCAACGCCGTCTGGCGCGCCGTCACCTATTTCTCACTCTGGACCGTCCGCCTTTCCGGGCTCCTGCCCGAATTGCACGCCTGCCTCGAATGCGGCAATTGGCTCGAAGATCCCGAAAACCCCCGCAGGGCCTTTTTCAACCGGTTCCAGCACGGACTCCTATGCGACGAATGCCGTCGCGGGCTCGACATGCGGAACGCTTGGGAGCTGGACGCCGAGGCCCGGTTCCTCGCGAAAGAAATGCTGCGGACGCCGGTTGCGGCCGTCCGTGAAAATGGCTGGCCCGATACCGCCGCCGCCACGCTGTGCAAGTTCCTCGTGCAGCGCATCGAATCCCAAATTGAACGGAAACTTGTGACCTTCGCCGCCCTTGAGGGCGCTGGTTGAGGCACGCCACCGAAACAACATGTCAGAACAAGCGCAAGGGGTGCCGGTCGCGGCACCGATAGACCAGGGACCCACGCAGGATCCGCCGCGTTCCCCTGCCACTTTCCAGGAGATCGTCCTCCGGCTCAAGCAGTACTGGGGCGCGCGCGGTTGCGTCGTCCAGGAACCCTACGACATGGAAGTGGGTGCCGGTACGTCCTGCCCCGAAACCTTCCTCCGGGCGCTCGGCCCCAAGCCCTACCGCACCGCCTATGTCCAGCCCAGCCGCCGTCCCGCCGACGGCCGCTATGGCGACAACCCCAACCGCCTCTACAAGCACATGCAGCTGCAGGTGCTGTTGAAGCCGACCCCGGCCGACGTGATCGAGCTCTACATGGGCAGCCTCGAAGCCATCGGCATCGACCTCCGCCAACACGACCTCAAGCTGGAGGAGGACAACTGGGAAAACCCGTCCCTCGGCGCCTGGGGCGTGGGCTGGCATGTCATGCTGGACGTCATGGAAATCACCCAGTTTACCTATTTCCAACAGGTTGGCGGCATTGACCTCGATTTGGTTCCCGCCGAAATCACCTATGGCTTGGAGAGACTCACGGCCTTCCTCCAAGGTGTGGATTCGGTCTACGACATCGAATGGACCACCGGCGTGAAGTACCGCGATGTCCGGTACAACGACGAACTGCAGTACTCGGTCTACAACTTCGAGACCGCGCATGTGCCCACCCTGTGGCAGCTTTTCGAAATCCACGAGGCTGAGGCGATGCGCCTGCTGGCTCTTTACCGCGAATCCGCCGAGAAGCACCGCTTCCCGCTGCTGCCCACCTATGACCACGTGCTCAAGTGCGGCAACCTCTTCAATACGTTGGACGCGCGCGGCGCAATCAGCGTCACCGAGCGGGTGGCGGTGATCGGACGCATTCGCAAGATTGCGGTGGCTGTTGCGGAAGCTTGGGTGGAACAGCAGTCGGCGGCATCCGCTCCAGCAGCGGCGGATCAAGTAACGGAGCAGGCAGCATGAACCTTCTATTGGAAATTGGATGCGAGGAAATTCCCGGCTGGATGCTGCCGGGTGCCTTGGAGTATTTGGAGAAATCGGTCGGCGACTTGGCGCGCAACCGCCAGCTGGGCGATGTCACATTCCGCATGGATGCCACCCCGCGCCGCTTGGTGCTGCGCGCCGAAGGTCTGCTGGAGCAGGAGCCGGATTCGAGCGAACGCGTCTGGGGGCCGGCGAAAAGCGCACCTCCCGCCGCCGTCGCCGGATTTGCCAAGAAGCAAGGCGTTACGCCCGGGGATCTCGAAGTCCTCTCGGACGGCAAGGTTGAAAAGTACAGCTACGTCCGGCAGACCGCCGGGTCCAGCGCCCTCGATATCCTCGCCGAGGAACTGCCCCAGATCATTCTGAAGACGCCGTTCCCCAAGACCATGTTCTGGCCCGGCAAGGGCGGAGCCCGGTTCATCCGGCCCATCCGGTGGATTGTGGCGCTTCTGGGCTCGGATGTGATTTCATTCGAAATCGCGGGCGTCTGGGCGGGCAACGAGTCCAGCGGCCACCGCAAGCTGGGTGCCGTGCGATTCCCCGTCACCTACGATACATTTGAAGCGCGACTGCGCGAGAACTTCGTCATCCTCTCCGCAGCCGAGCGCCGCGCCCGTATCCGCGCCGTACCCACCAAGTACAAGTGCGACAACGAGTTGCTGGAAACCCTCGTCTACCTCACGGAATGGCCGACGCCGATCACCGGCTCGTTCGACACCGAATTCCTGGCTCTGCCGGGCGAGGTGCTCACCACCGTGATGCGCTACCACCAGAAGTATTTCTCGGTTGGAAACCCCGAGGGCGGGCTCGCACCATTGTTCGTTGCCGTCACCAACACCGACGGCGATCCGGCCGGACTGATTCGCCTCGGCAACGAGCGGGTCCTTCGTGCCCGCTTCAACGACGCCCGGTTCTTCTGGGATACAGACCAGAAGCGGAAACTGGAGGACCGCGTCAAAGACCTCGCCAATGTTACGTTCCAAGCCAAACTGGGCAGCTATCTGGAGAAGACCGAGCGGGTCACGGACTTGGCCTTCACCTTGCTGATCCACGCCCGGGCCAACGGCGCTCCGGTTTCGGACCAGGATCTGAAGGACGCGAAAGTCCGCTACGCCTTCGGTGAGGACAAGTCAGAGTTCCATGCTGTCCGCGCAGCAAGGCTCTGCAAGACTGACCTGACGACCGAGCTGGTGAAGGAATTCACCGAGCTCCAAGGCGTCGTCGGCGGCCTCTATTGCAAATTCCAGGGCGAGCCCGAGGAAGTGGCGACAGCTGTTTACGACCACTACAAGCCGGTCAGCATGGAGGATTCGATCCCCCGCACCGAGGCTGGCCGTGTCGTCGCCATTGCCGACAAACTCGATACGCTCCGGGGTTGCTTCAAGGTGGGCCTGATCCCGTCGGGCTCCAAAGATCCGTTCGCATTGCGCCGTGCTGCGCAAGGCATCGTCAAGATTGCGGTCGACGGCCAAATGCGCCTGCCCCTGCGGAACTTGATGGGCGACGACGCAGCTTTGGCCGATTTCTTCCTCGACCGTGTCCGTTACTATTTCCGCGAAGTCCTGGGGTACAAGTACGACGAAGTCAACGCTGTCATCGCATCGGGTTGGGACGATCTGGTCGACGTGGCCGAACGGCTGGAGGCGATCCGCGAGGCTCGTCCAACGGAGGATTTCGAGCCGGTGGCCGCCGGATTCAAGCGGATCAAGAACATTCTGAAGCAATCGGGTGGAGTCTCGGGTGGTTACATCGACCGGGCGTTGATCGAGGAGGGACCTGAAAACGGGCTCTTCGAGGCGACATCCGCGGCTGCCGAGCGGATGCCTTCGCTCTCGTGGCGGGAGAAAGTGCAGACGCTGGCTTCCATGCGTCCCTACATCGACCGATTCTTCGACGGCGTCATGGTGAACGTGCCGGACGCAGCGGTCCGCCGCAACCGGTTGGCGCTGTTGGGCACCATGCTGGCCGAGTTCTCAACAATTGCCGACTTCTCGGAAATCGTCACGGGCGGCGAAAAGTAACCCACGCTGCCCCAAACGGAATGCACAAACCGTGTGGGGCAGCCATTCTTGGCTGCAGCCGCCTTTGAGGCGGCTATAACCGGCGTCACGTTCTCGGAAACTCCACTTTTAGCGTTCCCCCCACCGGCGTCGCCCGCCACTCCTCGAACAACTCGGCCCGCGTGGCCCGCAGCCGCACCAATTCCGCTTCCGACACCGGTCGCGGTCTTGGTCTCCCCGAATTGGCAGCATTCATGGCTGCCGTCTCGTTGAACTCCCCACTGCTGAACACCACACCGCAGTTGCGTTCCGTATCCAGCACGCCCACCAGGTATTCCACTTCGATCGCCTCCTCCGGCAACGGCCCCCGGGCACCCTTCCCGCTGGTGTCCTCGATATCCCACCCCTGCGATATCAGCCCGTAGAAGCCGTTCCTGAATCCCAGCACGGACTCCACCGTCAAATGCGTCAAGTCATGCAGTGCGAAATGGGCTCCATGCTTCTTCTGTTTCTGCCACGTTACGGAATCATCCTCCCGCGTGCACCGCAGCAGCCCGCTTCCGTCCTCCGTCTTCCGGATCTCCACTTTCACACGACCATCGTGCCACAAACACATGGGCCTCGCATCCGCTGTAGAATCGGGATTTGGACATCACGCGCCGCACCGCCTGCCTCAGCCTGATCGCAATGCCCGCCCTGCGGCTGGCGGCGCAAAACCGCCCGGACGGGTTCCGCGTCTATACGGACGCTCCCCGGCTCTTTCTGCGTCCGGCGCGGCTCCGCCTGTTGCGGCGCGAAAAGCAGCGCCAATCCATCCGCTGGGAGCAGTTTGAAGGCCTCTGGGCCGGCAACGCGCCCTTCCCCGAGCCAGGCTGGACCGCCGCGCTCCACTACCAGATCAGCGAGGAGGCCGGTTCCGGTCGGAAAGCCATCACTTGGGCCCTCGAAAACTCCTCCACCGACCTCCGCCAATTGGCGCTCATCGCCGACTGGTGCGCCCCCCTGTTGTCGGCCTCGGAAAAGACCCGGCTCCATGCGAAACTCCAGCGCGGTGTCGCCGGACCATCGCCGAAAACCCTCGCCGCAGCCCGGGACCGCGTCATGGGCGCCGTCGTTCTCTCCGCAGCCCAGCCCGAACTGGCCGAAAAGGTTCTAACCGACGTTTTCGACGGCTTCTGGCTCGGCAACTTCATCGCCAACCTCAAAGCCGCCAAGACACGCCTTCCCAACGCCGACGCCGCCCCCCTGATGGAGCTTCTCCACGTCTTCCGCGACAGCGTCAATTTTGACCTGCGCGATACTTTCCCCAAGTGGTTCAAGGAATACCCCCTGATCCACCTGATGGCCCACTACCCGCCACCCTTCCCGGCCTCCGAAAACGAATACCGCATCCCCGCCGATTCGCTCATCGACAAGCGCGGCCCCGACCTCGACAAGGCCGTCATGTCCCGCACCGCCGAACTTTCGATGGTCGCCTACGATACCAATTCCGCCGAAACCCAGCTGCTCCAGGGTTTCCTGATGAATGACCGGTTCCTGATGCGAGGCACCGCCGGACTCCCCTACGAACTCATGTGGGCCAACCCCTACCAGCCCGGTCTCAGCTACTACCACGTGCCGTTGGCGCAGCACGACCCCATCGGTGGCCAACTCTTCGTCCGCTCCACCTGGGAGGATGACGCCACTTGGATCGGCTTCTTCGAGGGCCAGCTCCAGCTGTTTTCCGAAGGCAGTGTTACCCGCTTGGACCCGAAGATTTCGCGCGAGCCCCTCGACATCGAGGAAGCGACGGTCTTCTTCGCCCGCAATGCCGACAAGTTCACCGTCCCCGCGCGCAAAGCCGAGGAGGCCACCGACGACGTCTTCCTCGTAGGTCTCCAGCCCAACAAGGCGTACCATGTCGAAGTGGATGGGGAGGAGATGGTGGAGGAGATGGCCGACCCCGGGGGCATCATCTTCCTGCCCGGCCTGCCCACCAGTGCTGTCGTTCGTCTGACCCCCGCACCGGTTTTCTCGGCGTGACGCGCTAATCTGGCTGTATGGGTTTCCTGACGCCCGTCAATGTGGCGAGCAGTTTGTTTTTCGAAACTCCGACGGAGATTTTCGCCCGCGTTCACCGCGAATTGCGCCCGAGGACCACGGTTCCGCCGATCCAGATCGAATACAAGGAGTTCGCCAACGCCGATAGTCGGATCAAGCTGGAGGGCGGTCTGCTGGACGTGAAGATCACGGACCTGCTTTCCGGCGCGCCCTCCCCAGTCACCGAATCACTGGCGCAGATTCTTCTGTCCAAGCTCTACCGGAAGCCGATCGGCAAACAGTATGAGCACCGCTACCGGCTATACCTGAATCGCAAGGAGATGCGGAAGCGGATCAGCCACGTACGTCAGACCCGCGGACGGAAAGTCCACCTGGGCAGCCAGGGCGCGGTGTACAACTTGGAAACTGTGTTCGAGGATTTGAACGCGAAGCATTTCGGGGGGATGATGGCCCGTCCCTCGCTGGGTTGGAGCCACGTTCGGTCGCGGACACGGCTGGGGCACTTCGATCCCTCCCACCAGATGATCGTGATCAGCCGCATCTTCGATGACCCGAAGGCCCCGAAACTGGCTCTGGAGTACGTGATGTTCCACGAAATGCTCCACCTGCACTATCCGGTGGACCATTCCGGCACCCGAAGGTGCGTCCATACGCCGGAATTCAAGGCGCATGAAAAGCAGTTTCCTGAATTCACCGAGGCGAAGGCCTTGTTGAAGAAGATGTGGTAACGTGGGGATATTCCTTCCGCAGTTGTTCCCCCTTGTGCGCCCGTAGCTCAGTTGGATAGAGCGGCTGGCTTCGAACCAGTAGGCCGGGAGTTCGAATCTCTCCGGGCGCACCAATCGAATCCATTACCGGAACTACACTGGGCACCTCCAGCGCTGGCCATAAGTACATTCTGAGCAGTCTGGGGAGCATGATTACCACGAGGAACAAGACAAAGCCCGGGTGGACCCTTTCAAGAGGGAACTGTGCCAACCCGTCGTCCTGGATCAATAGGTATGCGGGTAAGGCAAAAGTCGTTGCAATGATCATGCCTTCCTACATGCACCTGGACAGCCAATCGCCGCACTACTTGTGATCGGCCGCCCGCAGGTAGGCTTTGATCAACTTGGGAGTAATCAGGGTCGCAGCGACCAAGGCATATCCCCAAGGGGCCGATTCGGCCGGAAACTGGGAAGTTCCGAAGTCTGCGATCAGGAGGAAAGCGGCGTGGCAGGCGGAGGAGGCGATCATCATGCCCTCAAGATTGCAGCTGATTTGCCAAATCTCCAAATGATTCGGCTTCCAATGGAATCAATGGTTTAGGGTTGGTGCGCATCTGCTTCGCGCGAGTGGTGTTCCAAAACGGAATGTTCCGCCGCCGTCTATGTTGGACCGATACCGACACGACTTGCATCCCTATGTTCTTCAACGTATCCGCTCCGCAAGTCCGCGTGACCCATCCCTGATAGGATAATCGTTCTATATGGCTAGTCAGTTCGATTCCGAAGAACACCAGTTGATGGCCCAGTGGGTTGCTACTTGGCGTACCGCGAGCCCGGAGCTTGCCGCCGTGCGCCGTGCGGAATCCCGTTCGCTGGCTGTGCAGGAGGCTGTTCTCGATCTTTTTGACGGCATGGATTCCGTCTTCACCGCTGTCGGTTCGACTACCTCGGGATTAGTGGAGCAGCAAATGTGGTTCTCCCGGCTGCGGGAATCCGGGACCGCGAAGTGAATGCCCTGTTGGATGCCGCAGTGGGCATTCAAAACCTCTTGGACCGGTTTGGTTGGCGCTACTGCATTATTGGCGGAATCGCATTGCTCAGATGGGGTGATGCCCGCTTGACCCGTGACGTGGATTTGGCCCTTCTAACAGGTTTTGGTCGCGAAGACGAGTTTACGATCCCTCTCTTGGATGCCGGCTATGTGGGACGCATTCCAGATGCTGCCGCATTCGCCCGGCGCAACCGCGTCTTGCTCGTTACCGCGCCGAACGGAGTTCCGGTGGATATTTCGCTAGCGGCATTGCCCTTCGAGGCTCGGGCCGTGGAACGGGCGACTCACTTCGAGTTTGCTCCCGGATGTTCGCTCAAGACCTGTTCGGCTGAGGATCTCCTTGTATTCAAGTTGTTCGCGTTCCGCCCCCAGGATTTGGTGGACGTCGAATCGGTCGCGTCAAAATGGGGTCGATCCTTGGATTGGGCCTACGTGGAGGAGAACCTGGCACCTTTGGCGGAACTGAAGGAGACGCCAGCGATCATGCAGAAGTTGGCCGGATTGCAGCGGACGCACGAACGCAGTTGAGCTGGGGCGCCTGCATGCCATCGCATGTTCATGTCTTTGGGTGGCAGGGCCGGTCCGGACCAAAAACTGTCTCCGATATGGAACATTTGATAGACTCATCCGTTTGGATCAGATAACTGCATACGTTGCGAACCTGGTACTTTCGGAAGCGGCGAGCTTCATGGCACGACTTGCGCGTCAGGAAATTAGGGACAGATTCCAAGATTGGAGTGAGCGCCGACAACAAAATAGCCTTCAACTCTTTGAGCGGGCGGGCAGCTTCCTTCACAGCCGGGAAGTGCAGCCGAGTTGGCCACCTCCCAAACTTCTGGGAGCGATTCTTGAGTTCAGCACCCAGGAAGAAGACAGGACGCTTCAAGAAAAGTGGGCAGCTCTGCTCGCATCGGCGATGACTCCGACAGGAGGTCCAACGGTGCATCCATCTTTCCCAAGCATCCTCAGCAATTTCACCGTCGCGGACGCTTGGCTGCTGGACTGGTGCTATCAGCGCGCATGCACCAAGAATCGGGACGCCGACAACTATAATACGGAGATTGGCAGCGAGGAGGGCCTGCTTGGCGTGTTTCGCGGATCTCCCTTTGCCCGAAGTAAGGCCGCCGCGGTGCAACCGCAATGGACCAGAGATCACGTCGTCGAGTTCATGTCGACAAAAAAGGAGGACGACGGCAATGGTGCAATGGCCCTGGGCACGTTGGTAAGTTTTGGCTTGTTGAGACAACGCCAAGAAGAAGCCACTGAATACCAACGTTCCTACACGACGCTACTCTTAACGCCCTTGGGTTTCTGTTTCGCTGCCGCATGCCAACCCGGTTTGCGGGACATATACCCTGACGATATTGACGAAGGCTGGTAGCCCCCCCCTACATCCCCATATTCTCCAACGTATCCACCCCGCAAATCCGCGTAATTTCAGCCCGGAACTCCTTGTCCGGACGCACCTTCGCCGGCACATCCAGAATCACCGTGAAATCGCGCTTCTGCTCCAACCGCAGCCGGACCTGCGTCTCCCCCGGCTTCCGGTCGAATAGCTTCTTCAATTCCGACACCCGGTCGATCCCATTCGGTGTTGCCAGAATCGGCACCTTGATCCCAATCAGCGACGGCATCGGCACCCGCACCACATCCAGCGGCACAATCTCCTTCACCGAAACCTTCGTCGGATTCCCGTCCTCCGGCAATGCCGACCCCCGGATCAGCGCCGCCACGTCCTCCTGCAGCATCGACTGCAAATTCTCATACGACGTCGTGAAAACCATCCCCTCGATGGTCCCCATCCGGTCCTCGATCGTCATCGACGCCCAAGGTTTCCCCTCCTTGTTCCGTCGCCGTTGGATGGCCGTCAGCATGCCGCACAGCGTGACTTCGGCACCTTTCTCCAAACCTTCCATCGTCGCCGAATCCTGCTTCGCCAGTTCCGAAATCTTCTCCTGATAGGCGTCCAAAGGATGCCCGGTCACGTAGAACCCCAGCATCTCCTTTTCCCCATTCAGACTCTCCCGCAGCGTCCACGGATTGGCCTTCGGCAGCACCGACTCCCTGGTCTCCGCCGTCATGATCGCCCCGAACAAACCCTCCTGGCCGCTCGCCCGATCCTTCGCCGCCCGGTTGCCCGCCTCCATCGCGCCGTCCAGACCCATCAGCAGCTGCGCGCGCGTGCCCTTCAGCCCATCCATCGCGCCCGCCTTCACCAAGCTTTCCAGCACGCGCCGGTTCACCTGGCTCAGGTCCACTTCCTCGCACAGCTGGTACAACGACCGGAAACTGCCCACCTCCGTCCGGGCCTTGATAATCGCGTGCACCGCGTTCTCGCCCACGTTCTTCACCGCGCCCAGCCCGAACCGAACCGCGTCCCCCTGCTCGTCCCGCACCGGCGTAAACGTCAACTCGCTCGCGTTCACGTCCGGCGGCAGCACCCGGATGTTCATTTCGCGGCATTCGTTGATGTACTTCACGACTTTCGCCGTGTTCCCGGTTTCCGACGTCAGCAGCGCCGCCATGAAATCCACCGGATAGTGGGCCTTCAAATACGCCGTGACAAACGCCAGGAACGCATACGCCGCCGAGTGCGACTTGTTGAACCCGTATCCCGCGAATTGCTCCATCAAGTCGAAGATCTTGATAACCTTCTTCTCCGGATGCCCCCGCTCCAACGCGCCCTTCACGAAGCGCTCGCGCTGCTTCACCATCTCCTCCAACTTCTTCTTGCCCATCGCGCGGCGCAGAAGGTCGGCGTCGCCGAGCGAATAGCCCGCCACCCGGTTGGAGATTTGCATCACCTGCTCCTGATACAGAATGATGCCGAAAGTTTCGCCCAGCAGTTCCTTCAACTCGGGCAAATCGTAGATCACGGCCTTGCGCCCGTGCTTGCGCTCGATGAAGTCGTCGAGCATCCCGCCTTGGATCGGACCCGGACGGTACAGGGCGTTCAGCGCCGTCAAATCCTCGATCCGGCTCGGCTGGTAGCGCCGCAGAATGTCCCGCATTCCCGGCGATTCGAACTGGAACACCCCCGACGTGTATCCCTTGCAGAAGATTTCGTACGCCTTCGGGTCCTCCACCGGCAGGTCCTCGATCACCAACTGCACCCCGTGCCGCCGCTTGATCATCTTCAACGCGTCGTCGATCAGCGTCAGCGTCGTCAGGCCCAGGAAGTCCATCTTGAGGAGTTGGAGCTTGTCCAACCCGTTCATGTCGTACTGGGTGACGATTTCGTCCCGATTGGTGCGGCTCAGCGGCACCAGCGTCTTCAGCGGTTCCGGTGAGATCACCACACCCGCCGCGTGCACAGACGAGTTTCGAGCAAACCCCTCCAGCCGTTGCGCAATGTCGAGGAGTTCCTTGACCTTGGGGTCCCGCGCGGCGGCGTCGTTGAATCCAGGCTCCTGCTCGATCGCGTCCTTCAACTTGATGTTGAGTGTCTCGGGCACCATCTTCGTCAGCTTGGAAACATCCGCCATGCTGAACTCCAGAACTCGCCCCACATCCTTGATTGCCGCGCGTGCGCCCAGCGTATTAAAGGTGATGATCTGCGCTACCTGCTCCCGACCGTACTTGCGAGTGACATATTGAATCACCTCGCCGCGCCGGTTCATGCAGAAGTCGATATCGATATCGGGCATGCTGACGCGTTCCGGGTTCAGGAACCGCTCGAACAGCAATCCATACTGCAGCGGGTCGATATCCGTGATCTTCATCACGTACCCGACCAAGCTGCCCGCCGCCGAGCCGCGGCCCGGTCCCACCGGACTATCAATCGATTTCGCGTAACGGATGAAGTCCCACACGATCAGGAAGTAACCCGAGAACTTCATGTTCTGGATCACCTGGATCTCGAAATCGAGCCGTTTGACGTACTCCTCCAGGTCGTACTTCAGCCAGCCCGATGCCCGCAGCGCTTCCAAACGCGGACGCCGCTGCTCAAACCCTTGCCGAGCCACGTAGGCGAAGTACGAATCGGTGTCGAAGGTCGGCGGAATGTCGAAGCGCGGGAACGGGTCCTTGACCTTGTCGAGTTTGATCGCGCACCGTTGGGCGATTTCCCAGGGGCGGTCGACCGCATCCTCCAATTCGCCGAACAACTCCATCATTTCGGGCCGCGTCTTCAGGTAGAAGGCGGGGTTGTCCCAGTGCATCCGGTTGGGGTCCGAAATGGTCTTGCCCGTGGAGATGCACATCAGGATCTCGTGGGCGCGGGCGTCGGTCTTGCGGAGGTAATGCGCGTCGTTGGTGGCGACCAGCGGGATGCCGGATTCGATGGAGAGCCGGTTGATGGCGGGGATGAGGCGCTTGTCCTGTTCCAGACCGTGGTCCTGGATTTCGAGGAAGAAGTTGTCCTTGCCGAACATGTCGCGGTAGGTGTGGGCAAGGCGGCGCGCGTCGTCATGCTTCTCGGCGAGGACGGCCTCATTGAGGTCGCCCCGGAGGCAGGCGGACATGCAGATCAGGCCCTTGGAGTGCTGGGCGAGCAGATCCTTGTCGATGCGTGGCTTGTAATAGAAACCTTCGAGGTAGGCGGTCGAGACGAGGTCGATGAGGTTGCGGTAGCCCTCCTGGTTTTCGCAGAGGAGGACGAGGTGGTTGTAGCGGTCGGAGGTGGTGCGGGATTTGTGGTCGGTGGCGACGTAGACCTCGCAGCCGATCACGGGATGGACGCCGTTGGCCTTGGCGGTGTTGTAGAACTGGACGGCCCCGAAGAGGTTGCCATGGTCGGTCATGCCGACAGCGGGCATCTTCTGCTCGGCGCAGAGCTTCATCAGCTGGTCGATTTCGCAGGCCCCGTCGAGCAGGGAGTAGTCGGTGTGGTTGTGCAGGTGTACGAAGGGGGGTTCGGCCATGGGGGCGGGGGTGTCCTTATTTTAGCGGAGTGGGTGTTAAGACTCCATTTTTGGATAGGCACAGCGGTCGTACTCGGTCAGAGTCTGCCATCCCAAAAGTCGGGTCGCTGTGCGGGGCGCGCACAGCCCAACAAGCCGTGTGCCCGCTTTTGGAGACACCTTCAAAGGCCCAACCGGTGTGGTAGATTTGGAACGATACTTGAGGAGCACTTGTGCTGATGCACGTTGCAATGACAGACCCAGTGTGCAGTCACGTCACGGATTTCCAGATGAGTACCATCAGCTAAAGCAGTCATGACCATCTGCAGTGAGTTCGTACCAGATCCGTCAACCAACCCGGCTCACGGGATGCGCCCTCGCGGTTCCGTGGTGGACATCTTCTGCGGCGCTGGAGGGTTAAGCCACGGGTTTCGCCTTGAGGGCTTTCGGATCGCTGCTGGGATAGATATTGACGAGGGTTGCAGGTATCCATTTGAATTCAACAACCGAGCGCCTTTTGTGCGGAAGGATGTTGCTAGTCTTGATCCCATTGAAGTATCTCAGCTATTTTTTCGTGATGAACCAAAGGTTCTAGTCGGCTGTGCCCCATGCCAGCCATTCTCTACGTATAATCAGGGCATAGATGACCCTAAGTGGAAACTGGTAGGCGTATTTGCTCGGCTCATTGCCGAGACGCGACCCGATATTGTCTCGATGGAGAATGTGCCTCGCTTGGTTGACTTTCAGGGAGGTGCCATTTTCGAAGACTTCTTGTTGGCACTGCGGAATTGCGGCTACAGCATCTCCTACAAAATAGCGTTCCTGCCTGACTACGGCGTGCCCCAAGCAAGGTCTAGGCTAATACTATTAGCATCTAGGCACGGTCGGATCACCCTACCGGATCCTACGTGCGAGTCGAGCGATTATCCAACGGTCGACTCCGCCATTTCAGGGTTACCTCCTTTGGCTGCTGGCGCAACGGACGTCTCCGATCCGTTGCATCAAGCCAGTCGGCTTTCCGCCCGCAACTTGGCTAGAATCCGTCAAGCGCGTCCGGGCGGGTCTTGGAAGGAATGGCCAGAATCTTTGGTTGCCGATTGCCACAGGCGCGAGCGCGGGAAAAATTACCTATCCGTGTACGGTCGGATGCGCGGTGATCGGCCAGCCCCTACGATCACCACTCAATTTTTCGGCTTTGGTAACGGTCGCTTCGGACATCCAACGCAAGATAGAGGACTCAGTTTGCGAGAGGGTGCGCTTCTCCAGTCTTTTCCCGCAAGCTATTCCTTTGTTCCTCCTGGGATGCGGGTGCACTTCAAGGCGCTGGGTAAGATGATCGGTAACGCTGTCCCGGTCACATTGGCAAGGCAGATCGCGCGATCTATCCAGCATCATATTAGCGGAGTAGGGTTGTGACACCCCATTTCGAATTGACTATTAGCCTTAATGTCTTGGAGCATCTGGGCATCAACCTGTACAGCAATGTGCCATCGGTTCTTTCAGAAATTGTCGCCAATGCTTGGGACGCAGATGCCGAACTGGTCAACGTATCTTGGGACCGCACCAACGACCGTATCATCATTCACGACGATGGGACGGGAATGACACCGGCGGAAGTTAACGACCGGTTTCTAAAGGTTGGCCACCGACGGCGAGACTCTCAACCCGGCTCTACGCCAAGAGGTCGTCGCCCCATGGGGCGAAAGGGCATCGGCAAGCTTTCGCTATTTTCAATTGCGGGTACCGTCGATGTAGAGACCGTGCGTGACAATCAGCGCAGCGCATTCAGGATGAAGCTGGCAGACATCCGCAGGCAAGTTGCAAGCGAGGGTGGCTCTGGAACGTACTTGCCTGTGCCACTTCCCAGCTCCGCTATTGACTTCCCGCATGGCACAAGGATCACGCTCACAGATCTTCGCCACAGGCAGACCACAGCTACGAGCCGTGCCCTGCGGAAGCGAATAGCGCGGCGGTTTTCGATACTGGGTGCCGCTTATGATTTCAGAGTCGTTATCGATGGCCACGAGGTCGTTCCCGCAGATCGAGACTACTACGACAAGTTGCAGTATATCTGGACCTATGGCGACCAAGGCGGCATTCTGGAGCTAGCCAATTCAGCAGCGGAGATCGAGCCTCGGCAGATTGGCCCTCAAATTGGAATTAATTTGACCGGGTGGCTTGGCACTGTCAAAGAATCCCGCCAGCTCCGGGACGAAGATGGAGACAATCTAAATCGAATTGCTGTCTTCACGCGCGGCAAGCTTGCCCAAGAAGACATTTTAGCCGATTTCTCTGAACGAGGGGTCTATGCTAGTTATTTGATCGGTGAGCTTCGCACCGATGACCTAGACAAGTACGACGGACCGGGCACGGAATTCGATGAAGACGCTGCGACGAGCAGTCGGCAGCGGCTAGTCGAGGATGATGCGAGATATCAAGCACTGAAGACATTTCTGGCGACAGAACTCAAGCATATCCAGAATAGATGGAGCGAGTGGCGAGCCGAGGACGGAGCAAAGAGCGCTCTTGAGATTCCTGCTGTGCGTGACTGGATGCAGCAACTACAGCCAGCAGTCAGGGCAAAAGCCCGCAGGTGGTTGGGCAAGCTTAACCGAATAAAGATGGATGATGTTGGCGAACGGAAGCAGCTGATAAAGCATGCGGTTCTCGGGTTTGAGTTTTACCGTTTGCACGAGAACTTGGATGCCCTCGATAGTATCTCGGACGAGACTATGGTGACTGCCATGGCCCTGTTCCAAGAACTGGATGGACTTGAAGCCAACCTATACGGGCAGATTGTTCGCCAGCGTATACAAGTGATCCAAACGCTCCAACAGCGCGTGGACGAGAACGCACTGGAGCGAGCGATTCAAAAATACTTGTTTGATCATCTCTGGCTACTAGACCCATCTTGGGAACGGGCTGAGGGTACTCAAGTGATGGAGACGCGAGTACAAACGCTTTTCGAATCCCTTGATGCGGATCTTACCGAAGACGAGCGACGGGGCCGATTGGACATTGCCTATCGGAAGGCGGCTGGGGAGCACGTAATAATTGAACTCAAGAGGCCGGAGCGAGTTGTTACGAAGACCGAGATGATAGAGCAGTCGGAAAAGTACCTCTCGGGCATGCTGCGCTTGCTTGAGGCTCAGGGAACCCCATACGAACCAATTGAGATTGTTTTTGTTCTCGGCAAGCCTCCCAAGGAGTGGGGCAACGGAGTAGGCGCCAAAGAGCGGATGACACGTCAGCTTCAGGAACAACACGCTCGGGTCGTCTTCTACGATGAGCTCCTTACAAATGCCGAGAAGGCCTATAAGGATTACTTAGAGACGCGCGGTGCCGTTGACAAACTGGGACAGGTTATTGCGGCGATTGACGACTATTCCGTGGGCTGATAATCAGGGTGCCATCTACGACCTCAAGCCGCCGGTCGCCGCAAAGGCAGGAACCGCACTTCCACCCGACTATTCAACGCCGCCGCGATCCGCCTCAACATCGCCATCGAATGTCCCTCGTAGTCGGCATCCTCCAGCCGACTAATCACGGACGCCGTCGTGCCGACCAGCTTCGCCAACTGGGCCTGCGTCAGTCCCGCTTTTGCCCGCAGCTTCTGGATCTTGCGCGCGGTCGCATCGTTGGCCCGAGCTTCCTCAAGCGCGGCGATCCGCTCGGGTTGTCCCTCGTAGAATTCCCGGTGCAGGATCTCCAAGCCATCGGTTGTCGCAGTTTCGATTGTCTCCATGTTCATTCTCCTCGTCGTCCAATTCTCTCCAGCGTGTGGGTGGCGGGATCCGCTTCGAACAGTGCCTTCCGACGGATCGCCAAATTGATTTCCCGCTCCGGCACTTCCCGTTCCTTCACCAGTCCGTGCGACACAATCGCCGCTGCCTTCCCGTGGAAAAAGTACAGCACCCTAAAGTGCCGTCCCCGCGTGCTGGCCCGCAACTCGTAGATACCGTCCCGCAGGTAATCCGCTTCGGGACGCCGCAAAGCGTGCCCCAACGATGCAAGGCGCTCCAAACGGACAAGGACCTTATCGCGCGCCTGATCCTGCAACTCGCGAAACCATTCCACAAATGGAGCTTGGCCAGTGGCCTCGCGGTAAAAGATCAATCGCAGACGGTTCTCCACGTACCACCAGTGTGGTCGCAAATTTGCGATGTGTCAAGCTCCGCAACGTGGTCACGCTGATGCGGGTCTGCGACGCTTTTGAAATCTCTCCCGACCAACGCGCCACGGTCGAAGCGCTTCTCGGACGCGCCATCGCCCAAAACGAGCAAATCAGCGTCCGCGCGTTGCCTGTAGCTCCGGAAGCATCACCGGAACGCCGGGCCGAGATCATTGCCGAGATGGACGCCTACTTCGCCCGAATCGACGCCAAGCGCAGCAACCTCTCTGATGAGGAGGCTGACGAACTCATAATGCTTGACGCAGAGTAAGGCTCTGCGCTCCACAAGACCAAACTACCGGCCCGTCCGGTGAGTATTCTGTGCGACGGCAACATCCT
This sequence comes from uncultured Acidobacteriia bacterium, assembly GCA_903925015.1. Classification (GTDB taxonomy): domain Bacteria; phylum Acidobacteriota; class Terriglobia; order Bryobacterales; family Bryobacteraceae; genus BOG-234. The sequence goes on from CAIYDY010000176.1 coordinate 23,695, forward strand.
GTTCCGCGCCAATGAAAAGGCGACCGGCCCGGCCCGACGGCTCGTCAGAACGATTCTGCTCCAAGGCCGCGTGTTGCTGGTCAGCGGCGAAATGCTGGTCGAGCTTGCCCGAGTCCTGTAGGTATCCCCGCCTCCGGGCCCACTTCGGCCTCACTGAGGAGGAGATCTATGCTTACGTTCAGTACTTGCGACAAGTGGCCCACGTGGTCCGCCCCAGTCCAACCGTGAAGGCTCCGATGGGCGACGCCAATGACGTCTTCATCCTGCAGACCGCCGTAGTCGGGGATGCCGACGTGACTTGCACGTGGGACGCGGACTTCTACGACCCGAAGACTTTGGCCTTCTGCGCAAGATTGGGGATCCATGTGTGCGATGACCGAGCACCTATTGAACCGGCATGAGCGGCACGCGTGCAACTAAGAAGCGGACGGGCCGCGCGGGACGCGGCTCCAAGTGAGGGAGGAACCGGTTCGCGGCCAAGTCGTCCGCGGTTCCTGAAAAGAAGGCTAAAGAAGACCTCGTCTGACCGCGCTACAATCACGACGGTATGACCACGGATTCCCCCTACGTAGACTTTCGGTCGGGCGGCTACTATGTGGCCGGGACCCGCGTGTCCCTTGATTCCATCGTGTACAGTTTCCGCAGTGGCGACAGCCCGGAAACCATCCAGCGGAACTTCAATACGCTCACCTTGGAGCAGGTCTACGGCGCAATCGCATTCTACTTGCGGAACCAGGATGAGGTCGACCGCAATATTTTGGATGGCGAGGCGGCACTCCGGCGGCTGGTACCCTCGTTGAGCCAACGGAACCCCGCGCTATGGGAACGGCTGCAGTCAGCCCGGGTGCAAGCAGGGCACATCGCCTGAGCATCAAGTTCCAAGCCGACAATGACCTGAACCGGATCATTGTGGCGGCGGTACTCCGCCTGGAGCCCGCAATCGACTTTCAAACAGGCCGACTACACCGCATTCCACGGCGTGGATGATCAAGCGGTCTTGCGGCGAGCCTCAGAGCAGGGACGGATTCTGGTCACACACGACAAGCGGACGATGCCCGGCCATCTCGCCGACTTTCTTCGGTAGTGGTAGCTTCACCGTTGCTGCAACTTCGGATTCCGGACTAGCGGTCAGTTTCTCCACCTCCACCAATACGGCCTGCACCGTCACGGGTACTACAGTTGCGCTGATTGGTCTCGGCGTTTGCACCATCCAAGCCGATCAGGCGGGCAACTCGGGCTATGCGCCCGCTACCTCGGTTTTCCGAACCTTTACGGTCTATCAGCTTTCCCAAACGATTGCCTTCGCCGCTCCCTCGGACCGCCCCCTCGGAGTTGCCCCGTTCACCCTCGGAGCCACCGCATCGTCCGGCCTCGCCCCCTCCTACTCCGTTGTTCCGTCGCTGATTGACGTCCAGTTCGGCTGCACGGCCGGAACTCAATGCGCCGGGTCCACCGGCAACGCCTCCACTCTCCAACAGTCCGGTGCGGCCGTCATCGGCAAAGCTGGTGATGTCTGGAACATGGTTTCCGGCGTCGGCGGACTCGGCACTACCGGTACCAACGTCCCGTTGACGGACTCCACCGGAACCCCCTCGCCAGTCAGCGTGAGCTGGACCTCCGATCTGCTCTATACCGTCGGTACCAGACCCGGCAATTTTGGCAGCACTCAATACCGGAATCTGATGAGTGCCTACCTTGTGAACCATGTCGGGCAACCTTCCCGTTCCATCACGATCTCCGGCCTGATTCCAGGTGCATCCTACGACCTCTACATGATCACGCAGGGCGATGTCGGTGCGAACACCCGTAGAACATCCTTTGCCGTCAACGGCGGGACAGTCGTCTCAACCACGGCTGGCGCAGACATCGGCACATACGTCAACGGACAGAATTACGTCCGTTTGAATGCCGTGGCCAACAGCTCCGGTGTCCTCAACGTCGTGTGGCGGGTGGTATCCGGCGAAGCCAACGTCAACGGCTTCCAGCTGGCAGGCAGCTTCGCCTGCAGTGTTTCGGGTTCAACCGTGACGCTTTCGGGCATTGGCCCCTGCACCATCCAAGCCTTGCAGCCGGGCAATGCCAGTTACTCAGCCGCCACACCTGTTACCCGCACTTTCAATGTCTTGCAGACCGTAACGATCCTCACGACACCTGTGAATTTGAAGGTGAGCGTGGATGGCGCAACCGCCCAGTCCGCTCCGGTCACCGTGAACCTGACTGTCGGCTCCCACACCGTCTCGGTCGACCCGGCCCCGCAGACCGGAACCCCCGCTAGCCCCGGCACCCAGTATGTCTGGAGTCAATAGAGCGATGGTCTGCCTATCTCCCATACCGTAACCGTCGGCGCGTCGGCACCCACGTACACGGCCGCCTTCCAAACCCAGTACCAATTGACAATGGACCTTGCCGCCGGCTCGCTGGGCACCACGACGCCGCCTTCTGGAAACTACTACAACGCGGGCTCGTCGGTCCCCGTCACCGCAAATCCGGGTAGCGGGTGGGCGTTCCAGTCATGGTCCGGCCCAGTGGCTGCCCCGTCGGCGACCTCCACCACCGTTACCATGAGTGCCCCGCGGTCGGTCACCGCAACCTTTGTCCGGGCACCCTCGATCCTCTTCCAATCGCTGGTCGATGGTTCAGCCTCAACCAAAATCATGGTCAGCGTTGACGGAGGCACTCCCAAGCTCACACCCTTCACCCTGAACCTGTCGGCAGGCCCCCATACGGTTTCAACCGTGGCGACTCAGCCGGGTAACTCAGGCACGCAGTACGTCTTGACGGGCTGGAGCGCCAACGTCGGCAATGGCGGTGCCATCACCATCGGTGGCACTGCCGACACCTACACCGCCAGCTTCGCGACCCAATACCAGTTGACGGTCGGGACCGCGTCCGGGGGCTCGGTCACCGCTCCGGCTTCCGGCGGCTACTACGCATCCGGGGCTGCTGTCACGATCACCGCCGTGCCGGCCGCCGGCTACGCTTTCAGTTCGTGGAGTTCCACCGGCCCAGCCACGCTCGCGAACTCCGGCAATGCGTCCACCACTTTGACCATGGGATCGGGTGTGCAGAAAATTACCCCGGTCTTCGTGGCTTTGTCGGGTATCACCGTCTTGACGAATCCATCCGGTCTGAAGGCCCAGATCACGCTGAATGGAATCACTCAGTCCACGTTCCCGGCAAACCTCGCGCCCGGTGCCGCTCCGACCATCTCCGTAGCTGCAACCCAGACTCTGGCAACAGACCCAGCCGGTGTCCGGTATGTGTTTACCGGTTGGGAGAACAGCTCCACGAATCCCTCGCGCCTGATCACCGTCGGCACCTCGGCCGCCACGTACACGTCATCCTTCGCCAAGCAGGTCTTGGTTACAGCCCAACCACTGCCCTCCACGACAGCGGGTTCCGGCTACACCTTCTCCACATTCGGAGTCACACTGGGAACCACAAACCCGGCAACGTTCGTGGCAAATGCCCCGACGGCACTTTCAGCCAACTTCACCCAAACCGCGCCCCCGCTGGTATTTGGTATCCTCGGGGCTACGGACGGTGGGCCCGCTATCCAGTTCAACATCTCGGCGGGCAGCAAACTCCAAGGTAGTGTGAACGTTACAACCAAGCTCGTCATCACGGTTGTGAGCGGCACCGGGTCGGTGACTCCGGCCTACTCCAATTCGACTCCGTTCCTGATCGACGCACACACCGGCGTCGGATACCTCGTACCGCTGAAAGTGGCGGGGACCGTGAAAAAATCACGGTTACCTACACTGTCACAGCTACCGACCAAGCCAACCACCAGTTCACCTACACGAACCTGCTTCCGTATTCACTTCCATAGCTGCAACCGATTGCCCTGAGGAGCTTATTCAACAATGAAACGATACCTACTGACCGCAGTTGCCCTGGTGGCGGGGGCTCTTCCTTGCTTCGCGGGTCCGTTCGCCCTCGTGCCCGGTCCCGACCTGAGTGGAGACCCGGGAACCACCCTGACCTGGCAACTGGCTTCGACCAACACGGATGCCACTGTTTACCTACAGATCCTCGGGGTCGCCGGGGCGAACTACGACGGATCCCAGGTGGATAGCGTCTCGTTCGGGACCTTCAGCTTTCCAGCTGTCCCGCCCTCGACTCCAATCGAGATCGATGATTTCTACTCGCTGACGTGGGCCGCGACCGCCACGCCGGGCTACGCATTTGCCGGCGATTTCACCATCACGAGCGCCTATTGCGAGGACGACCTCGGCAACGGCTGCGGCACATCCTCTGACACGCTCGTTCCCTATTCGGCCAGCGTCAACGAGTCGATCGTTGCCACCCCCGAACCGGCAACAATCGGTCTGCTTTCACTTGGTATCGCCGGAATCCTTTCCCGCCGCCTTCGCAGGTAGCAGCTCGCCCCGATGTCCGTGAAGATTCTGGATGGCCCGCCGTGTGGAGACGAGCACCATCCAGAATCCATCACAACTATTTTCCGCCGCGCAAAAAGTTCTGCAACCCCAACAAAAATAACCCAAAAAACCATTCTGCCAGGGCTGTTTCCCGCCCTGATGGTTCGTTTTCCACCCCCGCCGGACTACAATGACCGCGCGATGGAAAACTTGACCCATACCTCCAACCCGACCCAAAAAACACCCCGCACCCCGGCCCAAATAGCCGCCTCCCGAGCCAACGGAGCCAAATCCAAAGGCCCAATCACCCCCGAAATCCATTTCCGCCCGCAACTCTACGAAGCCTGGCAGCCAACCGACGAATACGAGCGCTGCTTGGTCGACACCATGCTTTGATCTCAAGTGCCACCTGCATGTGGCGCCGCATGCGCATGCTTGTCCTCGAATCCGTCACCCTCGACACCCCGCTCACCGCATTCGGCTGCACCGATACCGCCGACTGTAGTGGACCCCATTGTTTGGACAGCGTTTGAGCAGTTCCTGTGGGGTGGCCCCCAGGATTTGGTCAAGGGGAGGCGCGGCTGGTGTCCGGCTTAGGGTACTGGGCCTCGATCCACGCAAGCCGGATCAGGCTTTGGGCCCTCTTGCGGTTCACCGCCGGTTCAAGTGTCATTCTGCGGCTGCCGAAGAATATCAGCTTCGTGTAAAGCTCGTCCAGCTTCCGCAATAGGGCTGGGTTGTCTTCGCGGAGAGGATTGTTCGGTCAGCTCGCGCCCGTGGGGTGAGGATGTTGTTGGGCATCGGTACTTCGCTCCTGCACCGACTCCGCAGCAAACCAAGGGCCGCTGTGGCGAAACGCCGGAAAGGCGTCAGGTCGGACCATAACCCGCTCGAATACACCCTTTCGCTGAACCCTGTGACAGCCCCCGCGCATCCACCGGTACTAGGCATGAATCTGTTCTCACCAATCCAACTCGGGGACTACACCCTCCGCAACCGCATCTTGATGGCTCCAATGACCCGCTCCCGCGCCGACGGGCAAGGCGTCACCGCCGCCATCACCGCCGAATACTACGGCCAGCGCGCAGACGCCGGCCTCATCATCACGGAAGGGACTGCCCCCAGCGCCATGGGTCTGGGCTATGCCCGCACTCCCGGAATCTTCACGGAAGCCCAAATCGAGAGCTGGAAGCCCGTCACCCAAGCCGTCCACGCGCGCGACGGGAGGATCTTCCTCCAAATCATGCATGTGGGCAGGATCGCCCACTCCGCCAACCGCACCATCCCCGATTCGCCTGTAGCGCCATCCGCCATCCCCGCAGCCGGTATGATGTGGACCGACGCCCTCGGAATGCAGCCCAACGACACGCCGCGCGCCTTGGAGTTGTCCGAGATCCCCGCCGTCATCGCCGAATTCGCCGATGCCACCCGCAACGCGCTCGCCGCAGGTTTCGACGGCGTGGAACTCCATGCGGCCTCCGGCTACCTCCCCAACCAGTTCCTCAGTCCCGGTGCCAACCACCGCACCGACGCCTACGGCGGATCCATCGAAAACCGCATCCGCTTCGTCGTCGAGACCCTCGCCGCCATGATCGAGGCCGCCGGCTCCTCCGGCAAGGTCGGTATCAAGGTGAGCCCCGGCATGCAGTTCAACGACATCAACGACTCTGACCCCATCCCGACCTTCGTCGCGCTCGCCAAGGCGATTTCGCCGCTCAAGCCAGCCTACTTGCACGTCATGCGTGCCGGAGTTGGGGCCGAAACCGTGCTGCGGTCCGCCTTCGACGGCACCCTGCTAGTAGGCGGCGGCTTCCAAAAGGACACGGCCAACGCGGCGCTCGCGTCCGGCTCGGCTGATGCTATCGTTTTCGGCACCAGCTACATCGCCAACCCGGATCTGGTAGCCCGCTTCGAATCCGACGCGACGCTGAATGTGCCCGATAAAAACACCTTTTACACGCCCGGCCCCGCAGGCTACACCGACTACCCCGCCTTGCCCTAAGTGAGTCAGGCTGGGCAGCGCGTGCGGAGGTCGGCTACCTCCGCACGCACCCTAAGAGCGCGATGTAACAGCAGTGAGCAGGAGGACCGCATGACACCGTGGAAACCCGTCGAAGTCGCCGAGCGGCACCAAGTCTTGGACCTACTCCGCGGCATTGCCCTCTTCGGAGTTCTCCTGGTCAACCTTCTCTACTTCTTCCGGCTCCACCTCTTCACCCACATCCTCAACTTCCACTCCCACCCCGGAGCCCTCAACCACGCAATTGATCTCTTCGTGGCGGAATTCGTGGAGTTCAAGGCATTCGACGCCTTCGCGATGACCTTCGGTATCGGCTTGGCAATCCAAGCGGATCGCTCCGCCGCCAGAGGCATCTCCACCGGGCTCTTCCTGGCGCGCCGTTGCCTGGTTCTCCTCGCCATCGGGACAGTCCACATGGTCCTTGTCTCCAACGTGGACATACTCATGATGTACGGACTCTGCGGCCTAATGGCAATTCCCCTGCTCCGGCTACCCCCGATGGGTCTGGCAGCGGCCGGCCTCGCAGCCATCTACCTCCCCTCGATTCCGGGTGGCTGGCTCCAAATCCCGGCCTCCGTGACCACGCCCGAATCCGTGGAAAGGGCGACACATATTTACGCCACCGGTGGATTTGTCACCATCACCGCCTTCCGATGGCACGAAACCCAGCACTGGATTCTGCCATTGCTGGCGGGAGTGGCCCAGCAGGCTTTCGGCTTGATGCTGATCGGTGCCGCCGTTTGGCGCAGCGGCCTCGTGGTCAATCCGGCCCGGCACCGACGCCAACTGTGGACATTCTCCTTGGTCGCGGGGACCATCGGCTTCGTGAACTCCACAGGCCCGGTCTTATCGAGGATCGGCCTTCAGACGATCCAAGTGCCAGTCCTCGGCATCCTCGGCACCGATGTGCCAATCGCCCTCGCGTACATAGCCGCCTTGCTGGCGTGGCCCCGTACGGGGAACCCAAGCACCTTCGCGACCGCCCTCGCCGCCGCGGGACGCATGGCCCTGACCAACTACCTGACCCAATCTCTCGTTTTCGGGGTACTCTTCAACGGCTACGGCTTCGGGCTCTTCGGCAAGCTGGACCAACAGACGGCGACCGCACTGGGCATCGCCGTCTACTGCATCCAACTGTGGTTCAGCGCATGGTGGCTCAACCGATACCGCTTCGGCCCCTGTGAATGGGCATGGCGGTCCGCCACATACGGCAGACCCCAGCCCATGCGGTTGGCGGGCTAGACGGTTTTCAAATATTCAAAGCTCTTCTTGAGGCTGTCCAAGGCGTCGCCCGGCGTCTGGTCCTGCTCCACGAAGTAGTGCTTCACGCCCGCCGCCGGGGCCGCCTTCAAAATTGCCTTGAAGTCCAGCGTACCGCTGCCCACTTCCTTGAACGCTGTCTTCGGAACACTCTCCACATACTGCACCGGCGTACCCTTTTCCTTGTCCTTCAAGTGGATCAGAGCCACACGACCCTTCCACTCCTTCAGCATCTCCACCGGATCATGGCCGGCGACAGACACCCAGAAGACATCCATTTCGAGTGCCACCAGCTTCTTGTCCAGCCGCTCCTTGAACACGTCGATGGGCCGTTCGCCAGGCTTGCCGCCGAATTCGAAGGCATGGTTGTGGTAGACAAACTGGAGTCCGCCCTTCTTGCAGGCCTCCCCGACCTTGTTCATTTGGTCGGCGGTCCTCTTGTAGAAGTCCAAGTCACCCCGCTCGGCAGGCGTGATGTAGGCCATCGTGAAGTACTGCGCCCCCATCTTCTTCACGCTTTCCACGGCCTCATCCACGCTGGGTTTCGCCGTAAAGTTGGGGTACTTCTCCCAGTTGCCGGTAATCAAGGGCGTTTCCACATGGCAGGAAACAGCCTTCATTCCGTTTGCTTGAATCAGCGGCAGCAGCTTCAATAGATCCGCCCGCCCCGCGCCCTCGATCTCCTTGTACCCAATCTTCGCGATCGTCTGGATCACTTTTTCGGATTCTTTCATCAGCGTGCCCCGCACGGTATAGAGCTGGACGCCGACCGACTTTGGTCCGGCGGCCAAAAGCGACGGCAGTGTCGCGGCGGTCAGGAAGGAGGACGCCAGCATCTCGCGGCGAGTAGGGAGAAAGGAAGTGCTCATCGGCATCCAGTCTATCGCGTTCCAAGGTTTTTTGTGAACCAACTCCAACCCACGCGCGTAGGACAACCTATGAAGCGCTTTGCGTGGCTCACCACGCTCCCCCTTTTCGCACTGGCCCTGCCCATGTTCGGCCAAAACTCCGGTAACTGCGGCCAGCCATTCGAGGCCCCGTTGGCAAGTGGCACCCAGGTAACCATGGACCTGCGCGCAGGAGATGTCGAAATTATCGGCACCTCCAAGCAGGGTGTCCGGGTCAGCTGCGATTCCAGCAACGATCCGTCCACCAAGCAGGTCCGGATATCCTTCGCTGCGGGGCATCTGCGTGTTTCAGGAGGCCCGGACAATATCCGCCGCTTCCACTACCGAATCGAAGTGCCCACCCAGTCGGCTGTGGTGGTTCGGTGCAGTGCCGGGAACGTGTCGATGTCCGGCCTGCAGGGCGATAAGGATGTGGAACTAAAGGCGGGAGACCTGACTATCTCGGTTGGACCTCCTGAAAGCTACCGGGTGGTCGAAGCGCAGGTATTGGCTGGGGACCTGAAGGCCAACGCGTGGGGGGTGAAGAAGGATGGGCTCGGCCAGAACTTCCGCAAGGACAATCCACGCGGACAATACCGGCTCAAGGCCAACGTGCTGGCCGGGAACTTGATCCTGAAATAGCAGGAAAAAAACCCGGCCAATGCTCGAATCGAATCGAGGCATTGGCCGGGCAGTAGATTTTAGATTTGCGTTTCGAAACTAGGCGATGACGTCGACGCCCATGGAGCG
>CAIYDY010000177.1 GCA_903925015.1 uncultured Acidobacteriia bacterium
GCCCATCTGCCGGAAGGAGTCCGCCATGAAGCCGGGATATAAGGAAATCGGCAGGGTCCGCCAACTGTGCCGCTACGTCGTGAAAGGAATGGCGGGTGAGTCGTTGGACCAAGTGAAAGTTGGCTGGAATGGCTTGCTCGGAGACCGGCGCTACGCGCTGCAGCGCATCGGGAACCGGAGCGGACTTCCCTTCGCCTCTGCGCGCGAACTTCCGGCTCTGACGCTGTACACGGCATCCTTTCGGAATCCGCTAGACGTCGACAGGGGTGGCGTTTCCATCACAACTCCGACGGGTGAGGTATTTGATCTTTATGATCCCGCATGGCTGCCCGAATTGGAGGCAGGGCGTGGAGAGAAGCTGGACGTCATCAGCCTATGGCGCGGGGCCTTCGACTCAATGCCGGTCTCATTGATTTCCGACAGGTCTGTCCACTCCATTGAAGAACTGGTTGGCCAGCAGTTGGAAGTCGCCAGATTCCGTCCCAACATTGTCGTTGAAGCGCTCGAACCGAAGGCCTTTCCCGAGGACCGTTGGGTAGGTGAGCTTCTCGTTTTCGGCGATGACTCCGAGGCTGCCCGCATCCGGGCAAACCGAAAAGACTTGCGCTGCGGCGTTGTCGACGTCAACCCCGCGACGGGCAAGAAGGACTGTGACATCCTGGCGAATGTGGTCAGGACGCGGAAAAACTTCCTTGGGATCTACGGCACCACCGAGCGACCGGGCCTTGTGAGGCTCGGCGACACGGTCTACACCGTGGATCGTTGATCCCCGCCCAACAAGGCCGACCTGAAAGGCCGGCCTAGCAAGGTCTCGCCATCCATCAATTTCATTCCACGGCGCTCCGCTCTTGGCCGAGCGCCTAGCGGGGGGACTTGTGCCTCCGTTCACCCAATCCACCAACCCGGAGCCACACTCCAAGGAGATCCAAACAGATGAGACGCTACCTTCCGTTGCTGGCCGTCCTCACGGCCGGTGTTCCAACCCTCTTGGGTCAATCGGCAGTGAGTCCGCCGATTTCGTTGCCCCAAACTTCTTCGGCACGGGTGCCCACCGAACAGGTCATGCCGCCCTCCAGCCACGACCGCTCATTCGCGGTAGGGCGTGAGCAGTTCAGACTCGTATTGCGTAACCGCTCGGCGAATTCTTCAGAACCGATACGGATCGAGTTTCTGTCGTCATCCGGCACTCTTCTATCTGCTCAGGAGCTTACGGTCATGAACCCGGCCGAGGAACGCGTCATTTCCGGCGACGATGCGCCTACGGACGCAGCCGTTCTTACCGTTCATGCCAACGACGTGGTGGACTCGCACGTTGAATCAACGTCGAAGCTGCCGACTTTGCGGGGCTTCGATGGCCGCTCCCACGTGGTTGTGCCGGGGCTGTTTGACAGATCCGTCATGGATCGAAGGCTCAATCTATGGAATTCATCCTGGGCTTCGGCAATCGTTTCAGTTGCGGTCATCGACCGCGACGGAAGCTCGGTCGCGACGGCGACTCTTGCCATTCCCGCGCGACAGAGCGTGAGCACCATGATCGGAAGCTTGTTCGACCAACCCCTGCCCTCTGCATTCGTAATCAGACTCACCTCTGACGTGGCTTTGATTGGCGAGGACGAGTCTGCGCCCGAGCCCAAGTCTGGCTTGGGAGCCCGCACACTTGCGGCACTCAGCACTACACCTGCACCCACGGATCTTGAGAACCGCATTCGCCAGTCCCTGAGCTCAATGATCTCCATCGACTTGGCTCCCCCACAAGACTGGGGGCGCCTGCTTTCGCTGCAATGGAGCGGTGAACTGAACCACTACTTTGTGCTCTACAATTCGGCCGTCGAGGCCCGCGGAGCGGCTGCACTTCAGGCAATCGCAGCGCTGAAGGCGGTCAAAATCGGCAAGACAGAAGCGGCGCAAACCATCTATTCGAATGCACTGGTGATCTGGAACGAGTCCAACACGATGTTCAGTGCAGCGGCACAATTGAACGTCGATTCCGTCGACCATCTCGACGCCACTCTAATGGCAGTGCGTGAGCGGTCGTTTAAGACGGCAGGGATCTTGTGTGCCGGTCTGTCACTTGCCAAGGAGGTGCGGGAGATGTGCGGGTACGCGATTGACGCGCTGGACGCGGGCACCGAATATGCGGTCACGTCCTCTATGTCGGGACAGACCGAGGCGCAGCGCCAACTCGCGGCGACAGTCGTCGTCAAGGCACTCCTCGACATCAAGGTCGATGGCTTCAGCATCTCGGATTTTATCAAGACGAACGTCAACAACGTGACTGGGACCGCGGCTGCACCATATTTCCAGCACATTGCCAAGATTGCGGGCGGCCCGGACACGGCAAAGGTCGTTCTTAAGCTTTTGGCCTCATACAACGTCAGCACGGTGACCAAACCGGTCGAGGACACGCTCAAACAGTTGTCCCTCTTCTATACTGATCAGGTTGCGTCTGCACCGGTGACCGCACCGAAACCTCCACCGAGCAACGTTTGGCTTCAACTCCCGCAACTGATCTATACGGTACAGCAAGGCCAAACCGTGAGGTCCACCGTTGTCACTCAGCGAAAGGGATTTGACGGCGCGTTTCCCTTATACGCTAGCGCCATTGCTGGCCTGGGCGATCCCTTACGGAGTGCGCCTCCGGTTGGTCTTAGCATCTCGTTCGGGCCCACCGCTCCGACTGCCAACGATTCACCTGCGATGTTCATTACGGCCGCCACCAACCTCGCGCCGGGATCGTATCGCATCTTCGTCTCGGGCCTTGGCGTTAACGTCACCTCCCACGGATTCTATGCGACAGTCAATGTCGTTGCGAAACCAGACGTAACGTCATCAATCGATTCGTCGGTCAAATCCGTGCGACAAGGTGAAACGGCCGTCTACACGCTGTCACTAAGAAGCATTAACGGTTTCGTTGGTACAGTGTCGACTTCACTGCTTAGCCCTCCTCCCGGAGTCACCACAGTCTTGAACTCCTCCAACACGAGCTTGACCGCCAACGGGCAATCAACCGTGACTTTGAGGATGGCGACGACCACGGTCACACCGGTTGGCACATTGTCGGGCACCATTAGGCTATCCGGCCCGGGACTGACAACCCGAGACATTCCAGTCAGCCTGGTCGTCAGCCGTCCCCCTGATTTTACGGTTGGCGTCGATGTATCCTCCAGATCCATCACTCAGACCCAAGCCGCGACTTTTACTGTGACAGTCCGGCCCTCTGATGGATTCAACGGCCAAGTGTTCTTGGCTGCAATTGGCGTGCCGGTCGGCACGACCAGTGCCGGGTGGACGGCCAGTAGCCTGAATGCCCAAGGAAGTACTACGCTCACGATCAATACGGGCACAACTACCGGCATTGGGACGTTCGTCGTGACACTCAGGGCATCCTCCTCTGGCTACTCCACCAAGGAGATTCCGGTCACCATCTCAATCAGCCAAGTGGCACCATCGGTCCGTTCATTCAGCTACTTGCCGAGCCCCGCCAAGGTCTCCAGAACCGTAACATTGGCGATAACCGGTTCGAATTTCACCAGCATCTCCGAAGTTTGGCTCGTCGGACCCGGATGCACGGGGCAAGGCTGCCGAACGACCGCTGTCACGGTGAATTCTCCAACGCAAATCGGAGCCCAAGCGATCCTGAACAACATCGGATCATATGTGGTCAACCTCCGGAATGGTGCCGGCAGCTTCGTGCAGGCTGGTACGATCAACGTCGTTCGCTAGAATGCTGGGCCCTCTCCGTCACGGAGGGGGCCCAGCAAACGGATGGGATCGTTGAATCCCGCCACCGCCAAACCCTGGTCACCGACCACGAAAATAAATCTCAGACTCCACCTAACCCTAACAAATTAAACCCCCGACCACCGATCCAGCAACGGTAGCTCCGGGCCACCATAGTTCGTTTTCCACCCCCACCCGCGATAACATCACCGCGCGATGGAAAACACAACCCAAACCCAAATCCCGACCCCGAAAGCCCCCCGCACCGAGGCCCAAATCGAAGCCTCCC
>CAIYDY010000178.1 GCA_903925015.1 uncultured Acidobacteriia bacterium
CAACCGGCAATCCAACCACAATCAAAACCGTGTAATCTTGCTTGCTACATCCATTCACAACCGGCATCTCCGCACCCGGAGTCACCGGAAAACCCGTAGTCCGAACATTCGCGGGCGAGCACGAGTTATTCGCCGTCCCCGGCCTGTAGCGCGCCGAACGGCACCCGAGATGCGTCACATCGTAAAGGCTCGCCCCGCCCGAGAGTTCCCACCGCTGGTTGCCATCCTTGTCCTTCGGCTGGATAGTCAGTACAGCCGTCACCTCGCGGTCGCCCGTGACGAGGTATTTCCCAGGGGGCAGCGGAAAGGTCGGCTTCTCCATGATCAAGCCGTGTTCCTCCAGCCACCAGTCCGCAGCATCGAATTTCCACTGCGACGGTGCCACACCGGACGCCTTCAATTGTGGATATCGGTCCAGCTTGCAGCCGCGCGGACCCGGGTCCTGGCTCCACAGACCCCACGATTGCGCCCCGGTGCCGGAGGTGGCCCCAGGCTCTCCCAGCGCCGCGATGTACTGCGGCTCGATGCGCCGGAACTTCGAAAAATCCGCGTCCGCCGCACCAACTGGATGACGCAGGCCTACAGCCAGAACAAAGAAACCCACGGCCAGTAGGCAGCGGCTAACGGACGGCACAAGGTTGCGAATATTCATATGATGGGCTCCGCTGGAACGGTCTGCTGACATCCTAGCACCAACCGCACGCCCCGAGACCCGGCCTTCGCCCGATGCAGCCCTACCAGAACCGCACATACGGCGGCGCGCCGGGTTGGGCCGCCGCCACCCGGTCGGACTCCTCGGAATTCGCCGTGTCGGGGCCATCGGGATAAACATACCGCGCCACGAAATCATCCTCCATCTCCAGACCCCAACCCGGAGCCGACGGCAATTGGTAATGGCCATCCCGAACCACCAGCGGCTTCTTGAACACCCCGGCCTGCAGGAATTCCAAATACTCCAGCCACCTGCCCTCGCTCCCGAACCACGCTTGGTCGAAGATCGACATCGCGCCCACCAGCTGCCCCAGCCCGATACCGCCACTGTGCGGGCACACCGGAACATGGAATTTCGCCGCCATTGCGACAATGGCGAACAACTCGTTCACCCCCGCCACCCGCGCGCCGTCGATCTGGCAATGCGTCAACCCCCCATGCGCCAACAGTTGCTTGAAGGTAACGGCGTCCGGTGCCTGCTCCCCGCCCGCCACGCCGATTCCCAACGGAGCCAACGCCTCCCGCAACTTCGCGTACCCGATCACATCGTTGTAGGCAATCGCCTCCTCAATGAACAGAGGATGGTAGTCCGCCAGTTCCGCCATGTAGCTGGCCGCATTCCGCCAGTCGCCCAGGTTCTGGTTGGCATCCGTCAGCAACAACGCATCCGGACCCGTCGACTCGCGCATCGCCTGCAGCATCCGGCGGTCCTCGTCGATGGCCCGTTGCCGGTCATATTGCTGCCCGCGCCCGACCTTGGCCTTGAAAGCCCGCGTCCCTTGCTGGTAGAGACTGCCGCACAATTGCCGAACCTCCTCCAACGGTCGCCCCGACCAACCAGCGGTACTGTACACCCGGATACCTTCAACAGCCAGCCGTTCCAGATTCGCCGCGCGGTCGCCCAAACGGCTTTCCAGCATGCCGAGCAGTTCATCCTCGGTCAAAACGTCGCGCAGGTGGTGGAAATCAATGCACTGAACGATCTTCGCGGGCGGAAGGCTGGTGAGCAACTTCCACATCGGCACACCCTCGGCTTTGGCCCAAACATCCCAAAGCGCGTTGATGATGCCGCCCGCCGCCATCCGGTAGGTCCCTAGCGCGAGCCAGCGGAGCTGGTGGTGTTCCACAAGCGCCTGGGCGAACAATCCCGGCTCCTCGATGAAGTCGTTCAAATCGCGTCCGACCACGAACCGGCGCAACGCCTCCACTGCGGCCTTCTGGATCTGGTTGCCGTCCCCGACGGTGAAAATCAGCGACCGCCCCTCCAAACCCGTGTCCGTCCTCAGGAGCGGGACCACGCAGGAATAGTTCGGTGCCAAATGGCGCGGGTCGGACCCGGCCATGCCGAGCCGAACGGTGGGGTAGCGGATGTCGAGGACTTCGAGGGAGACGATACGGTGCTTCATCAGACTTCCACCATTATCGTTAACTCCCACGCTTCTCAGGCCAAACCGGCGTCCCGCAGGAACTGCGCCGATTCCTCCGGCGGCGTCGGATTGATGTAAAATCCCGTTCCCCATTCGAATCCAGCCACCCGCGTCAGCTTCGGGATGATCTCGATATGCCAGTGGTAATACTGCGTCCCGGCCTCCTGCAGGGGAGCGGTGTGGATCAAAAGGTTGTACGCAGGCCGCTCCAGCACCTTCTCCAACTTGCGGAGCGTCGATTTCAGCACCCATGCCAAGTTCTTCAGCTGGCTCGGATCCGTATCCTCGTAATGCGACCGGTGCTGGCGGGGCAAAATCCACGTCTCGAACGGAAACCGCGCGGCATACGGAGCAATCGCCGCATACTCGTC
>CAIYDY010000179.1 GCA_903925015.1 uncultured Acidobacteriia bacterium
ATGGCCTACCGGATGCAGACGTCCGTTCCCGAATTGACGGACCTTTCGAAGGAGCCAGCCTCCACCTTCGACCTCTACGGCCCCGATTCCCGCAAGCCCGGCACCTACGCTGCCAACTGCGTTCTTGCCCGCCGTCTGGCTGAGCGCGGCGTCCGGTTCATCCAGCTCTACCATATGGGCTGGGACCACCACGAGGGCGTTCCCCGGCAGCTTCCGCCGCAATGCATGGACACCGACCAAGCTTCCGCAGCCCTGATCACAGACCTGAAACAGCGCGGCATGCTCGATGACACCCTGGTCGTCTGGGGCGGGGAATTCGGACGCACCGTCTACTGCCAGGGCAATCTCTCGCCCGAAAACTACGGTCGCGACCACCATCCCCGCTGCTTCAGCGTCTGGATGGCGGGTGGCGGCATCAAAGGCGGCGTTTCCTACGGCGAAACCGACGACTACAGCTACAACATCACCGAAAATCCGGTCCACGTCCACGACATGAACGCCACACTGATGCACTGTCTTGGGGTAGACCATACAAAGTTGACCTACCGGTATCAAGGGCGGGATTTCCGCCTGACCGACGTCCATGGTTCGGTGGTGAAGGAACTGCTGGCCTAGGGCACTCACTTGGCTCCGCAGCCACAAAAACTGCTATCATTCCTTAAAATGCAATACCTCCGCTTCGCGTTCCCGGCGCTTGTTCTGACCGCCCTCCTGGCCCAGCAAACCACCCCCGCACCCGATCCGCTAAAAGACCTCCGCTTCCGACAAATCGGCCCCTTCCGTGGCGGTCGTTCCATCGCAGTCGCGGGCGTCGCCTCGGACCCCAAGACCTACTACTTCGGCTCCGTCGGCGGCGGCATCTGGAAGACTACCGACGCCGGTCTGAACTGGCTCCCGGTCTCGGACGGGCAACTGAAAACGTCCTCGGTCGGCTCCATCGCCGTGTCCGAATCCGATCCCTCAACCATCTACGCCGGCATGGGCGAATCCTGCGTTCGCGGCAATGCCTCGAATGGAGACGGAGTCTACAAGTCCACGGACGCGGGCAAGACCTGGAAGAACGTCGGCCTGCAGCAGACCTACCAGATCGGCCGCGTTCGTGTTCACCCCAAGAACCCGGATATCGTCTACGTCGCGGCCCTCGGCCATCTCTGGGGACCCAACCCCGAGCGCGGTGTTTACCGCACCACCGACGGCGGCCAGACTTGGAAACTCGTGCTCACCAAGGGTCCCGAAGCCGGTGCGGTTGATCTCGCCATGGATCCTTCCAATCCCCGCACCATCTACGCCGCCTTCTGGCAGGTTAGTCGCAAGCCTTGGCGCATGGATAGCGGTGGCCCCGGTTCCGGCCTTTGGAAAACCACCGATGGCGGCGACACATGGACCGACATCTCCCATGCCCAGGGTCTTCCCAAAGGTGTCGAGGGGCGCGTCGCAGTCACCCTCTCGCCCGTCAACCCCGAACGCGTTTGGGCCATGGTGGAAGCCTCCGACGGTGGCCTTTTCCGCTCCGACAACGGCGGCAAGGCTTGGACGCGCGTCAACGAGTCCAACTCCCTGCGCCAGCGTGCTTGGTATTTCTCCCACATCTTCGCCGACCCCAAAAACGCCGACGAAATCTACGCACTCAACGTGGGCGCCTTCCGCTCCATGGACGGGGGCAAGACCTTTTCTGCCATCCGCACGCCACACTCCGACAACCACGACCTTTGGATTTCGCCCACCGACCCCAGCCGCATGATCGAGGCCAACGACGGCGGTGCCACCGTCACCCTCGACGGTGGTCAAACCTGGTCAACCGTCGACAACCAACCCACCGCCCAGTTGTACCGTGTGGCCCTCGACCAGGACTTCCCCTACCACGCCTACGGTGCCCAGCAGGACAATTCGACCATCCGTATCGCCACACGCGCCACCGGTGCCGGCATCACCGAGAAGGATTGGTACGACGTCGGCGGCGGTGAAAGTGGCTGGATTGCGCCCGATCCCCGCGACTCCGAAATCGTCTACGCGGGCTCCTACGGCAACCTCATCACGCGCCAGGACCACCACACAGGCCAAACCCGCAACATCAATGCCTGGCCGGACAACCCCATGGGCTACGGTGCCGAATCCCTCAAGTACCGCTTCCAATGGAGCTTCCCGATTACCTTTTCACCCCACGACCCGAAAATGCTCTACATCGGCTCCAACGTCCTGATGAAGACCGAGAACGAGGGGCAGAACTGGCTGAACATTTCCCCGGATCTCACACGGGACGACAAGGCCAAGCAGAAGTCCTCCGGCGGTCCCATCACCCAGGACAACACGTCCATTGAATACTACGACACCATCTTCACGGTAGCCGAGTCCCCGTTGGCCAAGGGCCAGATTTGGGCTGGCACCGATGACGGCCTCGTTCAACTAACGCGCGACGGCGGCAAGACGTGGACAAATGTGACGCCAAAGGGGATGCCGGAGTGGATCCGCATCAACGCCATCGATCCATCCACCTTCGACCCCGCTGTGGCTTTTATGGTTGCCACCAACTACCAGCAGGACGATTTCCGGCCCTACCTCTTCAAGACCGCCGATTACGGCAAGACTTGGAAGAAGATTGTGAACGGCATTCCGGAGACGCACTTCACACGCGCCATCCGGGAGGACCCGAACCATCGGGGCCTCCTCTTTGCCGGTACCGAATTCGGTCTCTACATTTCCCATGACGAAGGCGAGAACTGGAAGTCCTTCCAACTCAATCTGCCCATCACGCCCATAGCCGATCTTGCGTTCCACAAGCGCGAGAAAGAACTCGTTGTTGCGACACAGGGCCGGGCGTTCTGGATCTTCGATGATCTTCCAATGCTCTACCAGCTGGATGCGAAACCGGTTTCCGATGTGCGCCTGTTCCAACCCAAGGACGCCTATCGTGGCGGCGGGGGACGCGGTGGCCGTGGCGGTAGCGGATCTGTCGGGGAAAATCCGCCAGCCGGTGCGACTATCTACTACTGGTTGAAGGACCGCCCCAAGGGAGATTTGAAGCTTGAGTTTCTTGACTCCGCAGGCAAGTTGGTCAGCGAGCACTCCTCCAAAGCGCCGGCCGAGCGCCCGGCCGTCCGTCCCGCTGGAGAGGACGACGAGGAATCACCGCGCACCCCTCCACCGGCCCGGGTGACCGCAACCGCCGGGATGAACAAGTTTACTTGGAACGAGCGCTACCCCGACGCCACCACCTTCCCCGGCATCATCATGTGGGCTGGCGGCGTTCAAGGTCCCAGGGTATCGCCGGGCAAGTACCAAGTTCGGCTAACCGTCGACGGCCAGACCCAGACGCAGTCCTTTGAGGTGAAGCCCGATCCCCGCCTGAAGACCACGCCAGAGGATTACGCCAAGCAGCTCTCGCTCGCGCTGCAGATTCGCGACAAGCTGTCCGAGGCCAACGCCGGAGTCATCAAGATCCGGGAACTGCGCCGCCAGTTGGAGGAGTTCGCCAAACGCGACGACAAGAAGATCGCGGACTCGGCCAAGGCCCTGATGACCAAGCTCACGGCGGTTGAGGAGGAACTCTACCAGACCAAGAACCGCGCGGCCGAGGATCCGTTGAATTTCCCTATCAAGCTAAACAACAAGCTGGCCTATGTGCTGGGGACGGTGTCGAACTCGGAAAGCCAGCCCACGGCGGCGTCCTATATGGTCTACGAGGATCTGGCTCCGAAGGTGAACGCCCAATTGAGGACCCTGCAAACCGTGCTGACCGAGGACGTGGCGGTGTTTAATAAGACCGTCCGGGACACGAATACTCCGGCGGTCGTAACGCCGAAGTAGCCCGGCTCCTACTTGAAGTCGTGGGAAGCAGGAACGGGCGAGTAGGGTTCAAGGCGGTGGATCTTCTTCGCCCGAACGTGGATGACCTTGTCCACTTTCTGGATCTTGCCTTCTATGACAAGGCAAGGCTCCGTCACGAGGGTGATGCGGTACTTTTCGAATTCGTCCGGCATCACCACCACGTTGAAAATGCCGGTTTCATCTTCCAAGCTTGCGAAGACGATGCCCTTTGCAGTGCCGGGCCTTTGGCGTACCACCACAGCTCCGGCGACACGCACCAAGCCGCCATTCGGCACCCGGTCCAAGTCGCGCGCGGGGGTCACGCCCATTGCGTCCAACTCGGCTCGCCGGTAGTGGAAGGGGTGGGGGCCGATGGTCAGACCGGAACCCTGGTAGTCGGCGGCAAGCCGCTCTGGGATGGTCATTTGTTCGAGCGGAGCCTCGGGGCGCAGTTCGGGCACGTCCTCCAGCAAGGGTCCGACGGAACGTCCAGCTCGGGCCGCCTTCCACAGCGCGTCGCGGCGGTGTGCCGTCGCCAGCTTGGCCAGCGCTCCGGTGGCGGCGAGGGATTGTAGTTCGTCACGCCGAAGTTTTGGGACACGGCGGGCCAGATCGTCCACGTCGGCAAACGGTTTCGCCTCCACAATCGCCGCCCCGGATTCGGCGCGCAACCCACGGACGTACCGCAAGCCGAGTCGCAGATGCCGTTCCGTGCCTTCGACGGTGCAGTCCCATTCGGAGATGTTCACATCCACAGGCAGCACCCGCAAGCCATGTCGCTGAGCGTCCTTGATGAGGACTGCTGGCGAATAGAACCCCATAGGCTGATTGTTTAGGAGTGCGCACGTAAACGCAGGCAAATAGTGCACTTTCAGCCACGCACTTGCATAGGCGATCAGGGCGAAGCTGGCCGCATGCGATTCAGGGAAACCATACAGCGCGAACGACGTGATCGATCTGACGATGCGGTCCTGGGTCTCGCCAACGATCCCCTTCCGCGCCATTCCGGAACGCAGGCGCGATTCGATTTCCGACATCCGAGCCTCGGAACGTTTGAATCCCATGGCACGGCGGAGTTCCTCGGCCTCGCCGCCGGTAAAATCTGACACGATCATCGCCATGCGGAGGAGTTGCTCTTGGAACAGGGGCACGCCGAGTGTCCGTGCAAGCACGGGTTCCAAGAGGGGATGCAGTGCGTCCGGTGCCTCCTTGCCTGTGCGGCGGTTGAGGTACGGATGGACCATCTGGCCCACGATAGGGCCGGGCCGGATCAACGCCACTTCCACCACCAGGTCGTAAAATTTCACCGGACGCAGCCGGGGCAGCGTCGCCTGCTGGGCCCGGCTCTCCACTTGGAACATTCCGATCGTGTCGGCACGGCAGAGGGTTTCGTAGACCTTGGGGTCGTCTGCGGGGAGGCGGCCAAGGTCGATTTCTTCGCGCCAGTGGTTGCGGATGAGCTTGAGGCAGTCCTCCAACACGGCCATCATGCCGAGGCCGAGAAGGTCGACTTTGATCAGCCCCAGGTCGGCGCAATCCTCCTTGTCCCACTGGACCACCACGCGGTTGGGCATGCTGGCGGGCTGGAGTGGCACCACGCGGTCCAGCCGTCCCTGGCAGACGATCATGCCACCGGAATGCTGGCCAAGATGGCGCGGCATGTCCTGCATCCCGTTCACGATTTCGAGGAATTTCTTCACACGGAAGTTTTCTAGATCGAGTCCGGCGGCGCGGAACTGCTGCTGCCGTTTGTCGTCAACCGCATCGTGCCAGCCCCACATCGGCGCAAGGCTCGCTAGGCGGTCCAGCGTTCTCACGTCGAATCCCAGAACCTTCCCGGCCTCGCGTGCTGCCGACCGGCCCCGGTATGTGATTACGTTGGCGGTCATGGCGGCTCCGCGTTCGCCGTAGCGTTCGTACACGTACTGGATGGCCAGTTCGCGTTTGTCGCCCGAAGGCAGGTCGATGTCGATGTCGGGCCATTCGCCGCGCTCTTCGGAGAGGAAGCGTTCAAACAGGAGGTCCATGCCGACGGGGTCGACGGCGGTGATTCCGAGGCAATAGCAGACCGCGCTGTTGGCTGCGGAGCCGCGACCTTGGCAGAGGATGCCTTTTTCCCGGCAGAAGCGGACGATATCCCAGACGATGAGGAAGTAGCCGCCGAGTCCGAGTTTTTCGATCAATGCCAGTTCGCGGTCCACTTGCTGGCGGGCACGGTCGTAATAGGGCTGGTAGCGGCCGCGGGCACCCTCGTGCGCCAGTTTCCACAGGTAGGATGCGACAGTTTCGCCGGGGGGAAGGGGATAGTCGGGAAAGCGGTAGCCGAGGTCGTTGAGGGTAAATCCAAGGCGCGAGGAGATTTCGAGCGTGTTGGCGATGGCCTCGGGTAGGTCCGAGAACAATTCCACCATTTCGGCCGGGGACTTGAGGCGGCGTTCGGAATTGGTGGCGAGGAGGCGTCCAGCTTGCGCGAGCGTGGTCTTGTGGTGGAGGCACGTGAAAACGTCGAAGATTTCGCGCTGGATGGCCAAGGCGTGGCAAACGCCATTGGTGGCCACAACCGGCAGGCGTAGTGCGCGGGCAGTTTCAACGGCGGCTTGGTTGCGCAGTTCCTGTTTGCGGTCGTAGTGGCGCTGGAGTTCAACGTAAACGCTATGCGGGCCGTAGATTTGGACGAGCTCTTCGAGGTCGGCGCGTTGCGGCGAGAGGGAAAGTGCCAGAAGTCCCGGGGAGAATTCGGCGAGATCCTGCGGAGTGGCCTCCCGCGACTCCAGTTTTGTTCGGGTGATGAGCTGGGTGAGGTTCTGGTATCCAGCCTGGCTTTCGACCAAAAGAGTGACGTGGCCACCCCCCGCCAAGGTGATGTCGGCGCCAACGTGGGCTTGGATACCCGCCTTCTTGGCGGCTTTGTGGAGTCGGGGCGAGCCATAGACGCCGTCGATATCGGTGAGTGCC
>CAIYDY010000180.1 GCA_903925015.1 uncultured Acidobacteriia bacterium
ATCCTGCTGGACATCTCGAAGCCGGCAAATCCGGTGCGCATCGCGGCGGTGAGCGACCCCAATTACGCCTTCTGGCACTCGGCGAACTTCAACAACGCGGGCACAAAGGTCCTGTTCACCGATGAATGGGGTGGCGGCGGCCAACCCCGTTGCCGCGCGACGGACCCGATGAACTGGGGAGCGGACGCGATTTTCACGCTCTCCAACAAGAAGCTGACCCTGGCGTCATACTACAAGATGCCCGCTCCGCAGACTGAATTTGAAAACTGCGTCGCGCACAACGGTTCGCTGGTGCCGATCCCCGGCCGCGACATCCTGGTACAGTCGTGGTATCAGGGTGGCATTTCGATGGTCGATTTCACGGACGCGTCGCACCCGATTGAGATCGGCTACTTCGACCGCGGCCCGGTCGATCCGGCCAAGCGCGCGTCGGGCGGCCAATGGTCCACCTATTGGTACAACGGTTACATTTACGGCTCGGAGATAGCGCGCGGCGTGGATGTGCTGAAGCTGGTGCCGAACAAGTACATCACGCAAAACGAGATCGATGCATCGAACCAGGTGCACTTCGACGAGCTGAATGTGCAGAACCAGCCGAAGATTGTTTGGCCGTCGAACTTTATTGTGGCTCGGGCTTACTTGGATCAGCTGGCACGGGGGACATCAGTAACAGCTGAGAAGATTGCGACTATGAACGGGTTGATCGCGAAGGTGGATGCTGCGACGCCGGATAAGAAGGCGTTGGCGCAATTGAAAACAATGGGTGCGGCTTTGGCCAAGGAGGCCGGTTCGGTGAAGAACCTGCCCGATGCGGATCGGATGAGGGCCTTGGCTGCGATTATTAAGGAGAAGTAGGCAGGGGATGAAGGACACGCGCCATCCGCTGTTGGCGCGTGTCACGTTCGTTTTTGTCATGAAAACGAATTTGGCGAGGCCTATGTGAGGGCTGTTCGCCAACTCTCACGTCGAGCAACCTGCTCTGGAGATAGGACCAAATCCCACTCCATGTCCGAATGGATCAAGCGAGTCAGCGTACTATACGCGTAGCCTAGACTCTGGGGATCGGTGATACCCTCTTCCTTTACAGGCAGACGCTCGCCGAAGCTCCAGACTGGGATGTAGGGTATCCGAAGAACCTCCAAAATGTCGGCAAGTTCGGGGTTGTCGCTTAGGAAGTACCGCTCGATACCCGAGGCTTCCAAGTCCCAGTCGACAACCAAAACTCGACGCCCCCACTTTGCAAGCAATGCAGCAACGTTGGCAAGCGCCATGGAGCGCCCGACGCCACCTTTGTAGGAGTAAAACGTGTAGACCAGTCCCGGGCGAGTCCTTCCGTTTGGCAGCATCATAGGCTCCCCAATGGCGGGCTGGGTGCGACGACAGGCTCGGCATCCACGACGGGCCAATCCGACCGGAATGCGGGAGCGGCTTGGACCCGCGACGCGATTACGGAGGCCCAGACCTTGATCCGCTTATCGAGATCCACTGCTGCCCTAGTCTTCCAAAATGCCGGAACTGTGGAGGCGAAGTCCGCAAAATCCTCCCACTGAACGCATCTCGCGTCGTCGGGGAAGTGCTCGCCGTCATGGTAACGCGCGGGAACGATCAAATTGCATCCAAAACCAACCTGACGTTCCCGTGCTAGAAAACTCCGCCACTCGGAGACACACCACGAAGAGTGAAAATAAGGCGGGCTCCAAATTGGAACCAACAGAGCGGATGCCTTGAGCGCATTCCGAAATTCATCCGGCCACCTGTCTCCCGACTTCAGCCGTGCCTCGTGGAAGAAGATGCTCGCCTGCCGCCCGCCCAGTTCCTGACCGAGCCAGAAACGCAACCGCTCCACGACACCGGTCACCCAGTGGTAAGTCAGCGGATCGTGCCGGTAGCTGAAAAACTCGTCGTACTCGTAACCTAACTCATACCTTAGCAGAATTAAAACCCAATCGAATCCTTCTTGGCTTCCACCTTCTTCGCATCCAGCCCAGCGACCTTCTTCAGTCCGTCCAGATCCTTGAAGTTTCCGTTTGCCTTCCGGTGCGCCACAATCGCGGCGGCCTGATCCGCTGTAATCTGCAGCGCATTCTGCAATTCGGTGGGACCGGCGGTATTCACATTGATCTTGTCCGCCCCGAAGTAGACCGACAGGTAGTCGACCACTGTGTCGATTTGTTCCGGCGTCAGCGCGGCACCCCGCTTCACCATTTGCTTGACCGTGTCCCGCCACTGGTTCACAGGCATGGTGGCTTCCACCACGACGTCCAGACCGTGGCATTCCGTGCAGCTGTTCTGCACCAGGGATTTCGCCTTTCCGTCCGGCAGGACGATGTCCTGGGCGCAGAGCAATTGGACCGAGACAAACACGAGTGCAGCACGACGCATATCCATAAGAATAAACGAGAGCCTGAACGGCTCCACTATAATCGCAATAGACGAATGAGCAGGAAGCCCTCCCGTTGAGCCTAGTCCCTTGAGCATTTCCGAATTCGTCTACACGGTTCTACTGAAGCCTGCCCCCCTCCGCAGGCTGGCCAACCGCACGATCCTCGCACTGTTGCCCCGGGAACTGGGGTGTCGGGGCGTGAAACTCACCATAAATCCGACCGATCCGGTCATCTCCGGCGCACTGCTTTTCGGCGTTTACGAGAACGGGGAGTTGGATCTTTTCGAGAAACTTCTTCGCCCGGGCATGACCGTGGTCGATGTCGGAGCCAACATTGGGCTCTACACCGCGCTCGCGGCCAAAGGGGTCGGGCCCACAGGCAGGGTTTTGGCACTGGAACCAGATCCGGAGAGCTTTGACTTTCTCCGGCGCACCGTCGCGAGGAACGGGTTCGGCAATGTGGAAACATGCCAGCTCGCGGCATCGGCTACCACCGGTGACGCCGACCTGTACAGCAACCCCGACAACCGGGGCGACAGCCGCCTCTATGCCGACCCCCTGCTGGGCGACAAACCGGTCGCGGTTCGCACCACTACGGTCGACGAATTGATCAGGAGCCGGGGAATCCGCGGCGTGGACATTCTCAAGATCGACACCCAGGGAGCGGAAGGCCTCGTTCTTGCCGGTGCGCGGGAAACGTTGGCGAATTCGCCCAATCTCACGATCCTGATGGAGTTCTGGCCCTACGGTCTTGCCCGGACCGGCTCGGACGCGGACGCTGTGATCGGACTACTCCGTAAAATCGGCTTCCGAATTTTCGACGGCGGGGCCAAGTTCCGGCGGCTCGAAACCGACGCCGACTTCGCCAACCTGGTGGGGCGACTCCAAGGCCGCCAATACACAAATCTGCTCGCATCCCGCACCTTGGAGACGGCTCCGTGATGCTGGGCCGACTGGAACTCGCTGTCGTAGTGCCGGTGTTCAAGGAAAAGGACAACATCACCCCACTCCTGGAACGGCTCGAAAGCACTCTCACCGGCATTCAGCACGAAATCATCTTTGTGGACGACGACTCGCCCGACGGCACGAGCGACGCAATACGGCAAGTCGCGGCGTCGAACCCGCAGATACGCGTCCTCACGAGAATTGGACGCCGCGGCCTTTCCTCCGCCTGCATCGAGGGCATGATGGCAACCGCCGCACCATATATCGCAGTGATGGACGCGGACCTGCAGCACGATGAGCGAATCCTGCCCGAAATGCTCGAGATCCTGAAGAGGGGCGATCACGACCTCGTTGTCGGCACGCGGAACGCCGGAACCGGCAGCATGGGCGACTTTTCCGAGTCCCGCGTGCAACTCAGCCACCTCGGCCGCCGCTTGAGCCGAATGGTATCGCACTGCGAATTGACGGACCCGATGAGCGGATTCTTCATACTTTCCCGTCCGTTTCTGGAGAACTCGATCCGGTCGACATCGGGCATCGGATTCAAAATACTGCTCGATCTGGTCGCCGCCGCCCCCAGCCCGCCACGGATCGCCGAGGTGCCCTACACATTCCGCACGCGGCTGCATGGGGAGAGCAAGCTCGACATCATGGTCGGCCTCGAATACCTGCAACTGCTTCTCGATAAAATGGTGGGAGAGTGGATACCGCCACGCTTCGTGGTGTTCGCCCTAGTGGGTGCATTTGGCGTGGGAGTCAGCCTCCTGCTGTTGTGGCTGCTAGTCCGAGTGTTCCTCCAGGATGTCTTGGTCGCCCAGGTGGCGGCGACGTGGATAACGATGACGGCCAATTTCTTTTTGAACAACGAACTGACCTACCGCGATCGGAAATTGCGCGGAGCCCAACTTTGGACCGGCCTGATCGCGTTCTACTGCGCCTGTTCCATTGGCGTGGGAGCAAATCTCCGGGTCGCGGAACTCTCCCGAAATGCGGGCGTCTCGTGGTACGGAGCCGGGATCGCGGGACTCGCGGCCGGGGCGATCTGGAACTACATGGTAACGTTCGTTTGGATTTGGCGGCGCTCCCGCGCCACGGGGGTGGCCCGGTGAATGAATTCCTGCTCCGCAACCGGTGGAGTCTTGCGGTACTCCTAGGAGGTATTTTCATCGGTGCCGTCATCACCCAGGGAATGCCCTATTGGGACGGTGATTTCACCATCTTCTTCCGCGCCATTGAACACAAGAGCCTTGCCGCTTTGGTGGGAGACTTGGTTTCCCCGGTGTCCGCAGACACCCGCAACTGGGGTTTTCTCGACCACACCCTCCAACTGGTGATCTACAAGATCTCCTACGACCTGGTCGGGTACAATTCCTGGCCATACGTCTGGTTCCGGATCCTGTGCTTCGGCAGTATCGGCCTTTTCATATACCTCTGGGGGCTACGCCTCCTGCCGTCCGCCCCGCAGGCGCGCGAAACCTCGGCAGCGGCCGCGCTTCTATTCCTGATTGCCCCTGCGCCTGTCGCATCCATGTCCTGGATTGCGGATTTCGCGCCTGTGGCCGAAGTTGCAGTGGCGGGACTCGGATTTCTGATCTGGGCTGAGATCGAAAGAACGCCGGTTGAATGGACCGGGTTCCCATCGGTCGGAGACACTGAACGTAGAAACTGGGTGCTCCGCTGGACCGCCCTCACATTCGCCCTCTTCATCGCCTTCAAAACCAAGTCTGACGTAAAGCTTATAGTGGCCGTGGTCGGGGCTTATCTAGGATTTACCCGCAGGGCCCAATGGAGGCTGTTTCTACCTCCCTGGACTGCGATGGCTATGCTCGCAGTGCCTTGGAATCCAGCCATTTTCGACCGCGTCCCGCCGTTCCTCCCCGGAGGACAGGGTGGCTCGGAAAACTTCATGTGGCAGCCCGCGAAGCTGGAACGGCTGTCGGAATTCCTCTGGGCGTCCAATCCGTTCGACTGGCACAGCGCCTCCATGTCGCTTGCGGGACTCATTGGGCCATTCCTGCCCGCAGCCATCCTGATTGCATTATTTGCCTACCCGTACCAAGGCACCGCGTTCAGTGCACGCCCGTTTTGGAGATGGGTAGTTGCAAGCAGCTCCGGCCGGGCCCATTTGTTCGTGATGCTGTGGCTTGGCGCTATTCTGGCTGGTGCGACTGCGCTACCGGAAATCAACTACTTCTTTCGCATCCGGTACGGAATCCTAACCCTGCTGCCGGTGAGCATCCTGCTGGCCTCAGTGTTTGGCTGGTTTCTCAAGGTGCGGTCGACCCTACCGCGGGTGGTGTTCGTGGGCGGGCTGGTGCTATTCGCGCTTCAGTTGCTCATGAATGCCGACCGCAGCATCCGCTACCGCAGGGAATTCGCACGTGTGGAAGTCGGGGTCGACCAAGCCTATGAATGGATCACCAAGAATTACCCCAACGACGACTTGGTCCTGATGCCGGACTTCCTGCCGTACGACTACCATCTGGACGCCCCAAAGGCGATTCAATTCAAACGGCGGGTCGGAGGTGTGGAGGACATCCTGCGCACCTCGTTTCCCAAGCGGACCACGGTCCTGTCGTGGCAGCCCTCGTCATCCCCCCTGCTGAAGAACGCGGCGGAATTCACGGGCTGTAGCGGGACGCTGTTTGACCGGATTTTCGGCTGTGCGCCCGGGTTGGCCATCCACGCAATGCGGTATGTGCCGGATGGGGCGCCGGGAATGCCGGCAGGGCCGACCGGGCAGACGGCGCAGGCATTCCTCGACCGCTCCTACGAGGCCTGCCAAAAGCGGCAGTCACAGGATTGCATAGCTGCTGCAAAGGAGGCCATCCGGCTAAAACCGGACTTCGCGGAAGCCTACAACAACGTCGCCGCAGCCTACGAGGATCTTGGCATGTGGGACGATGCGATCACGGCAGCCAAGGAGGCGATACGCCTGAAACCGGACTTCCAACTGGCGAAAAACAATCTGGCGTGGTCGGAATCGCAGAAGAAAATCAATGCGCCGCCACCGAAGCATTAGCTAGGGAGTTTCGTCAAACGTCACAGGCAACTTGCGTTGCGTGCGCCGGACTGCAGCCCCGAACAACGCGGAAACAGGCCCGCAACCACCCAGGATCAGTTCCGCCCAGCCGGGATGTGTCTGGCCATGCCGTACTACGCCCAAAATCGCGAGTGCAAACAGAAACTTCGCGAGCACCGCCGCATGCCGGATCTCCCGATCCCCCGCGATCCACGCCGCCACATACCCGGCCAGCATGGTCGCCACCACGGTGTAGCCCAAGTTGGTCATCACGTAGCCGAAATTGAAGCTCTCGAAGTTTTCGAGGCCGAACGCCTTGGTTGCAATGGGCCCCACAACCGCCAAAACGGTGACTACAATCACGAGTCCGACCGTAATCGCCGCGAAACTTCGTCCCCAACTGACCTCATCGCAAATCCTGAGCCTCATTTTTGCACCTCGGATTCCACTGCCTCCAATTCCTTTCCTGCTTCAGCCCACTTGCCTTGGCTCGCCAATTCCCGGTACCGGCGCAAATGCTGCCGGATGATATTGATCCTTGGATCGCCTGACGGCAGAACGACACCCTGTTGCGCGGGCATATTCGGCATCGCCGCTGGCGTCGAACCCTTCACCGCTCCCCCGAGTTCCGCCAATGCCTGCTCGTAACTATCGGTGTAGATCAGACGGTTCCCCACCGCCAGCACGATCTTCTTCAACTGCGGCATCCGGGCTTGGGTCGCCTGCAGATACAACGGCGACACATAGACGAAATTGTCGCCCACCGGCAGGACGAGGGTCTGGCCCTGCAACACGGATGACCCCTGCTGGTTCCACAGGGTCAGGTCCTTGGAGATGGTCTGGTCCTGGTTGATGCGGGCGTTGATCTGCATGGGCCCCAGGATCAGTTCCTGTTTCGACATCTGCATCACCACAAGTTCGCCGAAGTGGTCGCCGTCGCAGCGCGCCAGCATGACGCCGATTAGATTTTCCTTGGAAAGCGGTGTGAAGGTGGTCATCAGCAGGAACTCGGGCTTGGTTTCGCCCGGGAGGGTGGCGATCACGTAGGTCGGCGTGACCGGCTTCGGCTCCCCGTTCCCGGAAGAATAGCGCGAAAGCTCCCAGATGTCCTCGTTGTTGTAGAACGCCTGCGGATTCCGCATGTGGTACGTCCGGTAGAGCGCGGCTTGGATTTCGAACATCTCCTCCGGGTACCGGATGTGCGCCCGCAAGGCCTCCGGCATTTTGGACTGGTCCTCGTAAAGGTGCGGAAACAAGGTCCGGTAGGCCGAGATGATCGGATCTGCGGAGTCGAACACGTACAGGTGCGTCTCACCGTCGTACGCATCAATGGTTGCCTTGACGGAATTCCGGATGTAGTTGATCCCGTCAAAGGCTTCCGACTCGCGCGAGTAGGGGTGGGAATCGGACGTAGTGTAGCCGTCGACCATCCATACCATCCGCCCCTCGGGAGTCAACACAAGATACGGGTCCCGGTCCCATTGCAAATAGGGTGCAAGCGTCTTGAGCCGGTCCCGGACCCGCCGATGGATCATCATGCGGCTGTGGTCGGTCAAGTACCCGGTCAAAATGATATTGGAATCGCCGTAGTGAACCGCTGCGGCTGCGCGCATCAGGAACGACGAAATAGGAAAGCCGCCCTTGCCCTGGTAGCGCGTCAAGGCGTTGTCGGAGCCCTGCGGATAGTTGAATTCCTGCTGCGCGGTGTCCACAAACACGGGCTCGTGCTGCACCTCGCCGTAGTAGAGTTCGGGGCGCTCGATCTTCAGCGTCTTCGAATTCACCTTCGCGGGCATGTCCTCGATCAAATAGACCGGCTGTCCCTCGGGAGTGAGCTTGTTGACCTCCGCCAGGACCACGCCGTAGCCGTGGGTATAGATGAAGTGGGGATTGATCCAGCTTGAACGCCCGCCGGGTAGCTGGCTGATGTCCATTTCGCGCGGGGTCAGCATCACCTGGCGGTACTGGCCGTCGATGGTGTAGCGGTCCACATCGGTGTCGTGGAACGAGTAGTAGGGGCGCAACGCCTGCATTTGCGTCACGGTGTCATGGAACGGGCGCCAGTCCCAGAGCCGGACATTGTCCAGAAGCGGACCGTTTTTCGCCACGTCGATGGCCGCGTTCGGGGTCGTTTTCGACTCCATCTCCTTCATCTTGCTGGAGATGCCGTATGCAGACCGGGTCGCCTCGATGTGCGCCGTAATGTAGGGCCGCTCGAGCGAAATCTCGTTGGGCTTCACCAGGATGGACCCCGCGAGCCCCGGCACGAGGTTCATGAGCAGGATTCCGGCACCGGCGACTCCTCCGGCGGTGATCCAGCGTCGGAACAGGACCAGTGCGGCGGCCGCCAGCAGCGCCGCGATGGCAACCCAGTACATGGGCAGCGCGAAGTGCTCGTCGGTATAGTCGATGCCGACCATGAATTTGTGCTGGTTCCAGACCATCTCGAACCGGTTCAGGTAGTACCGGCATGCCAATGCGATCAGGAAGAATGCCGCCGCGATGCTGAGGAAGCGCGATTCCAACCCGCCAGGAAGCCGGAACATGGAAATATCGATGGTCCCGCCCTGCATTTCCGGCAACCGGAAGCGCAACTGCCAGCCGCGCGCAGTGATCCAGTGGACGATGATCGCCAGAACGACCACGGCGAAGACGTAGCCACGGAGGTCGGTCCAGAACGGGAGGTCAAAAAGGTAGAAAGTGGACGGCTTGCCGAATACGGGATCGTGGAACGTTCCCGCGCCGCTCAGATTCCGACTGCCGAAGAAGCGCAGGACGGTCCAGTTGTCGATGCTGGCATCCGCCGCAATGAACGAGACGAACAGGAGGAGCAGGGAGGACAACCGGGAGTAAATTGGATAGTCGCTGGTGCGACCGCCCGCGAAGTGCACGCCACGGCCGTGCGCGACCAGCAGCACGATCCAAGCCAGCATTGTGGCACCAGCGACTGGCAGTGTGGAGAACGCGTACAGGTTGAACCACGTTTCCACTTGGCCCATCTCCTGCCACCAGGAGTATTGAAGCAACAACCCGGAAGCCCATCCGGAGCCCGCCAGGAGAACAAACAAAGCCACTACAATGCCGATCATCCCCAAGCCGGCGGCGCGCTGGCCCGGCGGCAAACTGCGGCCATATTCGCCCATTCCGATCCGATCATTTTCCATACGAGTTTCCAGACGCTCCCGGCTTGAGTGTACCGCGAGGCCTGGAACTAGGGCTTGTGCGGATACATGGCGCTGTAGCCGAGCTGCTGTTTGACCTGGTCCCGAGGATAGCTGATCTCGACCTTCGTGACTTGGCCTTTGCCGTCGAATTGGGCTGTTAGTTCGGCATTGACCCCGGAAAAATAGGTCGGGAGGTTCAGCCGGGCATACCTGGCCACAACCTCGTCCCGCAGTTTGGGGTCGAAATGCACGCCGTATTTGTCGATCAGCTTGCGGATGGCCTCATAGTCGCCCTCGCCTTTGATCCGCATCAATTCCGCCAGCAGCATGCCGACGCCCTCGCGCATCTTCCTGTAATCCTTGACTACAAGAAAGGTCTTGCCGTCCCGCTTCCGCATTTCAATCGCGCCGGTCTTGTCGGCGATGTAGTTGGAAATCAGGGCCCGGTCGCGCTGGTGGTCCTCCTCAATGGTGTCGCCTTTCGGGATGCGGCGGAGTTGGACCAGTGGCGCACGCGCGGCGTCGTCGTACATGGCGCGGCCCACATCGTTGGAGGAGATGATCCCCAATTCGGCCAACTTGGGATCGAAGACGTTCCAGAGGGCCATCAGGTCGGCCCGGGCTTCCTCGAGGGTGGAGAAGTATTCCTTCAGGTAAAAGGAGGCCTCGCGGGTTAGCGAAGGGCTCAGTTTGCCGGACCCGTGCCCGATGACCTCGTGCATGGCGGTCAGCAGTTGCGTGGCCTCGGCGCCATACCTCTTGTCCAGCGCGGCTTGGACGGGGGAGAAGGCAAACTCGTCGATCACGGCAGGACCGGTCGCCTCGTCCAAGGCGCGCATGCTGCCGGTGAACAGGAAACTCTTGGAGCCGTACTTCAATCGGATGTCGTCCTCGTTCGGGAGGTTGTCACCCGTGGTGGTCACATGGAAGTCCCCCGTCTCGACGATGGTTTCCACGGCCATTGCGACCGGAGGCTTCACACCTTGCTTCTTGTACTTGGCATCCCACGGTGCCTGGCCTTCAAAATATTGTGCGCTGTTGGCGATCTTCAGGATGGTGGCCGAGAGCTTCTGGTCGGTGATGGAGACGAAACTTTGCGACGAGCCCTTGGCCCCGCGCGCATCCCGGTAGATTTCGATGAATCCATTGGCGAAATCGACCGGCTCGGCGTCCTGCACCCAGTCGATGCCGAACTGCAGCCAATCGTTGTACTCGCCGGTCTGGTAGTAGCGGACCAGATCGTCAATCACCTTGGCCTGTTTGGGGCTGGCGTAGGATTTGGCTTTCAGGAAGCACTCGATGGCCTTGCCGAGGTATTCGGCGTAGAGACCGGGGGCGACACGGCGGTCGGGTGTTCCAGCGCGGTAGACCTGCTCGACCGGTTTGCCGTTTTCCATGACCACGCGGGAGTTGAGCCTGTACTTTTCGGCGAACCCCTTCAAATCGGCCAGTCCGAGTCCGAGGTAGAAGTTGTTTGCGCTGGCCTGGACGATGTCCTTGCCGCCGGATGGGCTCTTGGCCGTGATCAGGGGCTCGAAATCCGGGTCGAACAAGGATTGCTGCAACGCGGCGGCCTCCGGGAGGAGATCCTTCCGGCCGCACTGCTCGAGTGCGCGCTGCAGTTCGGCGGGGGTGAACGCCGGCATCACCTTCTGCGATGTCAATTCGTTGTGGTTGCCCTTGTTGCCCCAGAAGAGCTTGGTGAAATCGAGGACCTTGCCGTAGACGCCGGGCTCCACCATCATCTTGTTCGCGACAATGGCTTCCAGCAGGCGTTTTTGGCGGAGGCCGAAGCGCGATTGCTGGTCGTAGATGATCGGATCGATGGCGATGGAGGCTTGCGTCAGCCAATAGGCCAGAGCCTGCTGCCTCGGGGTGAGGGTCTTGAAGCTTTCGGACTCCACCTGCAGGAACGCGGTTTTATCGACACGGTCCACAACCGATGCCGCAAACGAGTTGGCGGCCACAAACAACGCGGCTGCGGGGAGGATGGCTTTGGGGAAACGCACGCCCAATATTGTGACACTATTCTCGTCCGGATTCGCACCGGGGTTGCGGAGAAGTTATTACTTATCGGGCCCAGTGCGTTTTCGTAGTCGTGCGGCATATGAATGTACCGCTACAATGGACCTATCAAGGGGTTGAACCAATGAAGCTCGAAAAGATTCAACGACAGTTTTCCGCCGCCGCACTTTTCCTGGCCACATTCGCGCTGGCCGCGTCCGTGCTCTCCGCCCAAACACAGGCGATCAACGGCACCATCCGGGGCCGGGTCACCGATCCCGCCGGCGCGCCCGTTCCCAAGGCGAGCGTCGAGGCGTCCAGCACCGATACGGGCTTCTCGCGCTCCTTCGAGACGCCGGACGACGGCTATTTCGTCTTCCCCAACCTGCCCTTGGGAACTTGGACCGTGGTTGTGAAGAAGGAAGGCTTTGAAACGATGCGCGCCACCGGCATCGCCCTCAATGCGGGTACCCAAGCCGAGATCAACGCACGGCTGGTGGTGGGCCAGGTCAGCACTTCGGTGGAAGTCACCGGCGGCACCCCGGTTCTGGAGCCAACCAAGCTCGAAACGGGCCGCACGATTTCCCATGAGGAAGTCGACAACCTGCCGCTTACGTCCCGCAACCCCTACAATTTCATCATCTTCCAGCCTGGCGTCAGCGGCCACCCGAACGCCGAACTGGGAATCCCGCGAACCATCAACACCAACGGTCTGCTGGACCGGATCAACTACCAGATGGACGGTATGGTGAACACTGAGAGCGACCGGTACGGACTGCGACTCTTCCCAATTTCCGACATCTATGTCCGCGAGGTCCAAACGGTATCCAACAGCTATGCGCCGGAATTTGGCGGCACGTCCGGCAACATTTTCAACGTCATCAC
>CAIYDY010000181.1 GCA_903925015.1 uncultured Acidobacteriia bacterium
ATGGATCCAGAAGAGCCGATATCGGGAGCGTTAGGTGCCCTTTCAGCGTGCTCTTGTCCTTGGAACCGAATACCCGAAGAACCGACACATTGGAATTTGGAGTCCGTTCGGCTGAAGTACTGACTACACAAAAGCCGAGCTTACCCTGCCAGAGCAACTCTCCCGCCTTAACACTCGACTGGTGAACTCGCTTGGCGACTCCAACCACGTCCAGGCCGAGAACAGCTGCTTCGAACCTTCGCAAGGCGTGCCCTCTGCGAACCAGCCGGACCCAACGCTCAGTGAAGGCATCCAATTGGGACTCTCCGGAAATCCCAGACTGAAGGAGTAGCTCGGCGAAGGCGCGACTCAATTCGTCTTCATCAAGCCCGTCCCATAGCCAGGGCAATCGAGCGATCGATAGAGCCGAACCTAAGAAGAACCTCGCGTGCTCAGGAGTTTGGCCACTCGGAGAAACCGCCAACGCCCAGCTGGCTAGACCGGCCACCATCTCTGGTGAACGGAACGCAGCAGCGAAGTCCGCCTGGGACTCGCTGCTCTGATATCGACGCAGGATCCATCCTGTATCCCCGGCGTCGCTATAAAAAAGACTCGACCAAATGCGGTTTGTAGAGCTGAAGAACATCTGCTCGTCAATCCAGCCGGCGCTGATCGCTACTCGAAATAGCACCGACGTGAGTCTGAGGTCAGCACAGAGCATCTCTAATGGCCGGTCGCTCAGGAAAGACGAAGCCGTCATGGCTTTACATATCTGCTCAATCACTCGGGCCGCCCGACGTGATTCCTGTTTTGTTGGAGCCTTCGGTGGGGCTGACTGCAGGCCGTGGATTGGCAGTTGCTCTGGACGATCAACTGCCTCTTCGTCCACGCCTTCCGGCTCTTCGTTCTCGTCGGATCTTACGGGCGCCTCAGGCGCCGCCAGTTCGAACCACCGCAAGAGAAGTTTTTGTAACGAATGGACGCCATCATGAACGGGACCCGAAAGACGCTGAGCAATGACACTCAGATGCGGCAAGGAATAGTCCGCGGCAAAAACGTCTGCGGCGGTGTATTCTCCAGGGCCTTGAGCGGGGTGCCGATTTACCGGAACGCCATGGAGTTTCCCCCCCGTCTGACTCGGAATGTAGGCTAGATGCGAGCAGAAAGCCTCGAGAACCTCTGTCCATGCGCCTAACCCCCATGACTCCGTGCGAACGTTCTTCCGGATCGAATCGCCCAGACTTCGGCTCTTTGCTGTCGATCGCAGTTGCCATTCCTGATCGACCCATCGTGGCGAAGTTCGAGCGAGGTCATTGCCGTCCGTGCCTTCCAAAGCCACCTCACGGGGTGCCTTGGCGTACTGAGCCCTAATGGAACCGTCTCCAAGAGCTTCAAATGGCGTTTGTGCGCCGTCAATAGTGCAACGTGTGATTGTCCAGCCTGGAGGGGCGTAAGCTACCCGCAAAAATCCGTTCTCGTAGCTCGCTGCCAGCAATCGTAGGGGTGACGACGGCGAAACGATCTTCTCGGCTGTTTCGATCGGAAGCTCGGGGAGCACGTCAATCTGGTCGAACTCCTCCAAGAAGCGCCCCTTGAATTCATCGGTGGACATTTCCTGCACTGCAAGCAATTCCGCATTCCCCGGCCTTCCCGGGATCAAAAGCGCCGCGCGGGAGCAGTTGGCACTGCCGAGGAAGACAGTGGTGCGGTCGCCTCGTTCAAACGCGTAGTACTTTGCATGGATGAATGCCTCGCTGCTACTTGTGCCGTCCTTTCGGGAAAACGAAACCGGTTTCAGCGTCGCGGATGCTTCGTTACGCTTCCAGGCTGCGTCCTTCAAGCCGGTCTTTCCGGGCTGAGCCAAGACCGCAACCTGCGAGCCCGCAAAGTGTCCGATGATTTGCGCAATGGCCTCTCCCTGATCATCGAAGTACGGCGAACAAATCGTGACCTTGTCGACTGGGGTGCCCCCAAGCTGCTCCAGTATTTGATCGAGGAGGCCGGTTCCGGCTGACGGCCTCCCGAGCAGCAAGCCCGCCGGACTGAGTTCCGCCGCCCATCGCCGCGTGGCAGGATCAAAAGCCTCTTCGACTTCGGTGGATACCAGTTCTGCAAGCGCTACGCGATTGAGGATCAGTCTCAGGTAGGCAAGAAACGCCGTAAAAGGTGCCGTGCCATGTTCGGATACTTGGAACCGAACCCAGCACTCCGCATTCTCTCGCCATCCGCCAAACGTCAGATTCCC
>CAIYDY010000182.1 GCA_903925015.1 uncultured Acidobacteriia bacterium
CGGACGGCACCCCCAAGCTGTTGGATTTCGGCATTGCCAAAATCCTGGACAACCCGGATTCTCCGATGGACGAAGATTTGACCTCCACGGCCCTGCGCCTTTTAACCCCCGACTACGCCAGCCCCGAGCAGGTCCGCGGCGAGCCCGTTTCCGCCGCGACCGACGTCTACGCACTGGGCACCGTCCTCTTTGAAATGCTTTCCGGCTCCAAGGCTCACAGCGTTGGTAGCCGCTCCCAAGCTGAAATGGAGCGGGTCATTTGCCATGAACCCTCCAAGCCGCCGAGCCAGGTGCTCCTAGTCAAACAGGCCAAGTACGAGGCGAAGCTCGTCCAGGGCGATCTCGACAACATCGTCCTGATGGCCATGCGGAAGGAGCCGGAACGCCGCTACCAGTCCGTCGCCGACTTTGCCGCCGACATCGAACGGCACCTCGAAGGCCGCCCCGTCGCGGCCCGCAAGGACACATTTGCATATCGGGCCTCGAAATTCATCCGCCGGAACCGCCTCGCAGTCGCCGCGTCTATTGTCTTGGCGATTTCGATCGCAGCAGGCGTTGCCTCCACCATCTACCAGGCCCGCCGGGCGGAACGTCGTTTCACGCAGGTGCGCAAGCTCGCCAACAAGTTCCTGTTCGGCTTCGACGCCGAAATTGCCAAGGTCCCGGGTACCACCGCCGCCCGCGAGATGGTGGTGAAAACGGCCCAGGAATATTTGGATACACTAATGCCGGACAGCAAGGGCGACTTGTCGCTCCAAGCCAGTCTGGGCAACGCATACCGCTACATTGCCGACATCCAGGGCTATCCGCCGGACGCGAATCTGGGCCACTACCGCGAGGCTGTGGGCAACTTCCAGCGGGCCATCCGAATCCAGACGCCGGTTGTAGCCGCCCGTCCGGATAGCTTGGAGGACCATTTTTCGCTCGCGATCGACTTGGCCCACTTGGCCAGACTTCACCTTTATCTCTTGGAACTGGAGCCGGCCCAAGCTGCCGTCGATCAATCCCTGCCTCTCGCCCGCAAGATTTCCGAGCAAGCACGAGGCAACTACCGTTACCATGTTCCGCTGTTTGAGTCGCTTGGCTTGCGCGGCGATATTCTTCTCGCCCGCGGCGAGGCCGGGCAGGCCCTCGCTGTCTACCGGGACCTCCTCGCATTTGCAACGAAGGCCCAACCCGCAGAGGCCGACTTCGGGGCCAAGTTGGATCTTGCCTCCGCCCGAGCCAATGTCGCAGAGGCTTCCGGCCGTGCCGGCGATGTTTCGGTTGCCCGCAAGTACTACTTGGAATCTGAATCCGGCCTTTTCCAGATGGGTAGTCAGTTCCACGGGGACTACGGTTTTGAGCGGGACAAGATGCTCGCCCAACTCTATTTGGAAATGGGCCTTCAGTGGCGGCTGTGGCCCGTCGCCGACGCCGATGCCAAGGTAGCTCTCGAGTATCTCTCCAAATCCGTTTCCGAGGCCCGTCTTCTTTACGACGCAGATACGAACGATTCCGGTGCCCGCTACGATCTCGCCGCTTCCTCCATCCAACTTGCTTCGGCCCTCGCACCTTTGGATCCGCATCGGGCTCTGGAAGCCTATGGGGCCGTGCCGAAGTTGCTGGAGGGAGTGGCGGGCCGGGCCCCCGCCTGGAAATTGCTTTCCTGCCAAGCCCCGGCATCGGAGGCCGAGATCCTCGCAGCCCAACACGACATCCCGGGGGCACGCGCGCGCCTCGAATTTTCCATCTACTGCCTTGGGGCTGCATCTTCCTCGATTCCATTCCTCGACAATGGCGAATTGGCTGGATTCCACCTCAGACTGGGCCGCCTCCTGAAGTCCACCGATCCGCAATCCGCCGGAACCCATCTCCAAACTGCGTTATCGCTCGCCGAAAAACATCCCGACTCCCAATTCGTGTGGCTCGCACTCCGCGCACAGATTCTCCAAGCTCTGGGAGATCATGCGGTCAACCGCCGCGATACCCCGTCCGCGCTGCAGTTTTACCGTCAGGGCCGAAGCCTTTGGGTGGAGTGGCTGGAAAAACACCCGCAGGAGGACTACACGACCCTCCAACTCAGAAAACTTGATGCCTCTATCGTCCGTTTGTCCGGAGCCAGCCCACTCGCACCCAAGTGAACGGGCACCCACCCCCAAATCCTGCTACAATCACAACGGATGGGAATTCCGTTCCCCGCTCCATTGCGGCAACCCGCACCACTACTTGACCCAACCCGTACCCCCGCGCTTTCCCATCATGCTTGACTTCCCCAGCTTGATGGCCCGCACCCTGTTCCAACCCCAGCACCCCAAATCCATTCGAGGAGGACGTGAAACACGCAATGACCGCTAGCGTACAGCTTGGCCGTGGTATCGAGGGTCTCTTCGGTACACTTGACGAAAATATACGCCTTCTGGAGTCTTCCCTCGGCATCCGCATCCGCATGCTCGGGGATTCCTTGGAAGTGGAAGGGCCCGACGATGCTGTTCGGCGCTGCGAGGCGATCCTTGAGGACTATTTTGCCCTCGTGCGGGAGGGGAATGCCTTCAAGAATGACGATCTGAACAGTTTGTTGCGGGTCGTCTCCACCGATTCCGAGGTGTCGCTGCGGGCGCTTTTCAACAGCGGCAAGCAACGCAGTTTCGGCAAGAAGCTTCTCGCGCCGAAGACGGTCACGCAGCGCCGGTATTTGGAAGCCATCGAGCGCAACGATCTTGTATTCGGCATCGGCCCCGCCGGCACGGGCAAGACATACCTTGCCGTCGCAATGGCTGTCCAGGCACTGCTCAGCCGCCGCGTCAACCGGATTGTTCTTACGCGTCCGGCAGTGGAAGCCGGGGAACGCCTCGGTTTTCTGCCCGGCACCCTCCAAGAGAAGGTGGATCCTTACCTCCGCCCGCTCTACGACGCCTTGCACGATATGATCGAGGCGGAAAAGGTTGAGAAAATGCTTGAGCGCCTTTCCATCGAAATCGCGCCACTGGCGTTCATGCGCGGCCGGACCCTCAACGACAGCTTCATCATCGTCGACGAGGCCCAAAACACCACCACCGAGCAGATGAAGATGGTGCTCACACGCCAGGGCTTCAATTCGAAAATGGTGATCACGGGCGATCTAACCCAAATTGACCTGCCCATGGGACGCCGCAGCGGACTCTACGAGGCAACCGAGGTGCTTCGCGGCGTGGAAGGCATCAGTTTTGTCCAATTCGATGACAGCGATGTGGTGCGCCACAGCTTGGTCCAGCGCATTGTCCGGGCCTATGAGAAGTACAATGAAGCTATAGCGGGGCGTCAGCTGACGCTGAAATTGACGGCACCGGATCAACCGGAACCGGTTGTCGAACCCGTCGGGAATCAACAGTAAAAACAGGTAGTAAAGACAGGCAATAACCGGGGTCGCGCTCGACGCGGCTCCGGCACAACATGAAATCCGACCCACTCATAACCTTCCGCCGAAAACCGGCGGACCTCGACCGCGCCGCCTTGGAGGCGTTCGCGGAGATTCTCAAAGAGCGCCTCGCCGGAGGTCGCCAGTTCTGCTGTCTCATCAGCAACGATGATCATTTACGCGATCTGAACTGGCAATTCCGCGGCAAAGCCAGCCCCACCGATGTCCTCTCCTTCCCGTCCGGCGAGCCCGCCGGGTATTTGGGGGACATCGCCATATCCCTCCATAAGGCACGGTTCCAGGCCAAGCAGTTCGGCCACACGGTGGACACCGAAATTCGAGTTTTGTTGCTCCACGGAATCCTACATCTCAATGGTATGGACCATGAAACCGACA
>CAIYDY010000183.1 GCA_903925015.1 uncultured Acidobacteriia bacterium
AACTCACCCTCCTGCGCCGCGCCACCTACGACCTGACCGGCCTCCCGCCCTCCACAGACGAAATCGCGGCCTTCCTGGCCGACAACTCCCCCCAGGCCTTCGCCAAAGTTGTCGACCGCCTCCTCGCCTCGCCCCAATCCGGCGAACGCTGGGGCCGCCACTGGCTCGACGTCGCCCGTTTCGCCGATTCCACCGGCATGGACGAGGACCACGTCTACCCCAACGCCTTCCGCTACCGCGATTACGTCGTCAACGCCTTCAACGCCGACCTCCCCTTCAACCACTTCATCGAACAGCAAATCGCCGGCGACCTCCTGCCCGCCGCCACCCCTGCCGAGCGCCAAAAGGGCATCACCGCCACCGGCTTCCTCGCCCTCGGACCCAAGCCCCTCGCCCAGCAGGACCGCATCCAGATGATCTACGACGTCGTGGACGAGCAGGTCGACACCACTTCCCGCGCCTTCCTCGGCCTCACCCTTGGCTGCGCCCGCTGCCACGACCACAAGTTCGACCCTCTCCTCACCCGCGACTATTACGC
Organism: uncultured Acidobacteriia bacterium; assembly: GCA_903925015.1. GTDB lineage: Bacteria > Acidobacteriota > Terriglobia > Bryobacterales > Bryobacteraceae > BOG-234. Next base: position 539 of record CAIYDY010000183.1, read on the forward strand.
CATGGCGGGCATCTACGCCAGTACCCTCGACTTCCGCAATCTCGGCCGTCCCGGAGCCGTTTCCCACATCAACAGCGTGCCCCTCGACCCAGTAGCCAACAACGCCTACCTCGCCCACCGCTGGCGCACCGCCGCCAAAATGCTGGAGATGGAGGAGGCGATGTCCGAGGACTACGCCCGCGAGGGAGCCCTCCGCCGCCCCAAAATCGCCGCCCAACTGAAGGCCGCCTGGCAGGCTCACGCCACCGGCGCGAAGCTTGAGGACGTCGCCCCGACAGACTCCAAAGAAGTCGCCGCATGGCTCAAATGGATCGACGCCAGTGACCAAAAGGCCCGCGAAGGCTATCTGAAAAACTGGTTCTACGCCACCGCCGACACCATCGACGCCGTCGCCAAGGAATACGCCGAGACTTTCACCAAGGCCGCCACCAAATGGGAATCCCAAATTTCCGGCTGGCGCAACCGCTACGCCGCCGAATTCGCCCAGGACCGCGACCTCCCCGGCCGCCCCAAGCCCGACGCCGAAGCCAACCCCTTCTTCGCCGCCGCCGGATTCGACAAGGGACCCATGGCCCTCCAGGACAGCGACCGCGTGGCGTTCCTCCGCGCCGAACACGAAGCCCTGAAGAAATCCATGCCGCCGGAGCCCGCGCTCGCCGCCGCCGTCACCGAGAACATCCCCATCGACCAACACATTTTCCTCCACGGCGACCACCACACCGAAGGAGCCAAGGTGGACCGCACCTTCCCCTACGTCATTGCGGGCGAAACCCAGACGCCGCCCGCATCCGGCTCCGGACGCTTGGAATTGGCCCACTGGCTGGCCTCGCCCCAGAACCCCCTTCCCGCCCGCGTCATGGTGAACCGTATCTGGCAGTGGCACTTCGGCGAAGCGCTCGTCCGCACGCCCAACAATTGGGGCAAGATGGGCGACCAACCCGCAAACCCGGAACTTCTCGACTACCTCGCCAAGCGTTTCGTCGAAAACGGATGGTCCATCAAGGCCATGCACCGCATGATCATGCTGTCCTCGGCCTACCAAATGTCGGCGGAAGTCAGCCCCCAGGCCAAGGAATTGGATCCCGCAAACCGCCTCATCTCCCGCTTCAACCGCACCCGCATGTCGGTGGAGGAAATCCGCGACTCCGTCCTGGCCCTCTCCGGCAAGCTCGACCTCAAACAGGGCGGCAAACTGGAAATGCAATCCAAAGGCAAGAAGGCGGAAATCGACGACCTGATGCGCCGGACCATGTACATCACCGTCCGCCGCGGCTCCGTCCCTGCGCTTCTATCCAACTTCGACTTCGGCGACGCCACCACGGCCAGCGAAGGGCGCGCCCGCACCAACGTCGCCCCCCAGGCGCTTTTCGTGATGAACAGCCGGCTGGTGGTGGAACGTGCCGACGATTTCGCCAAGCGCCTACTCGAAGACCCCGCTCTTCCGGACGACAAAGCCCGCATCGAGAAGGCCTACCTGATGGCCTTCACCCGCCGCCCCGAAGCCGCCGAAATCGACACGGCCCTGAGCTACATCGCCAGCTTGGCGCAAAAACTCCCGACTGAAGGGGCTAGGGAAGCGGTATGGCGAAGCTTCTGCCACGTCCTAGTCTCCACCAATGAGTTCCTCTACCTCGACTAACCCGGTTGTGCGGCGTGGCAGCGCACTGGTCTTGTATCGGAAATTCCGATTGTGGGGCAGCCATTCCTGGCTGCAACCGGCTTTTAGCCGGTTCCGCGTCGTCAGACGCGCTGCATTCCCGCAAGTCCAAGTTCGGGAACCGTTACCGGGTTTCCACCACCATCACCGCTTTCCCCAACACCCGCCGCGCCCCCAAAGCCCCCATAGCCGCAGGCAACTCCTCCAAACGCCAAGTATTCGAAACCTCGGCCTTGAGCTTCCCCTCTTCCCACAACCCGCTCAAATCCCGCTGCGTAGCCGCCGCATACCCCGGATTCAGCTTCACATGCCCGCCCCAGAACGCCCCAACCACCGAAATATTCTTCAACAGAATCCGGTTCGCAGCAGGTGCCGGAATCCGGCCCGACGCAAACCCGATCACCAGCAACCGCCCACCCGGCGCAATGCACTTCGTGGAAAGGTCGAACACGTCCCCACCCACCGGGTCGTAGACCACATCCACCCCGTGCCCACCGGTGATCCGCTTCAATTCCTCCACCCAGGCGTCGTTCGAGTAATCCAGTACAAATTCCGCACCTTGGTGCCGCGCAAACTCCAATTTTTCCACTGAACCCGCCGTCGCGATCACACGCGCGCCCATCGCCACACCCAGTTGGATCGCCGACATCCCGACCCCGCTCGCCCCCGCATGCACCAGCAACCACTCCCCCGCCCGCAGCCCCGCCCGGTCCCGCAGTGCGAACAGAGACGTGTGGTAGACAATCGGGAACGCAGCCGCAACAGCCCAGTCCATCCCTTCCGGCATCGGAAAAACCTTCCCAACTGGCGCAATCGAGTACTCCGCGAAACCGCCACCCTCCGGAATTGCCAAAACCGCGTCGCCAACCCTGAACGACTCCGCCCCCGGCCCAACAGCATCCACCACGCCGGAAACCTCCGCCCCCGGAGTAAACGGAAACGGCGGTTTCACTTGGTACTTGCCCTGGATCTGCAGCACGTCGAAGAAATTCAGCGCCGCGGCCCGGTTGCGGATACGAACCTGTCCCGGACCGGGCTCCGGCAGCGGCACTTCAGCCCACTCCATGCCGTCTGGCCCGCACCACTGCCGCACCACCCAAGCCTTCACTTCTTCACCGGCGCGGTTGGCGTTTCCTTGACTTCCTCGCCGAAAGTGATATTCGTCTCAGCCCCGAACCGCTTGTAGTTCTGATACTTGATCGTCATTCGGATGTGCTGCGACGAGTCCCGGAACTGCAGCACGTCGTCCGCATGCGTATACACCGGAAACCAGTATTTGCCGTCAATCTGCTGGCGATAGGTTTCGAACTTCGGAAACTGCTGGTCCTCGTTCTTCTTCAGCTGGCCCACGCCCTTGCCGTAGGTCTTCACGATCTGCAGGTCGCGGTCATCCACCCAAATCTGGCCCTCGAAATAGCGCTCTCCCTTCAAAAGCTGCTTGGGCTTGACCGAAAACACGTAGCAGGGGATCTCGTCGACGTTCTGTTTCTCCAGATACTTCACGTCGTACTTGCCCACATCCTCCGTCGTCAGCACGAACGGCTGGACGCTGCGGATATCCTGCTCGTCCTGCGGCGACAGAATAATGTGCTGCAACGTGATCATCGGGGCGTAGGTTACTTTTTCAGTCCGCTGCCTGTTGGGACCAAAAACCACGTCCGTATTCAGCTCCCACTTGCCCTCCACCCGGCCATTCCTGTCCAGTTCCTCGAACTTGAGCGTCTGCCGATACGTGTAGCTCTCGCGCGCCTTGCGGAACTCGGCCTCCTTGGCGGCGAACTTGCGGATGATGTCCGCCGGATCGAAATCCGCAGCGGATGCCGTCACCGACAGCATGCACAATATGGTCAAGCAACGCATAGTTTGATTCTCCTAACTGACGTACCGCCTAGGCCAGTAGTTTCTTGGCGATCGTCATCAACTGAATATTGCTGGTGCCCTCGTAGATCCGACCAATTTTCGAATCCCGCCATAGCTTTTCCACCGGGTAGTCCTTCGTAACGCCCACGCCCCCGTGTATTTCGATGGCTTTCGACGCGATCCGCTCGGCGACCTCGGACGAAAAATACTTCGCCATCGCCGCCTCGGTCACGAACGGATGGCCGGCATCGCGCAGCCGCGCCGCGTTGTAGACCAGCAACCGGGCAGCTTCCACGTCCGTAGCCATTTTGGCGAGATCGAATTGCACACCCTGGAATGACCCGATGGTCTGCCCGAACTGCTTCCGCTGCTTGGCATAGGCGACCGCGTGTCCCAGCGCGCCCTGTGCCAAACCCACCATCTGCGCCCCGATGCCGATCCGGCCCTCGTTCAGCGTTTCAATGGCGACTTTGTAGCCTTGGCCAACCTTGCCCAGCACATTTTCCTTCGCAACCCGGCAATTGTCCAAAATCAATTCGCACGTCGAGGATGCCCTCAACCCAACCTTGTCCTCTTTTTTGCCGACCGAAAACCCCGGAAATGCTCGTTCCACTAGAAAGGCCGTAATCCCGCGATACCCGGCCGATGGGTTGGAATTTGCGAACAGGACAAAAATCCCGGCTTCCGCCGCATTGCTGATCCACAATTTGCGCCCGTTCAGAACGTACGAATCCCCGTCCTCGACCGCCGTGGTTGCAAGCGCAAACGCATCCGACCCCGATCCAGCCTCGGAAAGCGCATAGGCACCCACAGTGCCCAGCGCCAGCAATGTTAGATAACGCCGCTTCTGTGCGTCGCTGCCCCACCGCACGATCGCGTTGTTAACAATGGTATTCTGGACGTCCGCCATGACGGCGACAGACGGATCGACGGTAGCCAAGGCCTCGATCGCCAGCACGCAGTCGAAGAAACTGCCTCCCTGGCCACCGTATTCCTCGGGAATCTCCACCGACATCAAACCAAGTTCGAACAGGCGCCGCACCAGCGCCTTGTCCATCGCGGCCGAGTCATCCATGCGCCGGACGTGGGGCGCAAGCTCTTCAACCGCAAACCGGTGGACGGTGTCGCGGAACATTACTTCGTCGTCGTTCAAGTGGGTCAACGACATAGGGCTTGGTCCTATTCTACGCCCGGCCCTAGCCGATCAACTCGGCAATTCGGTCGGCGTCGTTGGGAACCACCACGGGGGCATTTCCAAAAGTGGACCGAATCGGGGCTCCGCCCGGATCCTTCAACTGGCCGGTGTGGTACTTGTAGATGTAATCCGGGTCCTTGAGGACATTTCCGGTGAGGATCGCCACCACATCGGCGGCCTTGTCGATCACGCCCGCCGCCGTCAGCTTCCGGATTCCTGCCAATGTCGCCGCCGATGCCGGCTCGCACCCGATGCCACTGTGCCCGATCACGGCCTTGGCATCAGCGATTTCCTGCTCGGTCGCCCGCTCCACCACGCCGTTGGTCGTTTGGATTTCAAATCGCGCCTTCGGCCAGGAGACAGGATCGCCGATCTTGATCGCGGTGGCCAAAGTCTCGGGATGGGTTTGCGATACGAAATCCCCCGCCCCGCCATCGAGCATGAATTCGTAGAACGGCGAAGAACCCTCCGCCTGCACCACTGCGAGCCGGGGCAACCGGTCGATCAGACCAACCGCCAGCATTTCGCGCAGCCCCTTGCCGAACGCCGAGACGTTGCCGAGGTTTCCACCCGGCAGGACGATCCAATCCGGCACCTTCCAGTCCCGCTGGTCCATCATCTCTATCACGATGGACTTTTGGCCTTCGATCCGGAACGGGTTGATGGAATTCAGCAAGTAGATGCCCAACTTCTCGGCCAGTACGCGGACGAGCGCCAGGATCTGGTCGAAGTTGGCGTCCACCTGAAACGTCTTGGCACCATATTCCAGCGCCTGCGCCAGCTTGCCGTAGGAGATGTTCCCGTTCGGAATGAAAATCAGCGGGTCGAGCCCGCCGGCGACCGCGTAAGCCGCCATCGAAGCGGAGGTATTGCCGGTTGAAACGCACGCCACCCGCTTCATCCCCAGCCGGCGGGCTTGCGCGGCACCGCCGGTCATGCCGTTGTCCTTGAAGGAGCCGGTCGGATTGAAGCCCTGGTGTTTGAAGGTGATCCGGTCCAAGCCGCCATATTCGGCCGCCCTCGGTGCACCCAAAAGGGGCGTGTTGCCTTCGCGCAGGGTCACCACATGGCTCAGATCTTCCAGAAACGGAAAGAGTTCCCGGTATCGCCACACGCCGCTCTGCTCCAGGGGGGCATTGTCCATGCGGCGGTCCCGCCACAGCTTCTTGAGCGTCGGTGCGTCGAGGGCACCAAAATCGTAGGTGGCTTCCAGCAGACCTTGGCAGGAAGGGCAGTTGTATAGAACCTCGGAGATGCCGTAGGTCTTGCGGCACTCCGGGTTGAAACAAACAAGGTGGGGATGCATGCGAATTAGAGAACGGAGAACTGGTGGTCCGGGCACTCCACGCGGACCTGCTGGTAGATTTCGTCGATGATGCCGGGGCCGAACTTGGCCAGAAATGGAACGATGGAGTAATAGCGCTCCTGCAAATGCCCGTGCGGAAATACCAGTCCGCTCAGATACGCGGCGTCGCGCTGGGCTTGGTCATCCTTGGCCAGGATTTGTGACGACGTCTTGCGGGCGATCTTTCCCACTTGGTATTCAATCTTGCGCCGACTGGTTTCAATGGACGCAGCGAGTGTCGGGTCCAACCCGTCCAACTCGGCCTTCAAGGCATCCAAGGCGTGTGTGAACGCGGACTTCGTCAGTTCCATACGGGCGGTCACGCCCTTGGGAACCAGGCGTCCGGCGACGACATCGCGCAACAAGTCCTCGCGAACCATCAGCGCCGGTGGATCCAGCCGGTACTTGGCCATCCGCTTGGCAGCACGTTCATCCACCAACGTGAATCCAGCGCGCGGGAAAGCCACGGGCTGTCGTCCAAGAAGTGCCTCGTACAGCGGTCTGGACTGTGCCAGATACGCCAACTCCGCCGGTCCACCCACATAGGCGGCTGTGGGGAAAAGGTAGTCCTGCAGCACAGGCCGCAAAAGGGCGTTCGGGGACAGTTCGGCGGCCCGGTCGGCCAGTTCCGCAGTGCTCCACTTGCGGTGCCCGGCTTGGAAACCTTCGTCGGTGCGGCGTAGGGCGATGCGCTCCCCGTTG
>CAIYDY010000184.1 GCA_903925015.1 uncultured Acidobacteriia bacterium
ATTGGGGCGAATTCCGGGTCGGCCGGCGGGTGGAGGATGGGCCGGTCGTACCCCCCATTCCGGTCGGGCTCGGTTGGTCGGTGCGTTTGCGGGGAATTGGGCTCGGGTTGCGGGTTGCGCTTCCGGCGGGCCGCACGTCGTCGTTCGAGCGTGGCGAGGGCGCGGTGGAAGTCACGGTTGTGGCGTGCGCTGTCGCGGCTGAGCTGGGGGAGCGCCTCCGAAGTGTCAGTCAGTTCGCGGTAGGCAAGGGCGTTGCGGAAGGCGACGGGACTGTGGTCGGGCCGGGGGGCCGGAGCATCTGGAGCCGGTTGGAGCGTCTGTTGGGGAATCGGTTGGACGCCCAGAGGTTCCGGAGTGGTGATGTAGGCGTGGTCCAGCAGGCGGGCCTCGAGGATGGAGGCGCGGTCGCGGCGCCACATGGCGGCGACCATTTCGTTGACGAGGACGGTTTCGACGGGCCCGTCGGGTTGGAACTCGCGGTGCATGCGGCGGCAGCGGCGGATGAAATTCTTGCGGTCCTCACAGGCGAGAAGAACGATGTCGGCCAAATGCCGGTGGCGGGAGGCATTTTGGGAACAGACAGCCTTGCCCTCGGGCGTGCGCGGTCCGGTGGATTTTTGGGCGTTCCGGCGGTTGGCTTCTATTCTGCGTTCCGAGAGCATGGTGGTTCCTCCGGTGGGGAGTATGCCACAGGTGGGGCGGCTGAATGGGGGATTTGGAGTGTAACGTATTGATTCGGTTTGGAATATTTCTTGTGACCGGGATGGCTGGGTGCGGGGCGGTGGAACTTCGCGCTTGGTTGGCTGCGGTAGGGGGTCGCAGCATTCTCTTCCGGCGTAGGTGATAACGCAAGGAGTTGCCGCAACGGGTTTCAGGTGACAGGTCAGCCGTTTGGATGGACTGGCAAGGCAAATCCGTCGGCAACCCAGACTAGCAGACGAACGCCCCCCCACGGAACGAAAAACCCGATGAGAGGGTAGAGGGCAAGTCTAAGCCAAGTCCAAGCGCGTGGAGTCACGCCGGGCGGGATGCCGACCGCCCCGTTTTCAGCTTGAGCGTAATGCTCATCCCTCAACGAGGAAAAAGCAGTGTTCAGTCTTCCAAGCGCACTTTTCTGCGTCGACGCCGGTCCGGTGGCGTCGCTTGGCCCCACGATGTCCGACGATTTTACGACAGTTGGGCGCGACGGTTGGGGATTTCCGCGGATCGAGGAGAACTCAAAGATGTTCATCACCCCAATGAACTCGAACCTGAACGATTTTATCGCTGCGGAGATTCTGAAGCAGAAGCTGCCTGTTCGGATCGTCCTAGACGAGAAGGACGCCGCGGAACATGTCAAGCACTTTGAGACAACCCGAAGCCGAATTTACTGAGTATTATTATCCGGGGTCTTTGGTTTATTGATCCAAGCCTCCTTGGGAACGGACGGGGGTTGGGGCGGACGGCGGACGAAGCGTTCGGGATGGGCGAGATAGGCTGCAGCCAGCACCTCCGCGCGCTTTTCCACGGTTTCCTCCGCAAGGCCATGATGGACGACGGACGGGGAAAGGAGTCCGAGGCCGGAATGGCGGTGTTCGTCGTTGTACCAATCCACGAACCTCCTGGAGAATGAGCGGGCGTCCTGACCAGGGGCGAAGCCTAAAACAGACCTTATCCGCGGATAAGTCCGGCAATTCGTCTACGCCAGTGGTCAGGACCCGAAGCGCTCCGGAAAGTCGGGGCGGTACTTCATGGTCTTGAAGTGGCTCTCCGAGTAGGGGTTGTCGTCGGAGACATGGGGACGGCTGTGGGTTTTGGTGACACCCAGGTCGGCCATCAGGAACGCGACGGGTTTGGATGTCATGGAGGATCCACGGTCGGCATGGATTGTCAGCTGGCCGTTGACGATCCCCTGCTTGGCGCACGTTTCGGCGATGAACTGTTTGGCCAGTTCGGCGCTTTCCTTTTCGGCGACCGTCCAGCCGACCACGTAACGGCTGAAAACGTCGATGATGACGTAAAGGTAAAAGTAGGTCCACTTGGCAGGCCCCATGAGCTTGGTGATGTCCCAGCTCCAGAGCTCGTTGGGCCTGGTGGCCAGCAACTCCTCCTTGACCAGGGGCGAAGCAGAATGCCGGACTTATCCGGGGATAAGTCGAACTGTGCCGCTGCGCCTGTGGTCAGGTGGGTGGACCAGCTGGTCCCGCCGTTCGCGGGTTTCCCCCTCCTCCTCCAAAATCCGGTACATGGTGCGGATCGAACAGTGGTATTCACCTTCATCCAGCAATGTCGCGTACACGGCGGCGGGCGAAACATCCAGGAAACGCTCCTCGTGGAGCCGCGAAACCACCGTTTCCCGCTCCGACGGCGAAAGAGCCCGCGGCTGGACCGCCTTGCGGACGGGCGGCTTGGCAGCCGCCCCCTCCGCACGGGTCCTCCTGTAAAAGGAAGCACGGGGGAGGCCCAGCACCGCGCATGCCTGCGCGACCCCGACCACCGGGGCCAGCTCGGCAACCCCCGCCATCACAGCAGCCCTGTTTCCGCCGGAATGGTTCCAGCCAACAGGGCAGCCACTTTTTTTTGGAC
>CAIYDY010000185.1 GCA_903925015.1 uncultured Acidobacteriia bacterium
CCAAAGAGACTTGGGCTGCCGCGGTAGCCACGTCTGTTGCGGCTGAAGTTCCATTCAACTGCGCTGCCGCCGACATCGCCATGGCGCTGGCGGCCTGGTTTAACTCCGCCCGGATCAAATAAATACGCCCAAGGTCCACCGCGAACCCCATGAACCCCAGCACCACCGGCACCATGATCACGAGGAACTGGAGGGAGACGGTACCCCGCCCCAACCGCCTTCGGTTATTGTTTCGGCTGCTGTTCACCACGAGGACCCACAAACTGCGCCCCTTTTTTCTTGTCCTTCTTCGCCTTGATTTCAGCGTTGTTGGGCAGGAAGGTCAGCGGGAAATCCGGTACGGCAACTTTCTCGTTCGGGTCAAGAGCCTTGACAAAATGCGGTGTGATCAGGACTAGAAGCTCGGAATTTGTTTTCTTGGTCGACCGGCTCTTGAACAACTGTCCAAGGATTGGTATATCGCCCAGAATCGGGAACTTCATGATTTCCTCGGTCACCCTGTTGTCAATCAAACCGGCAATGGCGAAGCTCTCGCCATCCTTCAGAATGACCTCTGTGTCCGCCCGGCGCTGGGAAATTGCGGGAATCAGGAAGCCCTGCAGGGTCACTGCGTTCGCAAAATCCAAAGAACTGACTTCCGGCGACACTTGCAGGTTGATCAAGCCCGTCGGAGTGATTGTCGGCGTGAAATCGAGTTTCACACCGAACGGCTTGAACTGCACGGTAATGACTGGGGCCACCGAGCCACCGGTCGAAGTCGTCGTCAAAACAGGGAACGGGAACGAGCCACCCGCCAGGAAGCTTGCGGTTTTTCCCTCCACGGTCGTCAAGTTCGGCTCCGCCAGGATCTGCAACAGGTTCCGTTGCTGCATCGCCTTGATGGTGGCACCAATGTTGAGGTCGGGCCGGTAGACAAACAAGTTCAACAGATCGGCAAAATTGACCGTCTGCTGCCCGGTGGGCTGCAGTTGGCTGAAGCGGGGGGACTGGAACTGCCCCGTGGACAATTCGCCAATCGCCACGCCATTGCGGCTGAAGAGGTTGAAACCGAGTTCGGTGAGCGCCGAGCGGTCGATGCTGGCGAACTTCACCTGCAGTACGATCTGCCTGGGCTCCGGCGGCGGCGGGGCGGTCACTTGGTTCAACACGACCTTGGCCCGCGTCGCGGCCAGTGCGCCTGCAAGTTTGAGCTGGGCCTGGTCGGCCGCTGTTCCCTTCAAAACCATCGTCTCGCCCTTGCCGGTGATCTCAATATTACTGCCCGGTAGTTGCGCCTTGAACGCCGTCTTGAAGTTTTCGAAATCGGTGTTGTCGGCCGTTACGTCCACGTCGTACCGGATCGGCGTGGTGCCTTCCCAAACCACCACTGTGGTCTTGCCCGGCTCCTTGGCATTCACCATCACTTCGCGCGGTGAAATCACAACGACATCGGCGATCTTCGGTTCCGATGCCGCCACTTGCTTGACGTCGGTGGAAAACTGCAACAATTCACCCCGCCCCGCCGTCATCGCCAACGAACGGCGCACCGGCGGAGTCTGGGCGCAGAGGACCACAGCCACAGCTGCCGTCAGGATTGCGGAAAACCCTAATTTAGTCATGGAATACTTCCTGAACGTGCTTCTCCCCGCGGAAAACGTCAACGATGGCGCGCGGCGGGGGGGGCGGCGCGGGTTTTTCCTTCACAACTGGCGCGGCGGGAGGTGCCGGCGGATCTTTGGGTTTCAGACCTGCCAGTGCATCCCAAGCCTTCGGGTCGCCCAGGTTGGGCGAACTCCTTAGTTTTTCGGTTATTGCCAGCTTGGCCCGCATCGCCGGGTCCAACGTATCCGTGCTGATCGGCTTGCCGTCGAGCGTCGCAGTAGCGTCCATCGGATTGCGCATGCTGAGGCTGATCTTCCCTTGGTTCTTGGCCAATTCCAGCTTCTGCGCGTCGTCCGGAGTCACCAGCAGAGTCGCCACTGGTACTTTTTGCGCCTTGGGATCGACAGCTTGGCCCGGCGTGACATTGCGCCCGATCGCCAGAACCTTTACATTCTGGAGAATCGTGGACGTCATAGCCTCGGCCATCGTGCCCGGCCGCGTGAACAGGACATCGACGCGTCCTCCGGGTTGGATCAGGCCGGCAACACCACTGACGTCCGAGATTGTTACCGATACCGCCCTGTAGCCTTGCTCGATTGTCGCTGGCAGCCCTTCGGTGCCGGCGAGCGATGCCAGCGCCGTCTTGACCAGAACGGAGTTGGCCGGGAGCGGATACAGCGCGGCGTGGTCGATGGCGTCCTTCTCGGCCAGAACCGCGCCGTTCGGAATGTCGCGTGCCAGAACTTGGATCTTTTTCAAATCCGTCTTTCTGACAGGCTGGCCCACCGCCATGTCATGGCTGAGGGCGAAAACCGCCGTCCGTGGTTCCTGTTTCGGAGTGACGGCACTCTTATAGACGAACCCCGCCAACAACATGGCGGAGACCAACGCCACTGCGAACAGGATAATGATGCGTTGACGATCCATCAGGCTCGGCGTCCTTCCTTTTGATCTGAATTGCCGGCCGGGGCGGTCAACAAAACCACCACACGGTCACGGTATGTTTCGGTCCAACCGCGCGCCTTCAGGGCCGGGACCAGTGAATAGTCCACAGGCAGCAAGGCGTGCGTGAAATTCCATTTGTCAAACAGTTCGGTCCAGCCTGGACGGACTTGGACCATGCGCGAATAAGATTGAAGAAACTCGGACCCGTAGAAATCGCTGCGTCCGTCAAAGAAGACCTTCCGGTTGCCGGCGAAGCGGTAAATCAGGTATCCGCCGAACTTGTCGGACGAAAAGATTCTTGCAGTCGCCGGTAGGCTGCTGACCGACGCCGAAGCTGCGACCGGGAATTGGTCGGAGGGGAAGCCAGGACGGAGTGCTGGAAGCAGTACAAATACGGCTGCGCAGACAAACGGGACCAACGCCACACCCGATAACCGGCGGTCTTGAACCCGCAATGCGTCGCCGTAAGCAAGGAACCCATCCAGCCACAAGCGGCAATTGGCCGCCAAGGTTTTCGTCTTCGACAACACCGCCGTGATGGATCCATTCGCCAGTGGCAGGAGGATCAGTGCGGCCACGGGCAACATCCGGGCTGATCGCAAAGCCCCGGCGGTGAACAAAGCCGCAATTAAAAAGCGGTCCGCACGTCCAATCGACAACGCCGCAGTTCCCCCGGCGATTCCCAAAAGCAGCGAAAGGATGATCTGAAGAGAGCCTTCGGAATGAAAATTGAAACTCTGGAACTCGCCGATGCGGTCCAGCAGTGCCGAATCGGCCATGTATGCGAGTACATGCCGGTGCAAATTCCAGCCCTGGGGGTTTAAGAACGTACCCGCCGCCGCCGCCGCGGAGGTCACCAGTGCACTGCGCCACGAAACTTCAGAGTTCCCGAAAACATTGCGACCCAACCAAGCGCCAGAGGAATAAAGAAGTGCCACCAATGGTCCAAGGAAAAAACTGCCATGGACGTTTGCCCAAACTGCGGATAGGACCGCGATTCCCGCCAAGCCAGTCCAGCTCATTCGTGACGGGATCCGCTCGCAAAACAAAACAAACCCAAGCAGGAAAAGCCAGCCGAACACATGGGGGCGTGCCAGCCAATGCAGATTCGTGGTTGAAAGCATGGGGGATGCGAAAAGACAGGCCAGTAGAAAATTCCCACCCGCAGTCCAATTCAACCGGAACCACAACCACACCGAAGCTCCAATCGCCAAACAGTAGATCGCCGCGACGCCGCCGAGCCCGGAAAACCGGTGTACGGCTGCCACTGCGACATCAGCCCCCCACTCCCACGCCACCCATGCGCCCGCAGGCTTGGAAAACGAAAACGGATCACCACTGGGCAAGGACCGGGCCGAAATCATGCGCTCGCCGGCCCGGATGTGCCAACCTGCGTCGGCGTCGCGGAAAAGTGCCGTCGGAGCCCCGAAGAATGCCACCAGGTACAGCAGAGCCACCAGCGCGCCCGAGAGTGCGAGGTCCGGCAGGAACCGCTCCCAAGGGAGCGATTCCGACGCTTGGGTAGAGTTGTACCCTACGAGCCCGGAGCGGAGTCCGGGCTGGGCGATGGATTCGACGGTATGCAAATGCTCTCGGGGGCCCTGGCTGGCTTACTGCTGTGTCGCGCCGATGCTGGAAAGGTCCGCCGTGATGCTCGAATACAGGCTGGCAATGCCTTGGGACAGCGTGTTGACTGTCGTAATCAGCGCCAGACCGACGGCCGCCACGATCAAGGCGTACTCCACCAGATCCTGGCCCTGTTCATCACGGGCAAATTGCTTTGTGGCCGCCGCGAGGCGCAAGAACGTTTGTTTCATATGGCTCATTCTCCTTGTTTGCGGGACGCGATGGCGCCGTCCCCATCGTTATTGTTTGTAAACTTGTCGGAATTCAAAACCGGTTCACGCAGGCCCCACATTCTGCGCCAAGTCCGGCCCACCCACGAAGCGTTCCCAACTGCCGGCCCCGCCCCGGAGGGCTTTTGGTTGCCAGCCCGGGGAACGAATTCAGCAGGCTTGCCGTCCAGTTGGGAAACCAAGGCCAAATTGTTCAATGCCGCAGAGTGCTGCCGATTGTAACGCAGGGCCTCTGACAGTTCCTGGCGGGCATCCGCGTATTTTCCCGCCTCGATGAACGCCGCAGCCAGATTGTTGTGGGCTGTGGCTGGGTCGCTAACCGACTGCAAATTCGCGACCGCCTCGGATGGATTCGAGGTCAAAACGGAGCCCAGATTATTGCGCGCCACCACAGAGTGCGGGTCCAGCTGCACTGCAGCCCGGAATTCGGCCTCAGCCTCCTTGCGCTTTCCCTGGCGGAGTAGGCAGTAGCCCAGGTTGTTGTGCAGGTCATCCCTCTTTGGCTGAAGCGCCAGCGCCTTCCGGTAGGCCGATTCGCCAGCCTTCCAGTCGCCGGAATCGTCCCGGACCAGTCCAAGCCAAGCCCAGGCACCCACCGCCAATTCATGAGTTTTGGAAAAGTCGCCTAGAAGTTTCGCGGCCTCAGATGATCGACCGGCCCGCCAAAGCAATTTAGCCAGTTCGACCGGCGCCTCTTCCGAGTCCGGCATCCGCTCCACGGCCAAACGGCCATGCTCGACGGCAATCTCTTGGAATCCAAGCGTTTGATACCGCTGCGCCAACGCGAAACGCGCCTTCAGGTCCCCGGGATTTGCATCGAGCTTGGCCCGCAGTCCCCGGAGTTCATAGTCGCCGTCGCCGGAATCCACGGCATTGACCGCCTCGCGCTCCACAACCTGCTGCGTGGACGGCCTGACGGAGCGGGCCAGGAGCCTGGTATGCGAACCACATCCGGACGCAACTAGGGAAGCGGCGAGCAATGACGCCGCGACAGCATTACACTGAGACCCTACTGCCATCCTCATGCTCGTCATGCTGCCGTTTTCACCTTTCGAAGCTCCAACTGATCGCCCTTGCGCGTACCGGACTGTTGTACCACGCCCGCCGGCAATTCAATCACCGAGTGGGCGGACAGGCATGCCGATAGGCGCCAAGGCGCCAATGAATTCAAAACCTTACGGACGTGGCGTTTGCGATCCACGTATACAAGGTCTATCGGGAAATGCATAAAGAATGTATGAATGGCCTCGCAAGGGACAATCCAGAGTCCATGGCCTGGCTCGAGGCTGGTGTGTTTCAGCAGCCCCACGCGCCGCGCCGCCGAGGTATCCGCCAATGAAATGGCGTCGCCAAGGACAGTGTCGCGGGTTACATTGCGCACATGGAAGGGCAAGCTCTTTTTTATAACACGTGCTGTTGGCCGAAGTCGCACCCGCAGGCGGGTTTTCCAAAACATTTTTGACTCGTTGTGTTTTGGGTGTCAGCCATTCATTTCGGACCCAACTTTTAACGGGTGCGAGACTTTTGAAACCAGGTGCGGGTTATAATTGTCAATCGCTTTGAGCCGCAGCATGACATCCACACGTTCACTCTCCGTTCTCGCAGTGGCAGCTTTCATTGCCGCCCCATCGCTGCTCACGCCGTTGCGGGCCCAGACTACGGGAGCAACTTTCGGCACCGTAATCTCGCTCGGTGCCACGCCGGCGGACATGGTGCTGGACGAATCCCGCGGCAAGATCTACCTCGTCAACACCGCCGCCAGCCGCGTCGATATCCTGAGCACATCCAGCAACACCGTTGTCGGGAGCATCGCCGTCGGCACATCGCCCCTGTCTGCCGCGATGTCGATGGACAACGCGTACCTGTATGTGACCAATGGCGGCAGCCTCAGCCTCAGCGTCATCGATTTGAACCAGGGCAAGATCACCCAAACCATCACCCTGCCCGCCGCCCCGCAGGGTGTCGAAGTCGGTGCCGACGGCTTGGCGGTCGTCAGCACTCTCGGCAATACCGCCGGGGCCAACACACTGATGGTTTTCGACCGGACCCAGCCCGACGGCAGCCCCGTGCAGCTGGTCGCAGTCTCGACCCCTCCCTCCCCCACCACTCCTTCCCCCCTGCCCGGCCAGACGCTGGCCCGGCCCGACGTCGCCTTCACTGGCAGACTCGTCCGCACTCCGGACGGGTCCTACATCATCGGCATCAACACTCCATCCGCGGCACCCAACACGACCTACATGTTCGTGTACGAGGTTTCCTCGCACACCATCCTGCGGACCCGTAACGTGACCGGCCAGTCAACCGTAATCGCCATGTCCCCCGATGGTTCGCGGTTTATGGCAGGATACACGCTCTACGACGTGGCCACCTTGTCAATTCTGGGCCAAATGAATGTCGCCAACGCGCCATTCCCGGTCGGTGCAACCTCTACCACCACATTCAGCACCCGTCAAAACCTCGGCGGCAGCGTTTTCTCACGCGACGGTAAAACGATTTACGGTGCATTCAACGTCGCCCCCTTCACGACGCCCCAGCCACCTTCAAACTCCTCCACCCTGCTGGTCAGCGACTCCCTGAATCTGGGCATCCAACTCGGCATCAAGATGCCCGAAAGCATCGTGTCGAGGATGGTGATGAGCGCGGACGGAGCCAACGCATGGAGCTTGTCGCTCTCCGGCCTCGTCTACCTGCCGCTCTCTACGCTGTACAAATACCCCATCCTGATGCCCTCCGCGACACAGGTGTTCCTGTCGCAAAACCCCTGCAACCCAGGTTTGGCGCAGGGCACCGTCACGATGAACAACCTGGGCGCGGGCAAACTGACCTTCGCGGTTACAACAATCAACTCCGCTTTGGTCACATCGGTATCGTCCGGTTTGGCACCCTCCAGTGTCACGTTCACGATGGAACCGGGACGCCTGAATGTTGTGCGACAGCCCGGCACCAACCTGACCA
>CAIYDY010000186.1 GCA_903925015.1 uncultured Acidobacteriia bacterium
GGCACCGTACTCCTGCTCCGTGCCGAGCACGAAATTCAAGGTCTGGAATTGGTGGTTCTGGCGGTAGAATTCGCGCACCACGGGCGGCGTCGTGTCGTCATCGAACTGGCGGAATTGTTCCTTGGCGCGCTTGGGGTCGTACCGGTCGCGGACGGCATCATCCCATTGATCGAGGCTGTGGAGCGGTTCATTGACTGGTACGACGTGCATGCCTTTATTCTAACCGGGCTTCCGGACTATGGTCCACTGGGATTCGGGGCCGTCGACGATCAAGATGAAACTACACCAAGCGAGTCTGCTTCTTCTCGTCGCGGACCTCTGCAGCGCCCAGCAGTTTCTGGTTTCAACCTTGGTGGGTGGGAATCCGCCACCCACGCCAGCGACTGCGGCATCGGCGTGGGTGGGGAATCCAGACAGTGTTTCGGCCAGCCCCTCCGGCGATGTCTACTTCACAAGTCTGCATTGCGTATTCAAAGTGGATACCAACGGGGTCCTTCGGCGCGTGGCCGGCACTTCGCGCAAGGGATTTTCGGGAGACGGCGGGCTTGCCCTGAACGCCCAGCTCTTTTCACCAGCGGGAGTTGTGGCCGACTCGGCTGGATACCTCTATATCGCCGATGCCGGCAACAACCGGATTCGCAGGGTGGCTCCGGACGGGGTGATCGCGACGGTTGCCGGTGGCGGTGCCGCGACGGGTGCCGGTCCGGCCGTCGCTGCCGCATTGGACACGCCTGTGGCTATCGCGCTGGACCGGGACGGGAGCCTGCTGGTACTCGAATTCGGGGCCAATCGCATTCGGCGCGTAAATCCGGCCGGACTGATTTCGACGGTTGCGGTTTCAGTGGGGCTGAAGGGGCCGACTTCGCTGGCAGTCGACGGTAGCGGCAATATCTATGTCGCCGACGCGGGCAACAACGCCGTGCGCCGGATCTCCCCAGCCGGAGTGACCACTACCATTGCCGGAACGGGCACGCCATTGGGTTTGAATTTTCCCGACGGTGTCGCGCTGGATAGCGCGGGCACCCTATACATTTCCGATAGCGGCAACCAACGGATCGTGAAACTACAACTCGCGGGTTTGACTGTCGTGGCAGGAAACGGGACCGGTGGATATTCGGGGGATGGCGGGGCGGCCAACAAGGCGTCCCTGTATTATCCAAACGACGTCGCGATCGGTGCGGACGGAGTCATTTTGATCGCCGACAGCGCCAATGGCCGGATTCGCGGCGTGGCTTCCGACGGCACAATTGCCACTATTGCGGGGAGCGGCCCTACTGCGCCAATGGAGGTGCCAGCGCCTGGAGCCGTGGCCATCGCGCTCTCCGGGGATCTGTATTACAGCGATACCTCGCGCCATCGGGTGCGCCGGATTTCGCCGGGAGGCATTGCCACGACGGTCGCGGGCACCGGTGTCGGCGGGTTTGACGGCGACGGTGGCCCGGCGGCGAACGCACAGCTGGATTTACCCACCGGTCTGGCGGTTGACGGCAGTGGGAATCTCTACATCGCCGATTCCGGCAACAACCGCATCAGGAAGGTCTCCTCAGACGGGAAGATTTCGACTGTCTTCGGCGATGGTACAGCCGCCACCTTGGGACTTCCCGCAGGCCTTGCCGTGGACGCCGCAGGCAACTTGTACGTGACGGAGATTGGGTTGAACCGTGTTCGCAAGATAGCCCCGAACGGCAGCGCCTCCGTTCTGGCATCCACGGGCTTGAGCGGACCGTCGGCGGTCGCCGTCGGCGCGGACGGGACGGTTTACGTCTGCGATACGGGCAACAACCGGGTCTTGGCGATTGCGAACGGGGTTGTAAAGACGGTGGCGACCGGGAAGAGCCCGGCCGGTGTTGCTGTGGACGCCTCGGGAAATGTCTGGTATTCCGACACCGGCTTTGACCGGGTGGTGCGCGTCGGCGGCACTTCCCTCGGCTTGGGTGCGGAGGGCTTCGCGGGTGATGGCGGACCCGCTTCGACGGCGCTGTTTTCGGGCCCGACGTCCCTTGCGTTCGACGGCGCGGGTCATCTTTTTGTCGTGGACGACGGCAATGGGGCGATTCGGACGCTCAGTCCGATCAACCGGAATACCGTGATCTCGGCTGTGTACGACGCGGCGGGCGAGAGTGCTCTGCCGTTGTCGCCGGGCAAGATTGTGGTGATTTACGGGGCGGGGTTGGGCCCCTCGCCGCTCGCCCTGTTCCAAGTGACCAATTCGGCCATCGGGACGGACTTGGGCGGCACGCGCGTCACATTCAACGGCATCGCTGCACCGCTGATCTACACCTCGGCCAATCAAGTTGCGGCCATTGTTCCCTATGCGGTGACCGGCGCAACGGCCCAGGTTGTCGTTTCGTATGGCGGGGAGATTTCGTCGGCGTTTCCCGTCCCTATCGCACCATCGGCTCCGGCGCTGTTTACGGCAAACTCGACCGGTGCCGGCCAAGCTGCGGCCATCAATGTTTCCACCGGCGCACTGAACTCCGCCGCAACACCGGTCAGGATTGGGGAGTATGTCTCGGTGTATGCGACTGGTGAGGGGCTTAGCGGCCCCACGGCCGTTGACGGAAAACTTGCCAGCTTCCCCTTGCCGACTCCAAATCTTCCGGTTTCGGCAACGGTTGGCGGTGTTCCGACCACGATTCAATACGCTGGTGGTGTGCCCGGCAACGTGGCTGGCCTGATGCAGGTGAATGTCCTGGTGCCGTCGGGCATCGCGGCGGGAGGATACGTCCCTGTGGTGCTGAAAGTCGGCGGTGCATCCAGTTCCACTGGGGTGTGGATTTCGGTGGTAGCCCAATAGACGGCAGTATGCACCGTTACAATCGGATACGATGGACGGGCCCACACAAACCAGCCTCGGCGAGTCAACCTCGGCCGCAACAGTCGCCATTCCCGAATCGGCGCAGCGCGGGCCGTCCGTAATTTCCCCAATGACTCCGAAAAGGTGGTGGCCGTGGGCGGCGGCGGGTTTCCTCTTCTTATTGAATGCTTACATTTGCCGCGAGTTGTTCACGGCGCCGTTCGTACGGAACCTTTCCTCCAACGACGGTGCGTTCATTGCCTTCAGCCGCTTTTACCGGGACCACTTTAGGGATCTGAACTGGTTTCCATGGTTCAACGCGGGAATGCCAATCGAGAACGCCTACCAGCCCCTGCTTCCGACGCTTGGCGCTCTGGCATCGGTGATTTCGGGGTGGCCCATTGCACGCGCGTTCCACTTTGTGCTGGCAATGGTGTATTGCCTGGGGCCGGTCACGCTGTTTCTGTTTGCGTGGGAATGGTCCGGGTCGATTGTTGCGTCGCTCGGGGCGGCCCTCGCGTACTCGCTGGTTTCGCCTGGCGAGATGGCGATTCCGGTCCTGCGGGTGCTCGACAACGGCCACTGGGTGCCGCTGCGGTTGTACAATTTGGTGCACTATGCCGAGGATCCGCACAATCTGGCACTGACCTTGCTGCCGCTGCCTTTGTATTGTCTGCGCCGGGGAAAATGGGCGGCGGCGGTGGTTTCCTGCGCTGCGGTGGTGATGTCGAACGCCTTTGGTGCCGTCGATTTGGTGATCGGCGGGTTGTGCATCGTTTTGGCGACCGGCGGCGGATTTCAGAGACTGGCTGGTGTCGGGCTATTGGCGTACCTTTGGGCTTGCCCGTGGTTGCCGCCGTCGTTGATCGAACTGATCGGCAAGGACCAGTGGGGCGCGCGCGGGCTGTTCCAGGCAGGTCCCAAGGCTTGGCTGGGGATCCTCGCGACGGTGGGTTTGTTCGGTGCAATCTGGTGGGCGACGCGTCGCCTTGGACCTTCGTTGGAGCGCTTTTCGCTCCTGTTTGTGTTCCCCATGATGCTGATTCCCGCCGGATTTTTCCTGGGCGGACTCACGCTGGTTCCGCAGGCCAACCGCTACCAGTTGGAATTGGAAATGGCCGTGTGTCTGGTGCTGGGTTGTTTGGCTGCGCGGGTGCCAAGACGATTGGCGGTTGCCGGCTTGGCCGTTGTGATTCTGGGCGGCGGCTGGCAGGCGAAAGTCTTTCGGCATGCCGCGCGCGGGATGCTGCAGCCGGTCGAGATCACCGGTACCATCCAGTACAAGACCTGCGCGGCTGTCGACGGGCTGCTTCCCGGACAGCGGGTCATGGTATCGGGCGACACAGAGTTCATCTGCAATATCTTCTGGGATATCCCGCAACTGAGTTCCGGCCATGCGCCGTCGGCCCCGAACTTCATGCAGCAGGTGGCGGTCTACCAGACCTATGTGGGTGGCGAATCGGCGCGTCAGGCCACTGAGATTTCCCTGCTGTGGCTGAAGGCGTTTGGCGCGCAAGCGATCACGGTTCCGGGTGAGAAAAGCAGGGAGTTTTATCATCCGCTGGTATTTCCACAACGGTACGACGGGGTCTTGCCGGTACTTTGGCATGACGAGGACGACACCATCTTCGGTATTCCCCAGCGCTCACCGTCGCTCGTTAGGGTGGTGCCGCAAACCGCGCTGGTGGCGCGGACGCCGATCCACGGTCTCGATGTGGAATCCCTGCGACCGTTCGTGGAAGCCTTGGAGGACCAGGCGATGCCGACCGCCGATTTGGTCTGGGAGTCTGAGTCCAAGGCCTGGATCCGGACAAGCATTTCGAGTAGTCAGGCGCTGTCCGTTGCCATGAACTGGGCTCCGGGCTGGCGCGCCACGGTTTCGGGAAAGCCCGTTCCTGTCCGCAAGGATGGCATCGGATTGATCGCACTGGCGCCCGGCTGCAACGGTCCATGCAAGGTGGAACTGGAGTACGGGCCTTCGCGCGAATCTTGGATCTGCCGTGTTCTCAGCGGCTTGGCAACGCTGGCCCTCGCAGCGCACGGTATTTCCGCAGTAGTTCGTAGAGGATCACGCCTCCAGCCGTTGCCACGTTGAGCGAGTGTTTCTGGCCCAGCATCGGGATACGCACGTGCGTGTCGGCCATCGCCCCGACCTCCGGCGTCAGGCCATCGGTCTCATGCCCGAAAACCACGCAGACGGGAAACCGGGGATGCCAATCGAACAGATCGACCGCGTGGACGCTGGTTTCAATGGCGGCGATCTCATGTCCTTGGTCGCGCAGGCCACGCAGGATCTCAACCGGTTGGCGGGTGTGTACCCAGGGCACGGTTTCCTCGGCTCCCAGGGCGGTCTTCGAGATCATGTTCTGGGGCGGATGGCCGGTGATCCCCGCCAGAATCAGTTTCTCGATTCCAGCGGCGTCGGCGGTGCGGAAAAATGAGCCGACGTTATAAAGGCTGCGGACATTTTCGAGGAGGATCGAGACCGGGAGCCGGATTCCCTCGTAGGCCGCCCCCGCGCTGGTGACGCGGAAAGGTGTGCGGTGGTCGGTTTGGGGGCTGTCAGTGTGCATCTCCTCTTGCAGGATACCGGTGCTCCGGTGCCGGGCACGAGGCGCTATCCCTTGGCCGCGGTCGTGACCACCACCGCCTGCGCCCCGTCCGCAGAAGTGCTCCAGTAACTGTGCGACTCCGACGAGTCAAAATATACGCTGTCGCCGGGTGACAATTCGTAGTCCTCGCCGTGGCAGGAAATGAAGAGCTGGCCGCTTGTCACGTAAATGAACTCCGACCCGTCATGGGAGTGTGGCCGGACATCTTGAGGTTCGCGGAGAGGGAATTCGGCCAAGTATGCCTGCATGTCTTTTTCCGTGGCTGAAAATGCCAGGCACTCGAAGAACCATGAGGGGGACTCGGCATCCGCCCGGTCCGGGAACCGGATGCGCTCCCCGCGCCGGACCACGGTAAAAGTCTTCCGGCGGCTCCGGTCATCGAAGAAGTATTCCAGTCCCACGTCGAAGACCATGGCGATCCGCACCAGTGTCGGCAGCGTAGGCACCATTTTGCCGGTCTCCAGCTGCGAAAGCATGGACGCTGAAAGACCCGTATGCTTCCCCAAATCCACCAACGCGATTTTCTTGCGGAGCCGGAGCGCCCGCAGGCGTGCCCCGATCTCGTAGGTGGAGAGGATTCTTTGGACGGTTTTGTCGGCGTTGTCCCCCATCTGAAAACTCATGTTAGCAGGACTGAACGAAGATCGCGTCTCGTCCGCTGTGGGTGAAGTGTCTTTCATTGGCAGTAAAAATTTCGATCCATATCAGGTTACTCTTATTTCAGAAGCGTCATCGAGTGGCCCTCGCACTGCAGTGACTCAACCGATAGGACTGGAAAAACACCATGCCGATGCAAAAGAGTTTTCAACCCGGACAGGAATTTGAGGGGATGGACGATGGAGTGCTCGTTCGCTTGGCCCAACAGGGTCGGCGTGACGCGTTCGGGGAGCTGACGCGGCGGAACTACCGGATGTCGATGAAGATGGCAATGTCCATCCTGCGGGACAAGGAATCGGCTGAGGACGAGGTTCAGAACGCATGGTGGAAGGCGTTTGAGCACATCGGGCAGTTCCAGGTGAACGCGAAGTTCTCGACCTGGATGACGCGCATTGTGGTGAACCAATGCCTGATGCGCTTGCGGCGGCAGCGTCGGGCTCAGTTCCTCTATTTGGATGACGTGCGGGTTGGGGAGGATCGGGGTGTGCTGGAACTGGCGGACACGGAAGGCGGGCCGGAGTCGCAGTTCGGGTCGGGCGAGGTGGGTGATTTGCTGCGGACCGAAATCGGCCGGATTCCGCCACTGCTGCGCAGGGTGTTCACTTTACGGGATGTGGATGAACTGCCGATGCCGGAAGTCGCCGAGAGGCTCGGGATTTCGGTGGCAGCCGCCAAAAGCCGGTTGCTGCGGGCCCGTGCCGAATTGCGGGTGCGGTTGGTGAAGCATTGCGGTGCCAAGGGCGTGGCGACACTGACGGAAACATTGGCCGCCGGCAGCGGCGGGCAGCGGTTTTTCGGATTGCCAAGCGGGATTTAAGCCGTTCGGCTGTACTAACGGCTTGTGAATTCAGTAGGTGCGTCCGACAAAGACGCGAGATCCAATTCCAACCTGGTAGCACCATCGTCAGTTACGGCACCCACGGTGAAGGCCCCCCAAGCGGACAGGCGGAGGGAGGCAACTCCGTTGACCGCTTTGACGGTCTTAATACGGGCTCGAAAGGTGGGGTGGAGATGGAATTCCACGTAGCCCTCCAGCAATGGGGATGGGCTAGTCCCCGTCACCATTAGATCAATGCTGAACCACCCATCGGTGTCGGGTAGAACTGTGGCGGAGAGAATTCGGCCGTTGGCCCGGCTAGACTCGCCGAACTGACCGTTGTTTGGATCGTCTGGATCTACAGGAATCGTCGTGCGCGACGAGTGATTGTTTCCATCCGGGGCGAGTAGAGGCCGCACTTGATCGATCCATTTCTCTACCCCCTCCGGTCCTTTTCCAACGCGAAGCGAACGAACCTTCTGAAGGGGCAGAGGCAGGGACTGAATTGTCCCGGATTCCGTAAGCACCGGAACGATCCGCTTCTTCAACCTCCGGGCCTCCCGAAGGGCGTCGGACTCTTGGGAAAATTCAAACAACTCGTCGTCCGCGGTCGCGCAGACCAGCAGTACCCAATCTGCCGAACGGATGGCTTTCTTGATTGCGGGCAGCACACTCTCCCCCGGCAAGATCTTTTCGTCCCAGAAGATGTGGCCAGCGCCGAACACCTGCTCCAGAGCCTCGGCCAACTGCGAGACGGCGCGAAGAGAGCTTTCATCGAATTGAAATACCGATCCCACAAATATCTTGGAACTTGAAGGTACTTGAGACTTTGCCTCCGAGCCGTAGCGGGCCATGATCAGCTCCCGGCCTCCTGCAGGCAACTTCGGCATCGTTATTGGCGCTCCATGCAGACGGGACGCCAATCTCTCCACAGCCCCCAACAGCGAATGCTGCTGTCCGGGCGGATCGGCTATCGTCGCAAGGATTTCTTCATAGGCGTAGTACGGAAAGTAGAGAACCTCCATCTCCGTTAAGTATTTTGAACGTTCGGCCGGCGGCAGATGCCATAACAGTTGCGAAAAATATACCTTGGCAAATTCCTGGGCTGACTGAAGCCGCTCCTTTTCCGCTAGTTCCACCCGCATAGGTACAGGCCAAATCTTCAAACCGGGACGATCATCGGCCAGTCTCTTCTGCAGATCCGCCGACCGGGCCGTGGCCGCCGCACCCTCCATACTCTGCCGGTTCATCGTAAAGCACACCACCAATTCGTCGGGCATTTGTACGGTGCAAATCCCCGAGGTGTCGCTCAAGCCGGTCCGGCTGTCAATCAGGATGTAGTCATACTCGGCCTTCAGGATTTCCTTAACATGTTCAAGAAAGATACCCCCGCCGAGCTCCTCGTAGAATTCATCCCATCGGAACCGGTTCACGCGCGAGCCATAAGAAGCACCTTGCCGCCCTGCGCCTACGAAGTGCAACGCGCCATGGTTGGGGAACTCGTAGTCCAGCGGAACAACGTAGCCGAGCAAGTCGGCATACTCGGAATACCAAGGTCGCTCCGACGCGGTCGGGTTGCTCTGCGAGGTGGGCGGGATCCGCGTGGCCTCCCAGAATTTCACGAAGAAGTCAATCAGTCCAGGCGTTTCCGACAATTCCGGATCGGGGAGAAATGGTCGGAAGTAGCGGTGCAGTCCGGGGGCCTCCACATCCCAATCGACAACCAGAACTCTCTTGCCGTTGTACGCAAGAATCCAAGCCACGTTGGCGAGGGCCATGGTTCGTCCCGTCCCTCCCTTGTAGGAGTAGAACGTAACGATCTTGCCGGGCGGTGCCTGACTTTTTGTGTTCATCTGCCGTCCCTCCGGCCGGGGCCGGTTAGCATCGGCAACGCGCTTGGAGCCACCTCTGCAAAACGCGGGTCCGCGACGGACCGGGCCTGCTCCCGGCCTTCGAGAGACTGCCGGGTTTGGTCGACCAAGACTTCCATTTGTGCCGTCAACCCACCGGGTCCAGCAAAGAACACCGTTCCGTCCAGTGCCGCTGCCCAGGCAACCTTGTCTATCGCGGCCAAGCCAGCGTCCACCACCAGCCATACGAGGTTCGAGAGGCCAAACGAATTGATTCGGATCGCCTTTGCCGTTGGACTGGCATCCGCTTCCACAACGATTAGGATGACCTGTTTCTCCGCTTGGGCTTGCCGGCAATCCCGCTCCAGGTGGACCCCGGTCTCGATGGTACGGACAAAAACGCCGAGACGTTGTCTAGTGCGCGCCGCAGCCTCAGCCACGGTGGGATCCTCCGCAGTAGGACGCCATGCATTGCCGCCATCGGCTATCACCGCCATCCGAACATCGTACGGTTGCGGTTCCTCGAACGCGTTGAAGAAGTCCTGGAATCGCTGGACAGGGGCTCCGATCGGTAGCGTGTGCTGGGACTCGATTGTTTCGGCGATTCGGTCGGCTAGTGCTGTGACCATGTCCTCGAAGTCGCCCTGCGCGTTTCGACCGCGGAGCATGCCCCGAATCCCGCGGGTCCAGTAGGAAGCCGGGAATGTGGCGTCTGAATACTGGAGCGCTGAGAGAAGAGAGGGAAGCGGTACCGTTGATCGCATCCACCAGACAGGGAATATGAATTGCGCGCAAAGGGATTCCGGTGGAAGCTTTTTCGTCCGTGCCGCGAATGCGCCCAATTCCCGTCCGCAAGCCTCCCGGTCGAAATACCAGTCGGACATCAGGCAAAGCAATGTTTCGGCAGCGTTTACCGTGTTACAGAGCACTCGCTCCCAATCGTCTCCTAAGCGGATCCCGTCCTGGTCATAGAAAACAATCGTTTTGGCTCTTGCGACTTTCGGTTTCATCTGTAACTCATGCCGAAGGGCCGAGAGGAACTTTTCCAGTTCTCCTTCTTGATTGTGATGGGCGTAGCTGGCAAAGACCGCAACAGACATATCCAGTCCCAATTCTAGCGCTGTCTACGACAGCCGGGCCAGTAGTTCGCCCAAGTCGGTGGGCTTTTCGGAGACGCTGCCCTTTGCAAAGCCGGGTGCCACGACAACCGCTTCCCCATGGCCTTCGAACCATGCCAGGAAGCCGGACTGCTCTGCACCGGCAAGGCGCTGCTGGTTTAGCCAGTGGTAATATGCGCCCATGTCGGCGTCCACCAGGGACCCCTGCGGGTCCAAATCCTGCCGCCTGGCATTTTCAGTCAGCAACTCGTTCATCTGCTTCTCGCGCTGCCGGGGGGCGAAACGAGCCACCAGCGTCAGAGGCTGAGCGCGCCGGAGTGCCTCCCGGACCGTCCACTGCACGAACGTAGTCGAGAAGACTTGGGTCCCGGATCCTTCGGTCAACAGCGACATTTCAAAGCGGTTCAACGCCTCGTCGGCGCTTTTCTCAGCAGCCAGGCCGATTTCGACCGGTTTGATCTGCGCCATCATCGTCCGGAAGGCCTCAGGGTCGAATACACTCGCCTCGTATGTTTTTTGCATTCGGGATTGCAGGGCCGCCCTAGCCGGGGCTAGTTCCGCCCAGGAAACGCGGGTGACGCTACCTCCACGCGTCGCGAATCCCGGTATGGGGGCAGGGCTTCCGCCGTCCACATACCAGTGCCGGTAGGGGCCGGGTTGCGACTCCACCCGTTTTGCCAGTGCCTCCAAGATAGTGGCCACACCGCCTTCGGATTTCGCGACTTTCGGAAAGTATGTGCCCAACGGACGCAACTTGCGGAACAAGCGGTAGTCGGTTGCTCCGGAGCCTTGCCCGATCACCGCCACGCCCAAGCGCTTGGAGGGAATCGGCTCGTCCGGGAACGCGGCCGTCGCCTGTTTGACCCACTGCACCGCCGCCGCGCGGAAAGCATCGATCTGGTGCGTATTCCAGAGGTGTGCGGTCAACTGTTCCGAGAAAATCGCCGGATTGTTGACCCAGTCGACCTTGTCCAAATCCTTCGGCAACCGCAGTTTCGCGAATCCCTCCAGATGCGCCGCCGCGGACTCCGGCGACAGGTTCGCCAGGAAACGGAACTGGCGTTCCAGATCCACCCGCTCCATCGGGAATTTGTAGTCGTAGACCAGCAACTCCCGCAGCAGGAGGGGTACGAAAGCCAGTGGCAGCTTCCGCAGGAGATCCAGTCGGTCTGAGACAAACGCGCGCGCCTCCGTCGGATACCCCGCAAACGACTCCGCGGTCAATTGCGCGGGGAGCATTACACTACCTCCGCAAGCGGCCTGCCCGCCGAATACCTCGGATTGAAGTTCATCAGCGACCCGATCGTCGGCACCAGGTCCACTGACTCCACAGGACGGTCGATTACCACATTTTGCTTGGCATTCGGCCCCAAAACCATCATCCAAGTTGTGCGCGACGATGCGTCGCCGGTCCGGTGATGCTGGAATCCATTGCCGCCTGGCTCTATGTCGGAATCGCGTCCGAAATCCGGCAGGATGAACATGGTGGTCTTGTTGGCGTACTCGGGGTCTTTCTGGATGGCCTGCCAGAGTTCTGCGCAGAGGCGGTCGGAACGCTTGATGCCGTCCACGTAGAGTGAGAAGGTGCCGGAGTGGGCGATATCGATGTCGTGCAGCGTCACCCAGAGGAGACTTGGCGCAAACTCCTTCATCAGGTGCTTTGCGACATAGACCGACATTTCATCCGGGCTGGCAAGGCTGCGTGCGTGGGTGGAAAAATCGTCCACCGAAAGCTTCAGGACCTCCGCCATCTGGCCCAATTCAATCTGGTGGCCTGTCAGCGACGGCGCGTGGAGCGGTGTTTCGTAGTTGTCGCGCAGCAGGTGTTCGTATCGGGCCCCGTCGGACCGCGACGTAAGCGCGGCCGATAGCAGCCGCTTCGGCAGGATCACACCTGCTCCCAACCCGGGTCCATACGCCTTGTGGCCGCTCTCTCCGATGCGCGCGAAGCCGTTGGAGGGTGCCACGACCCACGAATCAGTCGCCGGCCGGCGTACATCCTTGCGGAAATATTCGAACACCGTTGGATTGTCCGGCGAGACTGCCGCGAAGTTGTTGAACGTTTCGTAGGCACCGGTAACGATGCTCGCCGTGGCCACATAATGCCCGAGAATGCCCTTGTTCACCACCTGGGTATAGAAAGTGGATTGGGGAAGCAACTCGTTCATCAGCTGCGGGATGTTCTCCTGGCCGTCAGGGGCGAAGGTTTCGTCGTCACGGGCACCGCCACCGAATGTGACGACTACCGTCTTGCGGGTGCCGGGTCCGGCCATGCCCTTGAGTGCCGAGGGGCCGAAAAAGCTGGCCGCGGCCGTGGCGCCGGTGACGGCCTGAAGGAATTGCCGCCGGTTGGTCGATATGGCGTGGCTTTGGTGTGGGAGGAACATGCGCGGAAGTTCGACAAACTGACTTCATGATACAGCTTTTTCAGCGCTCGCTGCGTCTTAAGATCTGAGTATGTCTGCCTTCCGCACTTTTCAACTTGCAATAACCGTCCCCCTGTTTGCCAGTCTGCTGAACGCCCAGCCGGCTCCGGTCCCCGGTGAGGCCGAGCTTCGGGAGCGCGTTCAAACCTTCTACCAGCTCCAGATGGACAAGAAGTTCCGCCAAGCCGAGGCCTTTGTCGCCGAGGACACCAAGGATTTCTACTACAGTTCCTCCAAGGGCGCCTTCGATGCTTTCAAGATCTCAAAAATCGAAATTCTGGAGCCGGGCAAGAAAGCCAAGGTGACTGTCCGTTCGAACTTCACCGTAATGATGATGGGTGCGCCCAAACCGATGCCGATGGAGATGCCGTTCAGCA
Organism: uncultured Acidobacteriia bacterium; assembly: GCA_903925015.1. Lineage (GTDB taxonomy): Bacteria > Acidobacteriota > Terriglobia > Bryobacterales > Bryobacteraceae > BOG-234. The sequence continues at coordinate 12,655 of CAIYDY010000186.1, forward strand.
GCACTTGGAAGGTTGAAGAGGGCAAGTGGGTGATGTATGTGGATCAGAAGGCCCCAGTCCCGACCCCGTTTGGAGATTTCAAGCGCGATGCCGCCCCGACAGGCGGTCCGGCCGGTCTTCCGAAAATGCCGGCAATCAGTGACATGAACAATCTGATCAAAGCCGACAAAACCAGTATTGTCCTCACCGAAGCCGAGCCGGTCCAGACCGTAACCCTTATCAACAGCCTTCCCGGGGTGGTTGACTTCAAGTTGGATGCCAGCGGCATCCCGAGGGCAACCGTCGAAGCCGAGGGCACCAAGCTTCCAGCCTCCGGGACCGTCAAGATCAAGATTTCACGGAAACTCCCGGGAGTCTCCCAAGGGATGATCCAAGTGGACGTGCCCCAGCTCGGGATTGGAATCCACATCCAAGTACTGATCCAGTAGGGGTTGGGAAGACACCCGATATAATCGGGTACGGATGGATGTTCTCGACGAAATCGTTCGCCTGCGGGCCTTGGGCCAAAAGTGCGCCTTGGCGACCATTGTTGAGGTGCGGGGGTCGATCCCCAGTTTCCAGACCGCGAAGCTTGTAGTTCGTGAGGATGGCTCGCTGGCTGGCACCATAGGCGGCGGCTGCGTCGAGGCTGAGGTCTGGGAAGCCGCCAAGGAAGTCATCCAGACTGGCAAGCCGCGCAAGATGTCGTTCAGCCTGGGCCAGGACGCGGCCTACGACAACGGCTTGATCTGCGGCGGACAGCTGGATGTGTTCGTGGAATGCATCACCCCCCAACCTTCCGTGGCGATCTTCGGCGGCGGACATATTTCGAAGAGCCTCGCCAAGGTGCTGGATCTTGCTGGCTTCCGCGTCACCGTGGTCGATAACCGCGAAACCTACGCCAACAGCGAGCGGTTTCCCGAAGCCGCCGACGTGTTTGCCGAGGAGTATGAGGATGTATTCCCGAAGCTCGCGGTCACCGATTCCACCTACCTCGTGATTGTCACCCGCGGCCATCGCGACGATATGCGCGTGCTTCGCTGGGCCGTCACCACGAGGGCCAAGTACATTTCGATGATCGGCAGCAAGCGCAAGACGATCTCCGTGATCAAGGAATTGGAAAAAGAGGGATTGCCACGTGAGGCCTTCGAGCGGGTCTACGCTCCCATGGGTCTCGAAATCGGGGCCATCTCGCCCGAGGAGATTGCCATTTCCGTCGGTGCCGAAATGATCGCGATGCGGCGCGATCCCGAGGGCCGTTGGCGGTCCCTTTCGAAGTCGATCTTTGCGGACGAACATCTGCGGACGCTCCTGAAGTGAAGCCCGCCGCAATCATCTTGGCTGCGGGTGAATCCAAGCGCATGGGGCGCCCCAAGGCGACGCTCCCTTTCCGCGAGGGCACTTTTCTTTCGACCCTCGCCCAGGCGCTAGGGGCGGCCTGTTCCCCTGTGGTCGCGGTTTTCGGATTCGATGGCGAGGCCATGGCCGCGCATGCCCCGGCCGGAGTAGTACCGGTGGTGAATCACAATTACAAGTTGGGCATGTTGACATCTTTGCAATGCGGCCTAGGAGCCCTCGGGGACATCCAGACGCCGGTGCTCTTCACGCTGGTGGACCACCCGGCGGTCCGTCCCGCCACGGTTTCCCTGCTTGCAGGGACGGACGCTCCCATCGTGATCCCGAGGTTTGCGGGCAAGCGCGGGCATCCCGTCCGCCTCGACCCGGAAATGGCTCGGCAGTTCCTGTCGGAGCCTGTTTCCAGCAAGGTCCGCGATTTGATCGACCGGAATTCGGCTTCGATCCTTTACTTGGATGTGGATGATGCAGCCATCAATGACGATGTGGACAACCCCGCACTCTATCAGGCGCTTCTGGCGCGCGAGGCCGGTATTTGACCTCCGCTAAGCTCCGCAAGTTCGTCACCTGGCCGAAGCTGGTCCTTTATGCCATTGCCGGCCTCCTGTGGGCTGCTTGGTACGTGCCCCGCATCTCCGCCGACAAGTATCGGGAGCCGATCCACCGCGCGCTTGAGAGCGCATTGGGTCGCAAGGTTGAGGTTGGCCAAGTACAGTTCCAGCTGTTGCCGGTACCCGGTTTCACGGTCGAAAACGTCAAAATCTCCGAGGATCCCTCCGTTGGCCCGGAACCAGTTGCCTACATCAGCGTCATGCGTGGGCGTCCGAAGCTGTCGGCCCTGTTCGGCGGACCCTTGGAATTCGCGTCCATCGATCTGGAGGACACCAGCGTCAACTTGACCCGGGTCGATTCCGTGGCCGGGGCTGCCGCCGGAGACGCCGGGGCCGTCAAGTGGAATTTCTCGGAACTGCTGCGCCCGAAGCTTCTGAAGGCGTTTCCAAGCGTCCACCTCATTTCAGGCCGAATCAATTTCAAGTTCGGCGACACCAAGTCCGTTTTCTACCTGTTGAACACCGACGTGGATCTTTGGCCCCCATCCAGCGAGGGCGACCCTTGGACCCTCAAGGTTCGTGCCGAGCCGGCCCGCACGGACCGTCCGGCACGTGGTTTCGGCTTCTTCGTCGCGCGAGGCCAGTGGCACCAAGCGGATTCCTCGGTCACACTCGACGTCAAGATGGAAAAGAGCGAGCTCGGCGACATGATGACCCTCTTCGAAGGCCGGGAATCCGGCATTCACGGCGATATTTGGGGAGCGGCCCACTTGGCCGGACCGTTGTCACGCCTTGGCATAGCCGGCTCCATCCAGGTCGCCGACATCCATGGCTGGAATACAACGCCTCCGGGAGGCCGGCCTGTGGCGATGAGCATTTCGGGTGCACTGAACGTGCCTGCGCAGACGTTGGAAGTACGCGCCGTTTCTCAAGAAAAATTGCCCGTGGTGGATGTCCGCTACCGGGCGGCGGACTATCTGAAGAGACCCCGTTGGGATGTGCGGTTCCTTCTCGACAAGATGCCGATCGAACCTTTGTTCGCGGTTGCCCGCAATGTCGGGCTGGGGATACCCACCGATATCGGTCTGGATGGTGTTTTGTCCGGCCAGATGGGCTTTTCGATGCCCGACGGCAATCCCATGTTCGACGGAGAACTATCGGCCAGCAACGTTTCGGTCCATTCTGGTGACTCGCCCGCTGCCGGACGAGTCAGATTTGCCGATGCGTCGATTCGCGGCTCGGGCCCGACCATCGGAATCCCTTCTGTAATCCTGACAGCGGATTCGGGGGAAACGGCCATCCTTCGGCCTGAATACGACGCCGCCAGCGGAGAACCGAAAGCGTCCTTGGAAACGTCGGGAATGCCGGTAGCCGTCTTGCGCCCCTACATGGCCGCGGTGCATGCTCCGTTCCTCGCAGTGGCTGCATCGGGGACGTGGACTGGGAACATCGCCTTGTCCAAGGCGTTCGAGGCCGGCTGGTCCGGCACATTCAGTCTCAAAAATGCCGACATCGTTTTTCCAGCCTTTGCACAACCACTGCGCGTTGCCAGTGCGGATGCAGTGTTGGATGAAAGCGGATTCGCCCTCAAGAAACTCGTCCTGTCCGTCGGAGGGATGGACGCACAGGGCGAATACTTCCGCGAATCTGGTATCGGACAACCCCACCATTTCCGGCTGGTGGCATCGAAGATCGATATGGCCCAAGTGGATCAGCTTTTGACCCCGCTGCTGCGGCGTGGAGGACTGTTCGCGAAGGCGCTGAATTTCGGGAAGTCGCCTGAACCGGACTGGCTGAAGGACATCCACATGGACGGGACATTGCAGGTGGCGTCAGTTGATCTGGCCGGCAATTCCTTGACGAAGTTTCGAACGCGGATACTTTGGAACGCCGACGGGGCGAAATTGGAGGGTGTGCAGTTCCAGTTGCCTGACGCCTATTCCAGCCAAGCCGCTTTCAGGGGCGATGTTTCCGTCGATTTGGCGAAGCCTGAGCCGGAATATTCCGTCACGGGCAAGTTCTCAGGGGTCCGCTGGCGGTCCACAGTTCTCGAGGCCGAAGGAACCCTAACAAGTTCGGGAACAGGCGAAGATCTGCTTTTGAGGGCCAAGTCGACCGGAAAATTGAAGAGCCGAAATGTGGAACTGGCACCTTTGGCCCCGATGGAATCTCTGGAGTCGATGTTCCAGTGGGACTTCGATGGGCGCAATCCCCGGCTGAAGTTGTCGGACGTGGCCGCTACGTGGGGCGGAGCCAAGTGGTCCGGCTCGGCATCATCCACAACTGGCGGCATTCTGGAGATGAAATTGTCCGACGGAAAGCGTACCTTGGATGCCTTTGGTGCGGTGCTCAAGGGAGAGCCGCTCAAGGGCAGCGTCAAGTAGGGACGCTAGGCGATTCCAAACATGGGCGCGTATTTGTCCGGCAGCCTGGTTGGCCTAAGTTCCGGGCTCAGGAAGATATGGCGGGTCTGTCCCGACGCGACCTTCCGGCCATTGCAGGCGATTTCGTAGTCGAAGGCGACGAATCGCCGGTTGGCCTCTCCCAGGATGGCTGTAACGGAGATCTCCTCGTCGTATTTTGCGGCGCTCAGGTACCGGACATGGGCCTCGGTTACGGCCAGCAAAACGCCGTCCTTTTCCATCTCCGTATACCGGAAACCCATCGCCGCGCAGATTTCGGTCCGGGCCACCTCCATCCACACCAGGTAGTTGGCATGGTAAACGACACCCATTTGGTCTGTTTCTGCGTAGCGGACTCTTACTGTTGTGGTGTGGCGCACGGAAATTCGATTGTACCGACCCGCTATTCCAATTTCGCCAGCCGCGCCGATTCCGCCAGCAGGGCGTCCACGACCATAGCCCTTGTCTTAGTCTTCCACTCCGCGTCTGCATGCAGCAATGAGTATCTGCGCGGGGGCATACTGCCATCCTTGATCCGTTCCGCGGCAAGCTGCAGCAACTGGCCTTGGCCGGCGGACCCGTATGCCTTCCATGCGGAGAAATTCAGGAACTTGCGCCCGTCCGCGACGTCTTTGGCGATCAGCCACGACATCGGGGCAACCCGGCTGTACCAAGGCCATCGTGTCGCAGTTGAATGGCAGTCGCCGCAGGCTTCAACAATGTGGGAAACGGTGGTCGGATCAAGACCGCTCGATTGCAGGAGTTGCCCGCTCGGAGCTGTATTCATGGATGACGAGTAGGGTCCCGGCACCAGCTGGATGACCACAAGAAAGACCGCTCCCAAAGCCAACATCCGTTTCGTTCTCATCTGGCAATAATCTCCAAAACTCTCGATTGCAAGGCCGGGATCAATTCTCCCGCAAACCACGGTCTTTGGCTGGCCCACATGCCGTTCCGTGGGGACGGGTGGGGTAGAACAATCCGTTTCGGAAGCAATTCAGCGAAATCCGCCGCCGCCGCGGTCAGGTTCGGGTAACGGTCGCCCATGTTCCGGGCAAAGGCGTAACTGCCGAGGTAAATCGTCAATTGGACTTGCCGTAGTTCCGGTAGAATCCGGGGATGCCACAGCGGGGCACATTCCGGCCTGGGGGGCAGGTCACCTGTGGTCCCGGTTCCCGGGTAACAGAAACCGGTCGGGACCAAGGCCACCAGCTTTGGGTCGTAGAATTGCTCGCGCGAGACCCCAAGCCATTTGCGCAACGTATCCCCGCTACGGTCCTGCCATGGGATTCCCGCTACGTGGGTGGCCTTCCCGGGGGCCTGCCCGATGATCAGGATTCTCGACTCGGGGTCCGCCGCCAGCAGGGGCTTCGGACCCAAGGGAAGAAAGGAGGCGCATGCTGAGCATGCTCGCGCCTCCTTCAGTACCGTTAGCAGTGGGTGGGTCATGCTGCCGTATAGCACCCGAGCCGCCCGGACGCGGGTAGCAATGACCAGAAACAGCTTCGGCGCGGCTGGACGGGTGCTGTTTCTCGAGAGTAGCGTTCGGATACTACCTGGCCGTCCACCCACCGGCGCCGCAGGACTTCGTTCCACAGGACCGGACCGTTGGTGGTGGAAAGGTCGAACGTCCATTCGCTCATCGTGACGCCGTCGCCCGCCGTCTGGCTGTGCAGCGTCAATCCATTGACCGCGGTCACCGAGGCAAAGATGGCCTTCAGGTAACCGATGTGGGCCGCCTTGCCGCCTGGCCGGGCTTCCTTGTTGCCTTCCTGGAATGTGCAGTCGTCCGCATAGTACTTCTCGGTCGCCTCCACCATTTCGCCCCTGGCGATCATCGCGTTCAAATCCATTTCGAGTGTTTGCAAGTCTTGCATGTCTGTTTTCCTTATCGGACTACTAGTTCGCCCTTCATCGTTGGATGGTAGGTACAGATGTATTCGTACCTGCCTTGCCGCTTTGCCACGTAGCTCCAGCTCTGCCCGGTTGCGATCTCCTTCGAGTCGAAGCCTTTCTTCGCAGTGGCCGTGTGGGGAACGATATCCTTGTTTTCCCAAACAACCGTGTCCCCAACCGCCACCTCGATCCGCTCCGGAACGAATTTGAAGCCTTGGATCAGAACTTTGTGCGTGGTTGGCGGGGGTGGGCCAGCCACGGACATCGTCACCACCCCCAGAACCATCGCGAATGCGCCTATTTTGTAGATCAACCGCATGTTGGGTCGCCCAGCCTATTTGCCGTGGCTCATCATGCCGCTGCCGCCAGCTTGAATCATCCGGGCATGCTCCAAATGCTTCAGGAACAACGGCTGCGCACCTTCGAGGGCCGACTTCAGTTCCGCATTCTGCGCGCTCGGGATCAGCACTGCGGCCACCGCGTCGGTCACCGTCTTGTGGTAGGAAACTTCGTTGTCCACGTAGAACTTGTCGAAATCCTTACCCTTCAACGCATTCAATTTGGCTGTAATGTCAACTGCGCCACCCTTGAGACCCGTGCTGGTGGGGCTGTCTTCGCCCTTGACGCCAAGCTTTGCAGCCAAGCCGATGACGCTCTGTTGAACAGCCGAGTGGTCCGTCACCATCCGCTGCGCAAATTCCCGGACTCCCTTGTTTTTCGACTTGGCAAGCGCAATCTTGCCGTAGTCGATGTCGATCTGGTCGGCGGCGAGGACGATGCCGACGATCTGGGGATCGCTCGGGCCGTCTGCAGCTTGGGCGCTCGCCGCTCCGCCCATGATTGCGGCACTTGCCATGATGGCGGATGCCGCGTAGTTGAGGATCTGTGTGGTTTTCATTGTCGTTTTCCTTTTTGCTTCCGTCTCGTACTTCCCTTGCGCACCTTCGATGGGTGGGCGAATGGATTTGTGACCGGGTGCGTAAATCTTTTTTTGATCAATTGTTTCGTCACAATCCGTCCTGCTCGGAACTCCAAGAGTCGGGAGTATCATCAATGAGTTGCATCGAGTGCGATTGTTTGGTCGCCGATTATCTGGACTGTGAGTTGGCTGAGCTCGAGCTTGCCGGATTCCATCGGCATCTGGCGGCCTGTGCCTCCTGCCGCAGCCATGTTTTCGCCTACCGGAGAGTTGTCATCCTACTTGGAGAGGAACTGCGGGACCTATGAGCGCTGACGAAAGCTCCATCGTTGCCGGCCTGAGGGCCGGGGACACAGTTGTTTTTGAGCAGCTGGTTCGCACGGCCAGCGGTCGCTTGCTTGCCACCGCCTACCGAATCCTCGGCAACGAGGACGATGCGCAGGACGCGGTTCAAGAAGGTCTGATTTCCGCTTGGAAGGGAATTGCCGGATTCGAAGGCGGGGCGAGCCTTTCCACTTGGCTGCACCGAATCGTAGTGAATGCGGCTCTATCCCGTTTGCGGAGTGCGCGCGGTCGCGGCGAGGTCAGCCTGATGACCGATGGCGGTGCCGTGGAGCCGGCCTTCGAAGGTCTTCCCGCAGCGTGGTCCGATCCGGGTCCGAAACTGGAAAAGCGGTTGGCGATGCGCCGGGCGATCCAAAAGGCAATGGGGAGCATTCCGGAGGAATTCCGGACCGTGCTGGTTCTCCGCGATGTGGAGGATCTGAGTTCGCGTGAAGTTTCCGAGCGTCTGGGTATCCCCGACGCGACCGTCCGCCAGCGCTTGCATAGGGCACGTGCCGCGATGGCCGAGATCCTGCGGCCCGAACTCTGCAACGGCCCCGAACTGACTTGCGGCGGCCAGTTCGACCTGCTGCTGGACTATATCGATGCCGCACTTCCGTCCGAGCTTCAGGCACCGGTTCATGATCACATCGAGAACTGCGAAACCTGCAACGGGCTGTTCCAGATCTACCGAACGACGGTGGGAATTCCCAAGGCGGTAGCGGAACTGACCACCTTCGAGGAGCTTCCAGCCTTTTGGCTGGAACGCACCGTCGCGTTGGCTGTTTAGAATTGCCGGTGGCGTGTGCGATAGGCTGGGAAATTCCCCATGACGACCGCCCATATCGACAACAACCTGAACTGCATTCAAGGCCAGTGGAGCGCCGGTCTCTCCACGGAGACCTTCGATGTCTTCAATCCAGCCTCTGGTGACGTTCTGGCGCGCGTCCAGCTTGCCTCGGCCAGCGATGTCGACGCGGCTGTCGAATCCGCCGCCGCCGCCTTCGTGGAATGGCGCCGCACCCCGGCGCAGAACCGCATCCAGTTCCTGTTCAAGTTCCGCGCCCTGCTGGAGGAGCACGCCGATTCCATCGCCCGAATCTGCACCATGGAGAACGGCAAGACGTTTGCGGAATCGCGGGCGGAGATCACCCGCGGCATCGAAAATGTGGAAGTGGCGTGCGGTATCCCGACTCTGATGCAGGGGTACAACCTCGAAGATGTTGCCAGCGGCTTGGATGAAATGATGATCCGCCAGCCCCTCGGAGTGACGGCTGCCATTGTTCCGTTCAATTTTCCGGCC
>CAIYDY010000187.1 GCA_903925015.1 uncultured Acidobacteriia bacterium
ATAGCAACGGGCGATCTCTTCCAGAGGCGACTACGCGTAGATGTCGGCAAATCCCCGTGCCTCCACCAAGTGCCCGGCAAGTCCGGTTGTGGGACCTTGGGCGGACGATCACGCGTCCGCGAGATCGATACCATCATTCACCGCGTTGCGCATGTCCAAAATGTTTTAGAATGGGTAGTTGGTGTCCAGCTCTCAGAACATGATCGAGGACGACGGGCTGATTTACCCCGAAGTTGGGTCGTGGGCGGAGGAAAAGTACCGTCTCCTGTCGCTTTACGATGAGTTGTTCTCGACGGGAATGAAGCATAAATGGGACCAGCGTGTGTACATCGACCTGTACGCCGGTGCCGGGTATGGCAAGATCAAGGGTAGCAAGAAGATTCTAAAGGGGTCGCCTCTTCTCTCCCTCGGCGTCACGCATCCGTTCGACAAGTATATATTTTGCGAAAAAAGCCCCGACTTGCTTGCAGCTCTTACGGCTCGCGTCGACAGAATTGCTCCGCAGGCGCAAGTGGCTTATGTGCCGGGCGATTGTGACTCCAAGATCGCGGACATTTGCAAGGAGATTCCGAAAGGCTCGCCAAGCAACAAAGTCCTAAGCCTGTGTGTAGTGGATCCGTTTGATTTCGGCTTGAAGTTTGAAACGCTTAAGAAGCTTTCGGTCGTCTATATTGACTTCGTGGTGCTGCTCGCGATCGGCATGGATGCCAACCGTAATTATGACCACTATGTGGACGGGAACTCGTCGAAAATCGACGAAGCGCTTGGTAACGAGGAGTGGCGGGAACGCTGGAAAGCGGCCGGCCGCCGTGACTTTAGGCGATTTCTGGCACAGGAATTCTCGATGAGCATGCAATCTCTCGGTTACCTCGAACAGCCGCTGGACCGCATGAAACTGGTGAAATCAACCGAGAAGAACCTGTCTCTGTACTACATTGCACTATTTTCGCGGAATAAGACCGCTTACAAGTTCTGGGATGAAGTTTTGAAGTATGGGACGGACCAACAAAGTCTTTTTGGATAACCCATGTCTTTACTTTCAAAAATAGAGTGGACCGATGCGACTTGGAACCCAGTGCGCGGCTGCACCAAAGTCAGTCCCGGCTGCAAGCACTGTTATGCGGAAAGATTCGCTGAGCGGTTTCGGGGAGTGCCCGGGCATCCTTTCGAGCAGGGTTTCGACCTCAGAACTGTGCCGCATAAGCTCGGAGAACCCCTGCGCTGGAGCGAACCCCGGATGATCTTCGTGAATTCAATGAGCGACCTGTTTCACGATCAGGTGCCGGACTCATACATCTCCCGCGTGGCCACTACAATGCATCTGGCGCGGTGGCACACCTACCAAATCCTTACGAAACGATCCGCGCGTCTCCGGGACATGCTCCGCGGCCCGCTCAGCGAGGTGGCAGCCGAGCGTCATATCTGGTGGGGCGTTTCAGTAGAGGACCGCAAGTATGGTATTCCGAGAATAGCGGATCTTCAGGCTGCGCCCGCCGCCGTTCGGTTCCTTTCGGTCGAGCCATTGCTTGAAGATGTCGGAGAGCTTCCGCTCGAAGGGATTTCATGGGTTATCGTCGGTGGCGAGAGCGGACCCCGCGCGCGGCCCATGCAAGAGGATTGGGTGCTGTCGATCCGTGAGCAATGCAAAGCCGCTGGCGTGGCGTTTTTCTTCAAACAATGGGGTGGAGTTCGCAAGAAGGTTGCTGGCCGGACACTGCGCGGACGCACGCATGACGCAATTCCGAAAAGAGTTATGAATCCGACGCTTCCTTCACTGCTGCGACTGCAACATGCTTTGGCGGTTGAAAACGGCGAGCTTGTGCAGTTGGCAGGAATGCCCGTTATGACAGCGTGTAGTTACGCCTCCGGCGTCTGAAGCCACGCTTCCAGCATTGACTGCATCACATCGGAAAAGTGGGAGCACCGCCAATTCTCATCTTGCCCGCAAAGTCCGGTTACCGTCTACCAAAGGGCACTGGCTCCTGCCGCGCTGGTGGATTTACAGCCAAGTGATGCAGGTCTTCGAACAGAGCAAACGCTCCGTCCCCGTGTGCAACGACAAGCTCTTCTCTTACAACTGGGACGACGCGAAGTGGATGTTCGACAACTCCCGTGAGCTGAAGTTCCCCTAAGCGGGGGATCTTCCATACCGTTCTACTTCCGCAAACCCGAGATCGAACTCGCCGCAGATACGCCAATCAAAAACTCGATTGTGGTCGGCGGCGCCGGACATGAGGGAGCCATGTTCCATTGTGTGGACGTACTGCAGGCCTTTGCGGATCGGCGCAGGGGCGGCGAAACAGGCGTCAGGTCGGTGCAGTCCATTCGCGGGCCTGAGGTCTGGAACTGGGTCGAGCGCACTCCCTGACCAGGGGCGAAGCATAAATACCGACCTTGTCCCCTGGATAAGTCGGGCACTGGTCTGCGCTCTGGCGGCCGGCAATCTGCTGGAAGCAGTGCGGAAGAATTTCGACATGAAGCCCGACACTTTCAGGAAAGCCACTTTCAGGAAGGCCGGAGGCAGAACGTCTGTATCGTGGACGACAACGACGGGACCAGGGCGGCGGTCATTTCGGGCACGGATGTGGGCTGGACCAGGGCCGGCGAAATCGAAGGCCGGAAAGCCCCGACGATTTTGAAGCATAGGGTCTGAAGTCATTGGTCGGCATGGAACTGTGTCCGACTCGCGACGGCTCGAATTTTGGGGCGGGTCAGGAACGTCGCGAACGAATGGTCGTCCCTGCGGCGACCGCTGACACGAAATGCGACTTGAGTCGCCGCCATCCTCCAAAAACCACTCTGCCCGCTTGCATTGCCGTGGCCGGTATGTATCATGGTATACATCAACTATGATAAGGCAAAAGGTAGATAAGGCGCGAGTGTTCATGACCGGCCGGAGTCAGGCCGTTCGAATCCCGTTCGAATATCGCTTTCCGACAGCCGAGGTCTACATTCGCCGTGATCCCCGGACGGGCGACGTCATTCTCTCGCAATCGCCCGGAAGCTGGGACCAGATCTTTGCCGCCCTCGATGGTGCCGGTTTCCCCGACGATCTCCTTGCGAATCGTGACCAGGACCTTCCGCAGGTAAGAGAGACTTTGTGAGTTCCGGCGCCAACGTCCCTCATTTTCTGGCCCCTCACTTTCTGTTAGATACCAACACCGTCAGCTACATCCTGAAAGGGCGCTCGCCTGCGGCCCGCACCCGGTTGGCCACCTTGCCCAAACAGCAATCCGTCGGTATTTCGGCAATAACCGAGGCAGAACTCCGCTATGGTCTGGAGAAAGCCGGAGCTTCTCCTGCGCAGTGGGC
>CAIYDY010000188.1 GCA_903925015.1 uncultured Acidobacteriia bacterium
CCGACACAAAGCTAGTCCGGGCTCCGGGCTTTCTGGACCCGCTGATTCGTGTGTCGCCCCCGGGAAAAGGTGCCAACATCGTGATCCAGAATTTGACCATCTGCGGCGGACTGGACAAGCTCTATGACCAAAGCACGGGCACCGACGTGAGCCTCTCTATCTCGACTATTGGCTGTCCCCGCAACCAAACGACCGCAAACTTCAGTACGGTGAATTGCGGCGACATGCTTCACCGACTAACCACGAGGAACGCTGTCCCCGGGGACTTTCCCTGTGTCGACCTCTGGGTGAACAACGCAGATACCGGCTCCAACGGGGTAAGTCCGTTCGTGAACGCAGACGCCTACAGCCTCACGGTAGCCAATGTGGACCTTGAGGACTCCGCAGGGCACGCACTCGCACTCTACCCCAACCAATCATCCGGCGAGAAGGTGAATGACGTGTACATCCACAACGCCCAAGTTAACAATTCGGCTGTTACGGGCATTCTCTACGGCACGAATGGCGCACCCGCCTACCACGCTTCCGTTTGCGATGGTAATCCCATCTGGAAAGATGATGCGGCGGTAACCGCACCGCGGAACATAAGAATCGAACGGAACGCGTTCTCTGGCAACAACACGGGTGCGATGGGCGGCGGGGCTATCCGTTGGGTTGGCCTAAGGTACAACACATTTACGAATAACTATATTCATCCCCAGGACGGCAATCTAGAGGGCGGTACTGTTGAATTCGACCCTTGTGCGGACACGTTGGACATAGTGGGAAATATGTTTGCAGCGCCGTCAACATACGGCGGCTACCCCTCCGAGGCACTGGAGCTGTATTCCCGGAATATCAGCATAATAGGTAATACGATCACGGGCTATTCCAAGGAGGGTATTACGCTGTCTGGAGCGTACGGGGCAAATGTCACCAATAACACGATGACCAATAACGCGACACAGGAAGTCCAGAACCCACCCTTTGGTGGTGGGATATCGGTTTCCAGTGCGCCTTCGATCCTAGGCCCGTGCGGGGATGGACGGGATTCGAAGGATGTGGTGATCAGTGGCAATGTGGTGTCAGGACAGCCGTTCGCGGTCCTGCTGGACGACCTCTTCGACAATAGCACTTACACGTTGCGGCACAGTAGCAGCCAGCCCTACGCAGTCTCGATTGCCGGCAATACCTTCTTGGCGTACAGTCAGGGCCAAGTCGGCCAGAGGAGTCTGACCTATCTCGACGGATATCTGGGCCCAGCCGCAGCCGTGACGGCCTCGTCGAGCGGCCCTCGCGCAGTGACACCAAAGGCGGTCTGGCCAAACACAACGCGCTGTTCATCGCCCGTGAGCGGGCCTCAGACATTTGCGTTTCCCGCTGCCCATCCTCTTGGGGCCGGTCACATCTCGTGGATTCAAGTCATGTTTAGTGTTACTGGTGATGACCTAGATGGGCAGCATGGCCCAGACAACGGTGCCCATGGATGCCATTTTATCTATTATCCAAGCAGCAAGACAGTATATCTGGATGACGATAGCGGAGGAAACAACTGGCTGGCAGGGAACTCGATTGTCGGCACCGGAGGAGTAGATCTCGCAAACTCAACCTGTATCATACACGCGGGATCACAGCCCCATCCCCTGACAGAGCCGGACCTATCACCGAACGTACAGACACTGCTAGTGCCTATCACGTTCCTGCCCACATCCGATTCCCGGCACAAGCATCTCTATACGATCGTGGGGGATGATTCTGTTCCGAGTTTGTGGAGTGGACAATCTCTATGGAAGTACTTCGGGTGGTTGGCAACGCAGTAGATGGGACATCAATCCAAGGAGGATGAATGGAGCGAGGCATGGCTATCTTTGCTTGGTTGGCGTTGGCGGCCCAGCCGCTTCTTTGCCAAAGTGGAATTGGCGTTAATCCGCAGCTTGCCGGGGACGCTGTCTCTGGAATTTTCGGATACTTTGGCTACACAGGCACCACTGTGACCGGAGGCACTTTGTCTGGTTCGGCACCGGTGAAATTCAAGTTGTTGAGAGTAAACCCGCCGTACCTGACCGTGTCGCCGTCGAGCGGCACGACCCCCACAACGGTGATCATCGGGGTCAATCCGAGCGTGGCCGCGTCGATTTTTGCCGGGTACAAGGGCCAGGCATCGGCGACGTTCACCACAACGGACCAGACACCAGCCGTCACGACCACGGTAGTATTCAACCTGTCGGTAAGAGAGGAACCTCCCGTGATCCGGGCGGTTCTGAACAGCGGATCATGGCAGCCGCTTGTGGCACCCGGAGCCATGGTGTCCATCTTGGGAACCGCCCTGGGGCCGCCGGTCGCGCCGACCTTCGGAAGCGACGGGCTGTATCCGAAGGTGGTCGGTGCCAATACGACTGTAACTTTCAATGGCATTCCGGCATCGCTGCTCTACTCGAGTCCGACTCAGATCAACGCACTGGTCCCGTATGCGTTGGCTGGCCAGAAATCGGCCCAGGTCGTGGTATCCCGTTTCAACCAATCCTCGGACCCGTTCACTGTTCCTTTGGCCGACACGTCGCCAGCCGTGTTTACCGCTGCCGCGACGGGTACGGGCCAGGGGGCGATCCTCAATTGGGACTACAGCACAAACAGCGTGGACAGCCCCGCGACGAAGGGACTAGGTGTCTACATTTACGCTACAGGAATGGGCGTGCCGAATCCGCTGGTCGAGGACGGAACGGTCAACCTCGCGTACCTGCCGGTCATCAAGACCCCGCCGGTTTCGGTCATGATCGGGGGCAAGGACGCGCCCGTGTACCTGGTTGGACTAACCCAGTTCCAGCCCTACGGTCTTGTTCAGGTGGTGGTGACCGTGCCCACAGGGATCGGGTCCGGTCCGCAGCCATTGGTGTTGAGGGTGGGAGATCGCGACAACTCCAGCCAGAATGTCACGATTGCGGTGAAGTGAAGGATCAACCAATGGACAAAAAGATCAAAGGCACACTGCTTGTCTTGCTTGGCTTGCTCCGACCGGTGGCCCATCTTATGGCACAACAGGCCGCCGTCGTCAATCCGACCGGCGGCTCCCTTGGGATCGTGGGAACCGTGCGGGGGTCGGACGGGATGTTGATTTCTGGAGCGAGGGTCTCACTTTCACAGACGCAGCCATACCCGGCTGCGCGCCACCAGCGAACGGAGTGGACAACGACCACGACTGCTACAGGGGCATTCCAATTCCCTGCGGTGGCATCTGGTCCGTATGTCCTTTGCGCAGAAGCTGCGAACTGGCTGAATCCATGCGAGTGGGGCAATACGCCGGTCAAGGTGGTTGTCGGGGCCTACGAGAAGCCCGGAGCAGTCATGATCGTGCTCAGGCCCGCCGCCACACTTTACATCCGCGTGGAGGATAGTGGGCAGTTGTTGGACCAGCATGAGGGAAAGACGAGCGGGGCGCACCTACTTATCGGAGTCACCAGCGACGCGTTTGTGTTCCACCCCGCCGTAGTCGCTTCATCCGACACGGCCGGCCGCAACTACCAGGTGAGGATTCCTTACGACGCCGGTGTGAAGCTAGTGCTATCGAGCTCGTTCTTCAGTGTGGCCGACGGTGCCGGTGCGGCCCTCCCGCAACAGGGTTCGACATCCGTTCCGGTCACGGTAGGCACGGGGCAACCTCCGGCGGCAGTGAAGTTCCATGTTACAGGAGCGGGGCATTGACGCGCGGGCAAGTCGGCTTGGCAGCTTCGCAGTCTGCGGGGTTGCATTTGAAAGTGGGAGAAACGTGACGACGACGAGAAAATCGGCTGGTGAAATTCGTGGGAACCTACTTGACCGCCTTCGCACGTTGGCAATTCTCAATCGGACAACCAATCATAAGAGATACTGCTCGGTCCGCCTGTGCGGCTGCGCGAAGCTGGTAACAGCTTGCCTTCTCGGTGGCTTTGTC
Organism: uncultured Acidobacteriia bacterium; assembly: GCA_903925015.1. GTDB lineage: Bacteria > Acidobacteriota > Terriglobia > Bryobacterales > Bryobacteraceae > BOG-234. The sequence goes on from CAIYDY010000188.1 coordinate 3,908, forward strand.
GGGGCACAGGCCGCCACGCTTTCCGGCACTATCACGGTACCCCCGAGCCGGGGCATCCGCGCGTCGCTGACGATCCACGATTTCTCGACGCCTCGGACACCGGGGCACAAGGCTTTCGACAGGCAGTTCGCGTCAAAGGCGAATGGGACGTTCTCGATCACCGGCGTTCCAGGCGGGAAGTACCGGATCTGCGTCGACGCGCCGAATGAGAACGCACTTGATCCCTGTGTGTGGTCTGCGACACAGCCGACTTGGACGGTGACGGACACGTCGAACCTAACAAACGTGAATATCCAAGTGGCTGTCGGGACGCAGATCAAAGTGCATGTGAATGATCCGCAGAACGCGCTGCCGCAGACGAAAGGGGGCGTTCACGGCGAGGCGCTGTCGATGACGGTGGTGACGGGGCGGAGTCGAAACCACAGTCTAAGGTTGCTGTCGCCCTCTCCGGGGTCCAGCGACCATTACTTGATTGTGCCTTTCGGGGAACCAGTGGTCTTGAATACGCAGAGCGTGAGTTTGGCCCTGAGCGATGAGAAGGGCAAACGAGTGGAGGGGGATTCGCAACAAGTGCCGCTCAGGGTCCCGGCGGGTGGGAGTGCACCAGCAGTAATAGTAAACGTCTCGAAGAGGTAAGTGGCAAAGCAACGCGGGCCATCAAACCAAGGTAGTGCAGGAATACTCTATGATGAATTCAATGAACGTACGAACCCGAGCCGCGGCAACACTTATCTGGGCAGCCCTGCCCTGCGTCTCAACGGCAACTGCCAGCGCTGAGGACGGTCGCCAGTCAGGTCCGTTCCGACTTGCAATATTCGCTGACAAGTCTGTGTACAAGTCTGGCGAGCCCGTACTCGTGACAAGCGTCCTTACAAACGAATCCGATCACGAGCTCTCCATATTCATGACGCCCAGGATAAGCTTCTATTGGATGGAGCTTAGGCTTCCGACTCCGGTATGGAGTCCGATTAAGGATGTCGCTCAGCTCACCGAAGAGGGCGAAAGAAGAAAATACCCAGGGTTCTCATCGGCTAGGAGTGTGACACTCAGACCGGGGATTGGGCTCGTGGACAAGTTCGAACTAAGTTCGCTATACGACATTGCCGCCCCGGGACCCTATAGATTGACGTTCTCTTTCACCGCACCCAGTTATGCGAACGGAGTGACGGTAATATCCAATGAGTTGCAGGTGGTGGTCGAAGGAAACCCGAAATGAACCCTCTTGAAGGCTTCCATACCGGAGGTATAAGACGATGGGCCTGACTAGCATTGACGGAACGGACGGACAGGCTATGACTCTATTGCGGCTGATAGTTTTTCAATCATTGCCAGCTCTGCTGGCTACAACCGTGCCAGCCCACGCCGCAGCACTTGCCGGCACAGTGACTGTGGCACCCAACCGTGGTATCCGGGCCTCTTTGACAATCCACGACCTTTCGACGCCCAGAACGCCGGGACACAAGGCCTTCGACAGGCAGTTCGCATCGAAGCCGGATGGGACGTTTTCGATTACGGGGGTTCCGTCTGGGAAGTACCGGATCTGCGTGGATGCGCCGAATGAGAATGCGCTTGATCCTTGCATATGGTCTGTGACACAACCGACCTGGACGGTGACGGACACCTCGAACATTCCGAACGTGAACATCCAAGTGGCTGTCGGGACGCAGCTCAAGGTGCATGTCAACGATCCACAAAACGCGCTGCCGCAGACGAAAGGGGGCGTCCACGGCGATGCGCTGTCGATGACGGTGGTGACGGGGCGGAGTCGGCACCATAGTTTGCGGTTGCTGTCGGCGTCTCCGGGCTCCAGCGACCACTATTTGATTGTGCCGTTCGGGGAACCGGTGGTATTGAATACCCAGAGCGCGAGTTTGGCCGTGAGCGATGAAAAGGGCAAACGACTGGAGGGGGATTCGCAGCAGGTGCCGGTCCGGGTGCCCGTTGGTGGAAGTGCGCCGCCGGTTACGGTGAACGTCTCGAAACGGTAAGTGGCAAAGCAACGCGGGCTTCGGGACGGACCAGCAGGGCCAGCCGGGGCCTTTGACGGAGATTACGAAGTTCACGGTGACCGGCACGCCGGTGCCGATGCTGATGTCGACGGGGAGCGCGGGGTTCCAGATGCCGCCGTACCAGTGGACTTCGGGGTCGCAGCCCGTGGCGCTGGTGAACGGGGCGGTGGGGCCGGTGACGGTGGCGAACCAGCAGATCCTGTATCCGCAGTATTGTTCGGGGTATCTGGTGTTCCCGCAGGTGTCGATGAAGGGGCCGCAGTCGGCGGCGCTGACCTCGTACGGATACGGGGGGCCGGGGCAGTGCGTTTTCGGGACCTACACGCTGGCCGCGCCGGGGATTGCACCGGTTTTGAACGCGGTGTATTACGGGGTGCCCACGTATCCGTTCTACAAACACGACGGCTCCGCAGGTGCTGGCGTCGGCGTTGATTTTGTGCTGTCGTCGATGACGCCGGTGAGCGTGACTGCGGGGCAGGCGCTGGCGTTTTCGGCGCAGGGCAGGTGGTGACGGGGACGGTGGCGACTTTCGCTTGGACTCCGAGCTGCAGACAACCTTTATGTCGTGCCGGTGACGGCTGTTTCGGCCAGGATTACGCATTCGGGGACGGTTCCGGTGACGATCCAATCGTCGGCTTGCTTTTCGGGGTGGCAACGTATTCGGGTGCGTCGGTCAGCCGTGCAGATGTCGCCACCGGCGGGGTCGCTGGCGGCGAGCGGGGTGGGGTCTGTGCTTGCCGGGTTCCGACGACTCGGACGGCAGGAAGCGGGCGGGTGGGGATGAGCTTCGGGGGGGTGTTACCAGAAACAGCTCAACCTGTCCGACAACGAGGTTGCGGTGCTGAAATCGACGGACTCCGATTGCGGCAGGAAGCCGGATGCGGTGCGGAAACGGAGGCCACCTATAATCAAGGTATCCCATCCCCAAAGGACACCCGTGACCGGTAACGAAATTCGCCAGCGCTTTCTTGATTATTTCCAGGCCCGCGGCCACCGTATCGTGCGGAGCAGCGGACTGGTGCCCCAGAACGACCCGACACTGCTGTTCACCAATGCAGGAATGAACCAGTTCAAGGAGGTGTTCCAAGGGTTTGAGAAGCGCGACTACGTCCGGGCAACCACTTCGCAGAAGTGCGTGCGGGCGGGCGGCAAGCACAACGATTTGGAGAACGTCGGCTACACGCGGCGCCACCACACGTTCTTTGAGATGCTGGGCAACTTCTCGTTCGGAGACTACTTCAAGCGCGACGCGATCGCGTACGCGTGGGAGCTGATCACGAAGGAGTACGGGATTCCGGCGGAGAAACTCTATGTGACGGTCTTCCGGGAGGACGACGAGGCCGAGCAGTTGTGGCAGGAAGTGGCGGGGGTGCCGAAGTCGCGCATTTTCCGGCTGGATGAGAAGGACAATTTCTGGCAGATGGGCGATACCGGTCCGTGCGGGCCGTGTTCGGAGATCCACTACGATCTGGGACCCGAGGCTGCGGCCCCGGGTCGGGAACACGAACAGTTCCCGGACGATGCGGGCGGCCGGTTTGTGGAGATCTGGAACCTGGTCTTCATGCA
>CAIYDY010000189.1 GCA_903925015.1 uncultured Acidobacteriia bacterium
CGCGAAGATCCATTGTCTTTTCCGTTTGTTTTTCCATCGGTAGTCCTTAGAGGAAAATCACGTTCAGAATGGTGAGCGCAACGGCCACCACGATTGCCAGGGGCACGGGCCGGAGGTACCAGGCGACGCCCTCCTCGCTGGGCATGTCGGTCAGGCCGTAGACCAACCCGCGCAAACTCGATTCCGAGTGCGCCGTGGTAGCCAAGCTGACCACAATCGTCACCAGGAAGCAAGTGACCCAGGCAAAGATCGCGATCCAGAAATTCTGCGCCATCTGCGACGGGAACACGTGTAGGTTGGAAATCCATCCGCCCTTGCCCTCCGCAACTGTCAGGCCGTGGACCAGCGCCGCGGCACCCGTGCCGGAAAGCAGCCCGGTAAACGCCCCGTGCCCTGTCGCGCGCTTCCAGAACATGCCCAGCAGGAAGGTGGCGAACAGGGGCGCGTTCACAAATCCAAAGATCAGCTGGAGGAAATCCATGATGTTGTTGAACTGGGAAGCCAGATACGCGGTTGCGATGGAAAGCGCCACGCCGACGACCGTCGTCAAACGCCCCACCTTCAGGTAGTGGCTATCGGACTGGCCGGGGCGCAGGTAGGACTGGTAAATGTCGAAGGTAAACACCGTGTTGAACGCCGTCACGTTGCCAGCCATGCCGGACATGAACGACGCCATCAGCGCCGTCAGGCCCACACCCAGCATGCCGCTTGGATAGAACTGGGCCATCAGCGTGGTCAGGGCGAGATCGTAATCATAGCCATCACCCTTCAAAGGCAACGAGTAGCCAGACCCCATCTTCGTCAGCGCGAGCGCCGCGATGCCGGGCACGATCACGATGAACGGCATGATCATTTTCGGGAAGGCCGCCATCAGGGGCGTCCGCCGGGCTGCCGACATCGAGTTGGCGGCCATGGCGCGCTGGATCACCAGAAAGTCCGTGCACCAATAGCCGAATGACAAAACAAAGCCAAGTCCGGCGACAAGACCGAAAGCCTCCACGCCCATCGGATTAGCGGTGGCAGTACCAGCGTATTTCCAGGTGTGGGTCATCACGTCGGGCAGATTGGCGCGCATCCCGGCCCAACCGCCAGCGCGGTTGACGGCCAGAATCGCCAGCGGCGAGAAGCCCAGCACGATCAGGAAGAACTGCAGTACCTCGTTGTAGATGGCGCTCGTGAGTCCGCCCAGGTAGGTGTAGGCGAGCACGATCACTGCGGAAAGCACAACCGAGGCGTCGAAGCTCCACCCCAGCACCAGTTGGAACATCTTCCCCAGCGCGTACATGGAGATACCGGATGAAAACAGCGTCATCACGGCAAACGTAATCGCGTTGAGCCCCCGAGTCTTCTCGTCGAACCGCATCCCCAAGTATTCCGGCACCGAGCGGGCCTTGCTGCCGTAGTAGAACGGCATCATGAAAACGCCGACAAAGAGCATCGCGGGCACTGCGCCGATCCAGTAGAAATGGGCCGTCATGATGCCGTACTTGGCACCCGACGCGCACATCCCCACCACCTCCTGCGCCCCCAGATTCGCCGCCAGGAATGCCAAGCTGGTAATCCAGACCGGCACGTGGTGGCCACCCGAGAGGAATTCTCCGGCGGAAGTGACGCTTTTTCGAAGGCGCCAGCCGATTCCAATCACAAACAGGAGGTAAAGTGCGAGGAGCGCGTAGTCTACAGGGGTTAGATGCACAAGTGCATAGCGTATACGGAATGGGGGCTCGGGGGCAAGTACGAATTTTGCCGATGCACGGTCAGGCCCGGATTACCCAGCCCTTGACCTTCATCACCCAGGCCGCCAGCACCATCAAACCGGTGTAGGCGAGCGCCCACAGGAGGCTCGCATTCATGGGCGACGCGATGGGGACAAAGACGGACTCGTAGATCCTTTCGTGGAGTCCGCTGAAGCCCAGCGCCTCGTCCAGCAGCTCGGAAAGCATGTAGACGGTGATGGAATTCAAGCCCACCATCACCAGCGGCTGCACGGCGCGCTTGTGGCCTTTCACGTCCACGATCCAGAGGAAGGCCAACAGCAGGACGAAATCCATTCCGGCCATGAACAACGTGAACGAGGACGTCCAGAGCTTCTTGTTGATCGGCAACCAGATGTTGCAGATTTCCCCTGCCACGATCAAGACAACGCCCAACGCCGCCATCCTCGGGATCCGCTCGACCAAGGGGCGCGACATTTTCAACATTTGGCCGCAAACAACCCCCAGCAACGCCGTGGCAATCGCAGGCAGGGTGCTGACAATTCCCTCGGGATCCCAAGTCTTCGTGTTGTGGTAGTTGTGGGCACCGAGCACGATCCGGTCCACATAGTGCGCTAGGTTGCCCTCCACATCGAGGCGCCCCGGTCCGAAGCCCGGCACAGGCACGAACACCATGAGCAGCCAGTAGCCGCCCAGCAGCCCTAGTATCCAGAGGATCTGCCCGCGCAACTTGGTATGCAGGTAGATTGCGGCGGCCACGAAATAGCAAATCGCGATCCGCTGCAGGACTCCCAGCAGCCGCTGCGTTGACGGGTCGAAATGCGGTGCCGCGTACACGATGATGCCGAGGACATAGATCACGAATGCCCGCCGAAGAGCTTGGAGCAACAAGGCGGACTTGCTGGCACCCGCCGCCAGACGCTTGGCCATCGACAGGGTCAGCGCCACGCCCGCGATCCAGACAAAGGACGGAAACACCATGTCGGTCGGCGTCCACCCGTCCCACTCAGCATGCTGGAGCGGGGGGTATACGTTGGAGCCGTCCCCGGCGTTGTTCACCAGCACCATGAAGGCGATGGTGAGACCCCGGAAGGCGTCCAGCGCGGTCAGACGGTCGGCATGCGGTGCGGTTGTCGGCGATGTGGCCATTGAGAAATCGTACCCCATTCCCCGCATTGGCCCGTGGTCCGGGATGGGCGGGTGGCCGTCGCGGCCCACGCCGCTTGCGCTGGGCGCTCGGACGTGGAATAGTGAAAAATTGGTCCTACTTTTATTTGGCCCTCCCGGCTCCGGCAAGGGCACCCAGTGCCAGATGATTCTCGACTGGCTCCCGTTCCGCATACCCGCCATCTCGACGGGCGAGATGCTACGCGCCGAAATCGCAGCCGACACCGAACTTGGCCAACGCACCAAGGCTGTGATCGCCTCCGGTGGCCTTGTCGGAGACGACACTATCAACGAACTTCTAGCAGCGCGGATCGCCAAGCCGGACTGTATCGATGGATTCCTGCTTGATGGCTACCCGCGAACGGTCCCGCAGGCCGAGTACCTGGATGGTCTCTTGGCGGAACGTGGGCTGCCCGAGCCAATCGTCCTCCACTTGGACGTGCGGCTCGACGCGCTCGTCGGCCGCATGATGTGCCGGCGGCAGTGCGGGGATTGCGGACGGATGTTCAACATCCTCTCCAAACGCCCGAAAACACCGGGCAAATGCGACGTTTGCGGCGGCCCGCTTACGGTGCGCAAGGACGACCAGGAGTCCGTCATCAAAGAGCGTCTGCGAACTTATGAGTTGCAGACCCAACCCGTCCTCAACCACTACCGGAGCCGCGACTACCACCACATCGCGGCCGACATGTCCCAGTCCTACATCTTCGACGAGATCACGCGCGTGATCGGACCCCGTCTCAACCAGCGAGTCTCCCGATGAACCCCGCCTATTTGACGGATGCCTCGGGCTACAAGGGCGTCGCCGACGAATTGTTCGCCCCCTGCGACGAAGCGGGTGTCCTGAATGTCCTGCGCCGGGCATCGGAACGCGGCATCGCAGTCACCCTCGCCGGTGCCGGTTCGGGGCTGACGGGCGGACGGGTACCCCAGGGCGGCTGGGTACTGTCGCTGGAAAAGTTCCGCAGGCTTGACATTGGCCAAGGCTCGGCTTGGGTGGGCGCGGGCATTTCGCTGCTGGAGCTGCGGGACGCCGCCGCTCCGTCGAAACAGTTTTATGCGCCGGACCCAACAGAAATCACAGCGTGGGTCGGCGGCACCATCGCGACCAATGCAAGTGGATCCAGAAGCTTCAAGTTCGGGTCCACGCGCCGACACGTCCTCGCGTTGAAGGTCGCCATGATGGATGGCAGCGTCCGCGAGTACCGCCGGGGCGACAAGGTGGATTTCGAAGTGCCCTCGATCCCCATGCCCGCCGTCACCAAGTGCACCGCAGGATACCGGTTGGAACCCGGCATGGACTGGATCGACCTCTTCTGCGGCTCAGAGGGCACCCTCGGCGTCGTCCTCGAAGCAGAATTACTGTTGCTGCCGATACCGAAGGAAATCTTCCAGGGAGTGGTCTTCTTCGATAGCGACGAACGCGCACTGGATGCAGTCGACGCCTGGAGGGGGGTCAATGACCTGCGCATGTTGGAGTACGTCGGCCTCAACGCACTGGACCTTTTGACCGGGCGTTATCCCGAAATCCCAGCCGATGCCGCCGCGGCGCTGCTGATCGAAGGCGAGGATTTGGATGGATGGGAATCCCGTCTCGCCGACGCCCATGCGCTGGTGGATGCGAGCTGGTTCGCCAACTCCGCCAAAGACCGCGAGCGATTCCGCCGATTCCGCCATTCCCTGCCCGAGCTGGTGATCGAATTCGTTTCCAAGCGCGGCTTCATGAAGATGGGCAGCGATTTCGCAGTGCCGATCGACAAAAACCGCGAGATGCTCGCGTACTACATCGAGCGCTTGGAAATGGAATTTCCGGGCCAGTACGTGGCATACGGCCACATTGGCGACGCCCACGTCCACGTCAATATGCTTCCGGCAACCGAGGCCCAGGCCGAGGTGGCGAATGCACTGCTGAAAGAATTCGCTGCCAAGGCGGTCGAGCTAGGCGGCACGGTTTCCGCCGAGCACGGCATCGGCAAACGGAAGGCAGGAATGCTTTCGCTGCAATTCGCGCCTGAGCACATTGAGGCGATGATGGCGGTGAAGCGTCGGTTGGATCCTCAGTGGCTTCTGGGCCGGGGCACGCTGTTCCCGCTGGCGTAAGCGGAGGTTACTTGGCGCCGAAGAGCCGCTTCACTCCGACCCACTGCTGGGCGAGGTACCCTTCCGGGTAGTCGTCGACGGGATTCACCCCGGTGGCCACGGCGTGATGCTGGAAATCGGCTGTGCCGAACAGGATGTCCCAAATCGGGAACAGGGTTGCGAAGTTGCACCCGGCCTTCCCGGCCGCGATGGAGTGGTGCATCCTGTGGAATTTCGGGCTCACCAGAATCCTGTCGCCAACCGGGCCAAAGCCGAAGCGGACGTTGGCGTGGGAAAGGCTCTCAACCGCCCGGCTGGCCGCCACCAGCCAGATGAACTGCGCGGGGGGAATCCCGATCAGCGCCGTGACCATTGCAAACCATACCCACGTGACAGAGTCGTCCACCAGGTGGTTGCGGTCGTCCGACCAAAGGCTCAACATCTTCTGGCTGTGGTGGAGGCTGTGGAGTTTCCACCAGATTTCCAAACGGTGCTGCAATCGGTGCCGCCAGTAGTTTGAGAAATCGATGGCAACCAGATACAAGAAGAAGCTCGGCAGTGGATTGGCCAGCAGCCATGGCGAGAGCAGTTCCAATTCGCGGGGCAGCAGGTTGTGGAGCCGCAACCACTCGTCCAAACCGCTGGTTACGGGCATCAGCACGAAGAAGAGCAGCAGCGGAACGAGGCCCAGACGCGTCAGCAGCGTGTAGACGATATCGACCCGCGTGCCCTTGCGCGACTTCCACTCCTCCGCTGGAAACATCGACTCCAAGGGACGGACCAGAATGTAGATCAGCAGAATCTGCGCCAAGCCGTATAGGAAAAACGTGATACCGTCGAACGCAAGTTCATCGAGGCCGATCAGGCCCAGCTTGTAGAGTGCGGGTTGGGCGGCATGCTCGTAGATCCAGCCCGCGAGCAGGTCGAACTGGTCATCTCCCATACTTGGCACCTATCGCAGCAAAACAGAAGCCCTTCGCCTCAAGGCCGGTCAACAGAGGCTCCAGTTCCGGGGCCCACGGGTCCTTCCGGGACCAGATTCCAAGGTGCATCATCATGATGTCCCCGGCCTTGAGATTCGCGAGCGCACGTTTAAGCAGAAGCGCATTGGGGAACTTCTCGGACGACAACTCGTCACCGAGGAAACCTGCCGGTGCCCAATCAACATGCTTGTAACCGCAGGCCGCCGCATACTCGATTGCCTTGGGGGTGGTGTGCCCGCCCGGTGCGCGCCAGAAACCGTCCAGTTTGCGACCGGTCAACTCTTGGAACCGTGTGTCGGAGCGGCGCAGTTCATCACAGAATGTTGCCTTCGTCAGGAGTTCCAGCTTGCCGTCCACAAGGTATTTGATGCGTCCGTCCGGGGTATCGCCGGTCAATTTTCCGTGGCGGAAAGTGTGGCTGCCGAAGCTGTGTCCGTCGGCGACCAAAGCCTTCCAGTAGGGAGCCCATCCGGGATCCAGGGTCTTGTCGTCGTGAACGGTGCGTTCCTGTGCCACAAAGAATGTGGCCTTGATGTTGTGCTTCTTCAGAATCGTCCGGATACGCTCGGCCTGGGACATGGAGCCGGTATCGATGGTGAGGTACAACGTACCCGCGCACGGCTTCTGTTCCCCAGTTGCCACTGCGGCCCAAAGTAGAAGAAAACTAGCTGCGCGCCGCATGGCCAAAGAAATACACCCCGTGCGGAGAACGGCCCACCGGAATAATCTTTTTCATTTTTCCCGTCGCGATATCCACCACATGCACCTTTTTCACCCATCTGGAAGTGACCCAGAGTTCCGTCCCGTCCTTGGTCACCTCCATGCAGTCGGGACCTCCCGGCACGTCGAAACAACGGTTTACCGTGAGGGAATTTTCGTCCAGTTCACAGACCTTGCCAGCAACCCGGTTGGAGACAAAGACGTTTTTTCCGTCGCCACGGGGCAGGAAGTTGTGCGCACCCTCCGCAGTCACCACTTTCTTCACGGTCTTCCGTGTGCGCCAGTCCACCACTTCCACGTAGTTGCTTCCCATGATGCCCACCAGCAGGTGCTTGTCGTCGGGAGTCATCCGGATTCCCGCCGGAGTCTTGCCCACCGGCATTTTCCAGAGGAGGGTCTGGTCGGAAAGCCGGATCGCGGCAATCTCGTTGGAATCCTGCAATGTGACAAAAACGTTGGCGCTGGCGGCATCGAAAATTAGATGGCTCGGGGCCTTTTTGACCACCAGGCGCTTCACCAGCGAAAAGTCGTCGGCCTTGTAGATGTCCACCCTGTCCAAGCGCAACGAGACCGTGACGAACCACTTCCGATCGGGGCTGAAACCAATCTGGTAAGGATCGCTGATATTGGCGATACGGCGCTGGATCTCGCCGGAGTGGGGGTCCAGGAAGACCAGGTTGTTGCTGACCGCATTGGCGACGATCAGGAAGCGGTCATCCGGCGTGGCCATCAAATGGTGGGGTTCCTTGCCGATATGGAACTTCGAGATCTCCTTGTATTCGCGGAGGTCGACCAGGCTGACCGCGTCCTCACCCGAATCGAGCACGATAGCAACGTCCTTTGAGTCGGGTTTTATATCGGGTTTTGTGTCGGACGCGGCAAGTGGCTCAACGGGTTCGGCCGGTGCCGCGGCAGGCTCGGATTTCTCGGCTGCCGGGAACATCTCCACCCGGCGTTCGGGCCGCGATTCCCGAGGCTTCCCGGAACAACCAACAAACGCCATGCAAAGAACAAGCGCCGAGGCGTGAGCCGGAAACACACGGGCGGAAAACAAACGCTGTGCCATCTGTTTCCAGCTTAACTCCAAGTGGACCTTCCGGCCCACGGCACCATCGGGCAAAGTTTGCGCAAGGCCATCGGCGATACTAGGAAGATACCCGCCCATGCGGCGGGTCCTCCACCACCATGCGGGAAATCCAATACCGGACGCCCCACGGAATTTCCGTGTCGCGTCGCATTTCCAGACTGCCGTTCAAGAACGGCTTGGACCGGTTCCTGCGCGATCTAGACCAGTATCGCGGCATCTACCTTTCCTCAGGGTATGACTACCCCGGCCGGTACTCCCGTTGGGATATCGTTTCCGTCCGTCCGCCACTGGAAATGATCAGCTTCGAACGCGATGTGACTTTCCGGCCCCTGAATGACCGCGGCGTCGCGATCAACAAGATGCTGGCGTCGGCGCTGCGCGACCACGACCATTGGGAGGATTTCCGGGAGGACAACGGCACCATCCACGGGCGCCTGAAGCCCATGGGTGAATTTTTCTCCGAGGAGGAGCGCAGCCGCCAGCCCTCCGTCTTCTCCGTGTTGCGCGCACTCACGCACGAGTTCCGCAATGCCGCCGACGACAAACTCGCCCTCGCCGGAGCCTTCGGCTACGACCTCCTGTTCCAGTTCGAGCCCATCCCGCTGCACCTCGAACGCCGCATGAAGAAGGATCTCCAGCTCTTCCTGTGCGACGACATCATCTACATGGACCGCAAGCGCGAGGTCATCGAGCGATTTACGTATGATTTCGACCACAACGGCCTCTCCACCACCGGCTTGAAGCGGACCGGCACCAAGGTTGCGAAGCAGCCCAAGCGCGCCCCCGGCCCGATCGAATCCGACCACACGCCGGAAGAATACATGGCCAACGTGCAGAAGGTGCGCGAGGGCATGAAGCGTGGCGATTACTACGAAGTCGTCCTCCGCCAGACCTTCAAGACTCCCTACTCCGGCTCGGCATCCGACCTGTTCAAGAAAATGCAGGAGGCCAGCCCCAGCCCCTACGAATTCCTCCTCCAATTCGACAGCGAACAGTTGGTGGGCGCGTCCCCCGAGATGTTCGTCCGCGTGGAGGGCAAGCGCGTGGAAACGTGCCCGATCTCCGGCACGGCGCGCCGCACCAGCGACCCGCTGCAGAACGCACGCAACATCCGAGAGCTGCTCAACTCCCCGAAAGAGGAGTCCGAGCTGACCATGTGCACGGACGTCGACCGCAACGACAAGAGCCGTGTCTGCAAGCCCGGCACCGTGAAGGTGATCGAGCGGCGGCTCATCGAGAAGTACTCCGGCCTCTACCATACGGTTGACCACGTGGAAGGCATTCTGGCCGACGACTTGGATTCACTGGACGCGTTCCTCAGCCACATGTGGGCAGTGACGTTGATCGGCGCGCCGAAGAAGGCGGCCTCGGTCGCAATCGAATCCTGTGAAAAGAACGCCCGCGATTGGTACGGCGGCGCGGTGGGGATGTTGATGCTGAATGGCGACATCAATACCGGCATCGCGATCCGCACGACGTACTTGCGCGATGGATTCGCGACGTATCCCGCTGGAGCAACCCTCCTCTACGATTCCGACCCCGCCGCCGAAGAGGCCGAGACACGGCTCAAAGCCAATGGTTTCTTCCGCATCCTGGGTGGGCAGACCTCAGGCGATAGGATTGCGTTCGATCCCGGCGCGGGTATCGAGGGCAAAACAAAGCCAAAGCTCCTGCTGGTGGACAACGACGATTGCTTCATCCACACCTTGGCCAACTACGCGCGCCAAGCCGGTGCGGAAGTGGTCACGTACCGGGCTGGAATGCCGCTCTCGGTGCTGGATCAGGTCAAACCGGATTTGATTCTGGTATCGCCGGGCCCCGGCCGGCCGGAGGATTTCGGCGTCCCGGCCTTGGTGCGCCATGCGGCGGCATCCGGCGTTCCAGTGTTCGGCGTCTGCCTCGGACTCCAGGGCATTGTCGAAGCTTTCGGAGGCGAACTGGGCATTCTCTCGTACCCGATGCACGGGAAGTCGTCCAAGGTCACCCATCAGGGACTGGGGGTGTTCGAAGGCCTGCCTGCCAACATCGAAGTCGGCCGTTACCATTCCCTCTATGCGATACCTGGGAAGCTGCCGGAAGTGCTGGAGGTCACGGCGATGTCTGAAGACGGCGTCATCATGGGCGTCAGGCACCGCAGTCTGCCCATCGAGGCCGTCCAGTTCCACCCGGAATCGAGTCTGACTGCGCAGGGCGACACCGGTTTGATCCTGATGCGCAACGCGCTCCGCCTGGCCCGCTAGCAGGCCAGGTCTTCGCGGGTCAGTTTCAGCCCCTTCAGGTTGCCCAGGATGGTCAAGGCAATTAGGTCGGACTGGAAGAAGATCCGCGCAATGCGCTGGATGTCGTCGGCGGTCACCTTTTCGATGCTTTCCAGCAGTTCATCCAGGGAGAAGAACCGGCCGAAATGCATTTGCTGGCGCGCCAGATTGGACATGCGGCTGGAAGTGGACTCCAAGCCGAGCATCAGTGAGCCCTTGAGGTGGTCCTTGGCTCGGCGCAGTTCCTCGGAGGGCACGATGTTCTGCTTCAAGTCCGAAAATTCCTGGAGTACGGAATCCACAACGCGCTTGGCCGATTCGATGGACGTTCCCGCGTAGACCGCCATGCAACCGGTATCGGTGTAGGGGTTCAACTCGGAGAAGACCGAATACGCCAGGCCTTGACGCTCCCGGATGTTCTGGAAGAGGCGCGAACTCATGCCGCCACCCAACAGGGTGTTTAGGATGTAGCAGTTGAACCGATCCTCGTGCGGAATGGGGAAGCACGGGACCCCAAGGCACACGTGGACCTGCTCCAAGTCCTTCTTGTTCTTAAGCGTGATCTTGGCGTGCGTGGATGGAGGCACTTCCACGGGGACGGGCCGGGCAGCGGGCAACTTCGCAAAGCGCTCGGAAATCAGATCCACCAAGCGCTCGTGCGAAAGATTCCCGGCCGCTGTCACCAGGAGGTTTTCGGGCGTATAAATTTCGCGATAGTAATCGGAAATCATGTCGCGGCTGAGCGACTTGACGGTTTCCGGCGACCCCAGAATGGGACGGCCCAGCGCGTGGCCCTTCCAGAAGTTCGACGTGAAGGTCTCGTGGACAAGGTAATCCGGGTTGTCCGCGTCCATCTTAATCTCTTCGAGGACGACGCCTTTTTCCTTCTCAATATCCTCGTCGCGAAAAAGAGGATTCAACACGAGGTCGCTGAGGATATCGACTGCGATAGGGAGATGGTCGTCCAGCGCCTTGGTGTTGTAGCAGACCATTTCCTTGCCGGTGAAGGCATCAAGATTGCCCCCGATGGAATCCACGGACCGGGCGATGTCCTCGGCGGAGCGACTCGTGGTCCCCTTGAACAGCATGTGCTCGATGAAATGCGATACGCCGTTGTTCTCGGGCGTCTCACGGCGCGAGCCTGTGCCGACCCAGACGCCGACGGAAACCGAGCGAACATAAGGCATGGTTTCGGTGACGACCTTGAGGCCGTTCGGAAGAGGTGTGGTGCGGATGTCGCGGTGGGCGAGGCTGCCCTTTTCGGAAGATGGCAATTATGGACCTTACTTTGGTTGTACCATTTTGTATGGGCTGGGAACGAGAGGGCCCCGGGCATGCTAGACTCTGGTCATATGGCCGGACATTTCCGGCCCGGAGAAAACATGGTCGCGACCCCAAGGAGCCGGGCAGTTCTCAACTACCGAAAGCGTCTTTCGGAACGCGGCATGGCACGATTTGAAGTCCAGGCACTTGACACGGATCGGGACCTGATCCGGGCTTTGGCCCGACTCCTAGCGGCCAACGACCCGGAGTCCGGGCAACTTCGGGCCGCGCTGCAGCAATCGCTCAGCGGTCAACCTCGAAAGAAGGGCGGCATTTTGCAGGCCCTGCGGAGTTCGCCCCTCGTCGGAGCGGACTGGACCTTCGAGCGTGCGCTCGCAACCGAGCGCCAGATCGATCTGTGACCCGGTTTCTGCTCGACACGAACATCGTCAGCAACATCACCAAGCCACAGCCTTCCCGTCCGCTGCTGGAATGGATGATGGAGCAGGAGGATGACAGTCTGTGCATCGCATCCCTAACGTTGGCTGAAATCCGGCGGGGAATTTTGGCAAAACCTGACGGAAGGAAGAGGCGGGAATTGGAACTCTGGTTCGCGGGTCCAACCGGCCCGGAAGCGTTGTTCGCGGGCCGTGTACTTCCTTTTGACGCGGCGGCCGCGCTCCTATGGGCGGATTTGATGGCGACCGGCAAGGCCGAAGGCAGGCCACGCAGCCCGCTCGACATGATGATCGCGGCCACCGCACGGGCTCACGAATGTTTGCTGGTCACCGACAACGAGAGGGATTTTTGGGGTGTCGAGATCTTCAATCCGATGAAGGATTTTTCCACACCAGTCGACGTCCGCTAGATGGCCGGCAGATACATTTCCGATTCGCAACGCCTATCGGAACTGATCGAAGAATGCATGGTCCACTTCGAAAACTTCCTTGCGGCGCAGTCCAATCTGCTTCTCCTGGAACAATGCGAGCAGGCGTTCACCATCCACCAACTCAACGGGGACGGCACCGTCGCCCTTGGCCTCCTTCATGGCTTCGCGTGAAAAATATCCAGTCGTTAGGAGGATCAATTTGTCCGCCCGGCCCGCCTTCGCGGAACCCCGGAAGCTCGCGACCTGTTCCCTCGATACCGATCCCTTGTATCGCTTGCACTGGAACGCAACCTGAAAGCTCACAAACGGATTGAGCTTGAGAACGCCAACGCCATCCACCCCACCGTCATGACTTTTCCCAGTAACTTCCACATCCTGGAAGCCCCATTCATGCAAAAGTCGCTTGCAGAGTCGTTCAAATGCCTCGGGCGTCAAGGCCTGAAGCACCAGAAGCAGTTCCGATTGCACTACGTCGTCGGGAGGTATCGCCTCTTCGGTCTGCAGTTGTGCGATCTCAATTTCCGCAACCACTTTTGATTTGGCGGTTGGGGTATTCGGCGTTCCAGCCTTGGAGTCTTTCGAGGCCGCACGCGATTGGGCATGTATTTGCACCCATTTCTTAAACAGCCGGGAACTCTCGTCCAACGACAACGTAGCCTTGGCCCCGGCGGCTGTAAGTATCCACACGCCGCGTTTGGAATCGTCGATGAATCCCTCCCAGACAAGGTATTGCCGCGCCCACGCAACCTGATTGTGGAACCGCTTACCGCCGGACCTTAGGGATTCTTCCCTTTTTTCTTCGGGGATATGAAGCTTGTCGCCGATCCAGTCCGACGCTTGGCTCGGACTTGCCGAGCCACCATTGTCACGCAGGCAGTCCAACAACGGCCCCATCCATTTAACGAACTCGGCGGTTGATTTCGACATCGCCTCATTATACGGACTGGGATTCTTGGGGTATCGAGATCTTCGATCCGATGAGGGAGTTTCCCGAGCCGGGGGGCCTCGCCTAGCTGCCCCATCGCTCGACAGGAATTCCGCTGCCTTCAACGATGGACCGCATGGTCCCCAGCGGCAGAATCCGGCCACGGTGGTAGGGAACGATTACCGCTTTCCCGTCTCAGGATTACGCCATTTCTGGTGGCTGCCGGTCGTGCCGATGCGGATGAATCCCACGGATCTCAACACCGCCAGAACCCGATCAGCCGTCAGTCGCGGCGTACCGCACTCACCCAACGTTTACCTCGGCCAAACTCGCGTTTGCTGGCAACCAAAGGTCCGACGGTTCCAAATAGAGCCGAATCGCCTGCTCAGCATTCTCCAGAGCATCCGCTACCGGGTCGAATGCCAAGACAACACGAAAGGTCATGCCCTAGTTATCTTCCACGCCAAGCCCAATTCCCGCGTCATCATAATATGGCCGACGTCCTGATCCAGTCCCCGGGGGACTTCTAACCAAAGATGGGCACCCAACCCAACGGCATTCCTGCAGCAATTCTGCAGCAGGTGAACCCGGCCCTGGCCGCAGAGGCCGAACTGGCCCGCGCAGCCGCCGCGCGCTACCGCTGCGAATTCGTCGATCTCCGCGAAGGTGCCATCGACCACGACCTCTTCCGCACCATCCCGGTCGACCTCATGTTCCGATACAACTTCGTCCCCCTGGGCGAAAAGAACGGAACGCTCGAAATAGCCCTCGCCGACCCGCGCAACCTCGCCACAATCGACGAGCTCGGCCTTCTCCTCCACAAACGTCTCAAGGTCAAGGTTGCGACTGCCTCCCAGATCGGCGATCTGCTCAAGAAAACAGAACAAAGCCAGCGCGTCCTGGAGGAAGTCACCGAAGGCTTCGCGCTCGACGTCATCGGCGACGAAGAAAATTCCGACGAAACGCTCTCCATCGACCGCCTCGCAGCCGGCGACAGCGACATCGCCCCCGTCATCAAGCTCGTCGACACCACCATCTTCAACGCGCTCGAACGCCGCGCCTCCGACATCCACATCGAGTCACGGGACCAGGAAGTCGTCATCAAATACCGCATCGACGGCGTGCTCCACTACGCCATGCCGCCTATAGCCAAGGATTGGCACTCCACCATCATTTCGCGCATCAAGGTCATGTCGGAACTCGACATCGCCGAGCGACGCGTCCCCCAGGACGGACGTTTCCGTGTCCGCTACAAGGGCCGCCTGATCGATTTCCGCGTCTCCATCATGCCCACGATCCACGGGGAGGATGCTGTGCTCCGCGTCCTTGACAAGGAATCGATGAGCGAAAAGTTCGCGAAGCTATCGCTGGACGTCGTCGGTTTCGGGGCGGCGGATCTGGCCAAATTCCGACGCTACATCATGGAGCCGTACGGGATGGTGCTGGTCACCGGCCCGACAGGTTCCGGCAAAACTACCACCCTCTACGCGGCGCTAAGCGAAATCAAGAACGACGAGGACAAGATCATCACGATCGAGGACCCCGTTGAGTACCAGCTCAAGGGCATTACCCAAATCCCGGTGAACGAGAAGAAGGGCCTCACGTTCGCGCGTGGCCTCCGTTCGATCCTCCGCCACGATCCCGACAAAATCATGGTCGGCGAAATCCGCGACCAGGAAACAGCGCAAATCGCCATCAACTCCGCCCTCACAGGCCACTTGGTTTTCACCACCGTCCACGCCAACAATGTGGTGGATGTGCTGGGCCGGTTCCTCAACATGGGTGTCGAGGCCTACAACTTCGTCTCCGCCCTGAACTGCATCCTGGCCCAGCGACTGGTCCGACTCAACTGCGAACACTGCAAGCGACCTGTGAAGTACCCGGAGGCGCTGCTGATCGAAAGCGGATTGAACCCGGATGAGTGGCGGAATATCGAAGGTATGGAGGGCGAGGGCTGCTTCGAGTGTGGCGGCACCGGATTCCGGGGACGTACCGCAATCCACGAGCTCCTCGACCTGAGCGACCGGATTCGCGAACTGATCCTCGACCGGCGTCCGGCCTCTGAAATCAAACGGATGGCTCGTGAGGAAGGCATGACCTTCCTGCGGGAGTCGGCTGTGGAAAAGGTTCGGATGGGGATCACGACCCTTAGGGAAATCAACAAGGTGACGTTCATTGAGTAGCATCTTCGGAAAGCTCAAAGCGCTATTGGAGGATCCGCCGCCGGAATTCGCGTTTGAAATTGGCTCGGACCGGATCGCGATGTCCCGCACGAGCACGCCTTTCGCGGAACGGCGGATAGGACTTCCCCAAGGCACAGTGGTACCGTCGGCGACCAAGGACAACGTGGTCGATCCTGCTGCCTTTGGCCAAGCGGTTGCATCGTTGGTTCCGCCGGCAGCCGGTCGGCGCAAGCGCGGAGCGGCTCTGATTCTTCCAGCAGCGGCTGTGCGGCTGGCGGTGATCGAATTCGAAAGCTTCCCAGCCAAGGAGGAGGAGCGGCTACAGTTGATCCGCTTCCGCTTGCGGCGCACCCTCCCGTTCGACGTGGATTCGGCTGCGCTTTCGTACCAAGTGCAGCCGGGCAACAAGGTCGTGGTGGCGATTGCACCGGCCGACGTGGTGGCACATTACGAAGCGCCCTTCCGAGCTATCGGATTGGACCCCGGATTCGTCACTTGCTCACCGCTGGCAGTGCTGGATCTGCCGCCCTCGGCGGGTTCGGTTTTGGCCGCCCACCTCAGTTCCGGAGTATTGACGGTGCTTGCTGTCGACAATGGCGTGCTTTCGCTGGCCCGAACCTTGGAATTGGCTCCCGGTGCGGACGGCATGGTTACCGAAATCTCTGCGGATTTGTACACAACCCTGATTTATATGGAAGACCAGACGGGATCGCGGCCCGGCAAGGTTCTCCTGGCCGGTTTCGGACCGGATTCGGATGCGATCGCAAGCAGGCTGGCGGAAGAGCTGGAGCTCCCAGCGGAGTCCCTTCCGTACGACAATCCGGGACTGGCGGGATACATCGCGTCAGTCGCCGGTGTAAAAATGGAAAGCGCCGCATGAGAATTCCAATCAATCTAGCCCGGCAACCGTTCCGACGGGATCGGGCGATCTTGGTGGCATCCGCGGGCACCGGCGTGCTCTTGTTCGTCTCACTGGTCATTTTGACGATTATTGCCGTCAATGAACGCGCCATGTCGGCTGCGGCACAAAAGGATTTGGTGTCCACCAGCCGCCGCCTGGATGCGATACGGTCGGAACAGCGCAAACTGGACGCCCAACTTCGGCTGCCGGAAAACGAAGTCGTGCTCGACCGGAGTGTCCTGATCAACGAAATCATCCGTCGCAAGGGCATCAGCTGGACCAAAATCTTTTCCGACCTTGCGGGCGTCCTACCCCACAATGTCCGTATTGCGGTGATTCGGCCGCAGGTCACGGGGAACGACCAGTTGTCACTGGAGATGACGGTGGAGGCCGAAGCTGCCGAGCCTGTGATTCTTTTTGTTTCGAATTTGGAGGGGTCCGACGTGTTTGGTTCCACGGAGGTCACGGCGATGGCCGCACCCACCCAGAGTGACCCCGTTTACCACTATCGTCTTTCGGTGAATTATGCCCAAAAGCTCTAAATCCATCCTCGCAGGATTTCCCTGGGAGACGTTGACCGAGCCAAAGGTGCTCGTTCGAATCGGGCTCGGATTTCTACTGGTTGCCAATCTGGCAGCTGCGGCTTTCGCGTTCCATTTGTTCGACGCATCGCCGGAGGACGTGGGACGTCAACTGACGTCGGCGCTGGAAACACAGCGGCAGGAACAACTCCGGCTTGTCCGCAGCCGCTTGCTGGCGGCGACGGTCGAAAAAGGAAAGACCGAGGGGGCGAAGTTTCTGGCGACCTCGATGACGTCCCGCCGCCGCACCTATTCGACAATTCTGCGGGAATTGACCGAAACTGCCAAGACCGCCGGGATGGAAAAGGCCGGCGGGAGCATCAATTTGCAACCAGTAGCCGGATCAGAGGATGAAACCGGTGCTGCCAAATTGGATATGATGTCGGTCTCATTCAACCTGGAGGGAACCTACCCGCAGTTGGTGAAGTTCGTCAACCTGCTGGACCGCTCACCGAGATTCCTGATTATCGAAACGCTGACGGCAACACCGCGCGCAAAGACGGATGTATTGACCGTCAATTTCAAACTCGACACGTTTGTACGGGAGGGCGACGAGGGGCCTGAACAGGCACCCACCACTACCCCCGCGCCTGTGGGAGGTGCGCTGTGACGGTTGGATCCGAGGATAGGAAAAAAGTTGCATACTTGGTAGGGATTGTCGTGATCGGCGGGATCTTCTCGTTGTATGAGAACGGAGTTTTCGACGGACAACCGGCAGTCCAGCCCTCACCAATTCAAACCCAGTCCGCGCCAATTCCCCGCCCTGCGGCTGTAGCCCAAACGGCGGGGCGCGGACGAATTCAAAAGAAGAAAGCCCAGTCAAAGGCATCCGGTGCCTGGACGCCGAGGCTTGGCGCGCAGAATCCCGAGGACAGGCCTGATCCGGCCACAGTCGACCCCACACTACGATTCGACCTTGTCGCGAAGGTCCAAGCAATCGAGGCCGGCGCACCAGGCAGGAATCTTTTTGCCTTCGGGGCCGCGCCGCAGCCACCGGCACCCAAGGTGGAGTTGCCGAAGAATGTAGCCAAGATCCCGATCAACCAGCCGCCCCCGCCGCAGCCCCAGCCATTCGTACCGGCCGGACCGCCACCTCCTCCGCAGGCTCCGCAGATGACGTTCAAGTACTACGGTTTCAAGGAGTCGGTGGCCTACCGCTCGGGACAAAAGGGTGGTCGCGAGGCGGAAATCCGGCAGCGCACAGCATTTCTCTTGGATGGCGATTCCATTCTGATTGCCGGGGAGAACGATGTCTTCCTGAAGCGATACCGCGTAGTGCGAATCGAGCGTGATCAAATCACGATCGAGGACACACAGTTCAAAAGCACCCAAACCATCAAGGTCCAGGACAATATCGCCCTCTAGGCGGTGTGGACCGGGGAGTCACACCAGTGCGCGTTAAAAGGAACAAGCATCCCGAATCGGGCTACGCAGTCCTCGCCATATTTGCGATGGCCGCGACATTCGCAGTACTGCTCTACAGGCAGCTGCCGAGGATGGCGTTCGAGGCCCAGCGCGATAAGGAACAACTGCTGATTGACCGGGGCAAGCAGTTCTCCCGCGCCATTTCCCTCTACGTCCGCAAATACAACCGATATCCGGTGGATATTGACAGCTTGGAAAAGTCCCAAGGCCTTCGATTTCTGCGGCGCAAGTACACCGATCCGATGACAGGCAAGGACGATTGGCGGCTGATCCACGTCGGACCGGGAGGCGTTTTCATCGATTCCCTGGTTTACGGGCCGAAAAAGGGTGACAAGAGCGGCCCGCAGACGTTCATCACCGAGATGCAGGGCTTGGGTGCCGCTCCGCCGTCCGGGGTTCCGGAGGGTGTCAATCTCGCCACACGACGACGTCCCAGTGACGGCGTCTCGGGCCCTGGAACCGTGGATCCGAGTGGTCCGGCCGCGTCGGGACCGGTCATGGTGCTGCCGGATGGTCGGATCGTGCCTGCGACCGTGACTGGAGTACCGGGGTCACCAGTCAATCCAAATGCTGGTGGAGGTGGACAGCCAAGTATTCCAGGCCAGGGACAACCCGGACAAGGAGGCCCAGGCCAAAATCCCGGTCCGAATGGCGGCTTTCCGCCGGGATTCCCCGGTGGCATTGGATTTCAACCCGGTGGACTCGGAAATGGTGGCCAAAGTCAACCCAATGGTCCTCCACAATCCGCAGCTAACCTGATCAACCAGATCCTGACGACGCCCCGACCCGGCGGATTCAACGGTTTGGGCCAAGGTGGAGACGGTACAGGGAACCAGGCCAATGGTGGCATCGGCGGAAACAATACCGGAACGCCGCTGGGACAAAACATGGGCGGCCAAGTCATTGGCGGCGGCGTGGGCGGGGTCGCCAGCAAGGCCGAGCGCGAGGGAATCAAGGTCTTCAACGAACGCACAACCTACAATGAGTGGGAATTCGTGTACGATATTACAAAGGATCCGGCACGGGGAGGCGGCAGGGGCGGAATTCCCGGGCAGCCAGCCGGTAATGTCCAAGGCGGGAATCAGCCAAATGCGAATATCCCCGGCGGCATTCCAATGCAGCCCGTGCGCCAGCCGTAATTTTTTACTGGCAATTTACATGCAACGAATGATATACTCAGCTTGTTCCGTAAACGGAACAATACTTCTGCCCGACGGCGTTGTTCGGCTTTCCCGGAAAGGCATGCGGGCCGGAAGAATTCGGAAGTAGCGTTCCGGTTTCATAACAGTAAAGGCGTTGGGGGCCGCGGAGGCCGCCAAGGAACAGGCAAGGAGAATAAATGGATATCACGAAAATCCTGGAAGAATTGCGCCAGGAGCACGCACAGTTGGAGGAAGCCATCCTCAGTCTCGAACGGTTGGCCGCAGGCGGCAAGCGCCGTGGTCGTCCACCAGCCTGGCTCGCGGCTGCCCAGCAGCGCGGACCGGCCACACCCAAGGCCAAGGCCAAGCCGGAAGGCGCTCCCGCCAAGAAGAAAAAGGGCACGGATTCGGCGGAAGGCTAAGCTTTCCGGGCATCCGTGCGTTGGGGCTCGGAGGAAGTATTACCGAACGCACCCGCCGGGTGAAATCACACCCTCGAATCAGGTCCGCTCCCACCGGGGGCGGACCTTTCGTTTTTTTAGGGCCCCAATCGGCCTGTTCCATTCCCGGAACAAGAATCCTGTTGAAAAAATAGCGACACGGGGAGCGGATTCGGGTTTCAATAGAGATATGGGAATCCGCGTTGTACTCGCTTGTTTGGTCTTTTGCCTTCCGGTAGGCGCACAGTTCTCGGGGCGCCTGACCGGCAGTGTGCAGGACGCATCCGGAGCACCTATTCCAAACGCCACCGTAAACATCACATTGCCGGGAGGGACCGCCGCCGTCCTTTCGACAAGCACTTCAAAAGAAGGTGTTTACCGTCTGATCGGCGTCCGGCCCGCCACCTACGACCTCGCTGCGTCGTCCAAAGGATTTCTCACCACCACCCTGCGCAGCGTCCCGGTCGACGGGGCCCGCGAGACCGACGTCCAAACCATCACCCTGCAACTCGCGACCATGTCGCAATCGGTTGATGTTACGGCGGACCAGGAGTCCGTCCAGACTGGCAATGCGGAAATCTCCACTGTCATTACCACCGAGCAGATCCAAAAATTGCCCGTGATTGACCGCGACCCCCTCGCGCTCATCCAGACCCAAGCCGGCGTCTCCTACAACGGCAACGGAAATACCGTAATCAATGGAATGCGGACGTCGTACGCGAACATGACGCTGGACGGCATCAATATCCAGGACAACTATATCCGCGACAATGCCCTCGACTATTCCCCGAACCGGCCCCTGTTGGGCCAAGTGCGGCAGATGACACTTGTCACCTCCAACGCCAACGCGGCGGCGAGCGGCGGTTCCGCGCAATTGGCAATGGAAACCCCGTCGGGAACCAACACCTACCATGGCGGTGGAATCTGGTACAACCGCAACAGTTTTTTCTCCGCAAACGACTGGTTCAACAACCAGAGCGGCGTGGAACGGCCACGGTTGAACCAGAACGAATTGGGGGCGTCGATCGGTGGACCGATCCGCAAGGACAAACTTTTCTTCTATTTCAACTACGAGGCTGTCCGCACCAACCAGCAATCCCCTATCACCACGACGGTGCTGACCAGCGACGCCCGGAACGGCATTTTCACCTATCGGGATACTGCGGGAACCATCCGCAAGGTGGATCTGCTGGGGCTCCGCAAGGTGCAGACCGACCCCTATATTGCGAACCTCCTCAAGCAGGTGCCCGGTCCGGACAAGATCAACAGCTTCTCGGTGGGCGACAGCACCGCGGCACTGCTGCGCAATACGGCGGGATACCGCTTCAACCAGCGCGCCAACGAGGTCCGGGACAACATCACGGCAAGGTTTGACTACAACCTGTCATCCCGGCAATCCTTCAGTGGCTCCTACATTTGGAACCGGGACAACACGGACCGGCCCGATTTGGAGAGCGATTTCTCGGTGATACCGAAAACCACCAACCCCAACCACAGCCATTTCCTCTCAACGGCCTGGCGTTGGACCCCGAACGGAAGTCTGACCAATGAACTCCGCGGCGGATTCAATCTCGCACCGGGGGACTTCCTCACTTCCGAAAAGTTTGGATCGGCGTTGATCACCGGCATGGTCTTTACCGATCCTGTCGCCGAGGGAATGGCGCAGGGGCGTGCGACCAACACCTACGTGCTCTCCGACAATGCGGCTTGGCAGCATGGACGGCATTACATCCAATTCGGCTTCCATACGCAGCAAGTGCGCGTGCGTGCCTATGACGACGGAGGTATTATCCCTACATATACGCTGGGAATGGGTACCGGCCAACAGGCCCTGCAGCGCGCTGAATTCACCTCCATCCGCACTGCCGACGTCACCAACGCCAACAACCTTCTGGCCTCACTGGGGGGATTTGTCGATTCCTACGCCCAATCGTTCAATGTCACGAGCCGGACATCCGGATTTGTGCCTGGCGCTTCCTCCACACGGAACCTGAAGCTGGGGGAATATGATTTCTACGCCCAGGACAATTGGAAGATATCCCACCGTCTGACCGCAACAATCGGACTCCGATGGACGATCCCCAGTGTTGCCGACGAACGCGATTCAATCGCTCTGCTGCCCACACTCAAGAGCGGCGATCCCGTCGCGGCACTGCTCTCGAATGCGACATTGGATTTCGCGGGCGGCTCCGTGGGCAGACCTTGGTACCACCGCGATTGGAAGGATTTTGCCCCCAATCTCGGTCTGTCGTGGGACGTATTCGGGACGGGCAAGACCGCTGTCCGCGCCGGGTATTCAATTTTTTACGTCAATGACCAAGCCTTGCTGGCACCGGTCAACATGGTGGAGGGAAATTCGGGACTAACAGGGATTTCGGACAAGAGTGGCCTCTCGGGCCGAATCTCGACGAATCTGCCGTCGATTTCAAGCCCTGCCTACAAGGTCCCGCTCAATGTTTCGGACAACTACGCGGGCAATTCCTACAATACTGTCGGTCTGGTGGATCCCGGATTGAAAACTCCGTACGTCCAGCAGTGGTCGGTAGGCATCCAGCAGGAATTCCGGCACAGCGTCTTTGAGGCCCGCTATGTGGGAAACCATGCCGTCCACGGGTACCGTGCCTTCGACTACAACCAAGTGGATGTAAAGAGCAGCGGCTTCCTGACAGACTTCCTGAAGGCGCAGAACAACGGCTATCTGGCTCTGGCGAAGAACGGCACATTCAATCCCGCATACAATCCGGCCATCGCGGGCAGCCAGGCGCTGCCCGTTTTTGCCAAACTCAGGAACGGCGGCCAGTTGAACAATGGAACCGTGCGCGGCTATCTGCAGACCGGCGAAGTGGGCGAATTGGCGTCGACTTATCAAATCGACGGCACGAACGGCACAGTGAACTTCTTCGCCAATCCGAACGCGCTCGGGGCCGACCTGCTCACCAACTACTCCAATTCGACCTACCATTCCCTGCAAGCAGAGGTGCGGCGGCGATATCTGGCCGGCTTGGATTTCACCGTCAATTACACGTTTTCCAAGGTTCTCAGCGACGCCGGGGGCGACTCGCAATCCCGTATTGAGCACTTCCTCGATCTCAGCAACCCGCGGATTGAACGTGCGCCCGCCAATTTCGACCAACGCCACATGATCAAGGGGAATGCCGTGTATGAATTGCCCATCGGCGGCTCGCACCGGATTGGATTCAAACCTTTGGACCGGGTAATCGGCGGATGGTCCTTCGGCGTGATCGCCATCCGGCAGTCCGGGGCACCGTTCTCCATCCTCTCCGGCCGCGGCACCCTGAACCGCGCGAGCGGTTACCGGTCATACTTCAACACCGCCAACACAGCTCTCGCAGGAAACCAATTGATGTCCATTGTTTCCTATCAGATGACGGGCAACGGTCCCATGATGATCGCGTCTAGCGCGATCAATACCGATGGCACGGGAGTCAACAGTGATGGCTCGCCGGCGTTCACGGGACAGGTGTTCTCCAACCCAACTGCGGGAAACATCGGCGTGCTCCAGCGGCGGATGTTTTATGGTCCATGGTCGTTCGATGTGGACTTGAGTCTACAAAAGACGGTCCATATTACCGAGCGCCAGTCGGTGGAAATCCGGATGGAGGGCGTGAATATTCTCAACCATCCGTCGTTCTGGTCGGGGGACCAAAACATCAATTCCAGTACTTTCGGAACCATGGGCAGCACGTTGAACCTGGCCCGTGTGATGCAGTTTGGATTGCGGTACCAGTTCTAGGCGCAAAACGGCAATTACAAAACAAATGGGGGGGCCGGAACCCGCGCCCCCCCAATCAGGAACTAGTCGAGACCGAGGACGCGTCTGTTGCGGGCTTTGTCCGACCCGGAACCGGCAAAATCATCGAACGCCTTTGTCGGCACGTCGATCAGGTGGCTGTCGATAAACGGAGCCCCTTCCATCGCGCCCTGCACGCTGTCCTTGAAGCAGCATTCCCATTCGAGAACCGCCCACGAGCTATAACCGGCCGCCGTCAAACGCGTGAAAACCTGCGCGAAATCCACTTCGCCATCGCCCAGCGAGCGGAAGCGACCCGGGCGTTCCTTCCAACCGAGATACCCGCCATACACGCCCGCCTTGGCCGACGGACGGAATTCGGCGTCCTTCACGTGGAAGGCCTTGATGCGCGAGGCGTAGACATCGATGAAGTCGATGTAGTCCATGCACTGCAGCACGAAGTGCGAGGGGTCGTAGTTGATCGCAACGCGCGGGTGGTTGCCCGTAGCTTCCAAGAATTGCTCGAAGCTTGCACCGTCGTGCAGATCCTCGCCCGGATGCAGCTCGTAGGCGATGTCGACGCCGTGCTCGTCAGCGAAGTTCAGGATCGGTAGCCAGCGCCTGGCCAATTCCGCGAACCCTTCCTCCACGATGCCCGCCGGACGCTGCGGCCACGGATACATGTACGGCCACAGCAGCGCGCCGCTGAACGAGGGCGAGCAGGTGAGCCCCATATTGGCAGAGGCCTGAATGACGTACTTCATCTGCTGCACGGCCCACTCGGCCCGAGCTTTCGGATTGCCGCGGACTTCGGGAGCCGCAAATCCGTCGAACAACTCGTCGTAGGCCGGGTGCGAGGCGATCAACTGGCCCTGCAGGTGCGACGCCAGTTCGGTCACAGCCAATTCGTTGGTCTGCGCCCGGAGATCATCGCAGTAAGCCTTGGATTCGGCCGCCTGCTTGATATCGATCACGCGGCTATCCCAGGAAGGGATTTGGACGCCGATGTAGCCGAAGTCCTCCACCCACTCGGTGATGTTCGACAGATTGTTGTATGGAGCGTCGTCACCCAAAAACTGGGCGAGGAAAATGGCGGGGCCTTTGATTTGTGACATGGTTGAAAATCCTCTTAGTTTGCCTGTGGCGTGGAAGGCATCGGCACCCATGCGGCACCCGCATCAGCCGATTCCACGGCAGTGTAGATGAACTGCATGCCCCGAAGCCCGTCATAAACGGTCGGGAAGTTGTATTCCGCAGTCTTCATTGGGTTGCCCGCGATGTGTCGGCGGATGGCCTCGATCGCTCCCATGTAAACGTTGGCGAAACCTTCCAGATAGCCTTCGGGATGGCCGGTGGGAATGCGGGTGGCCGCCGTTGCCTCGGCGGACAGGTACTCCGCGTGGCCCCGGGTCAGGATTTCCTTCGGCTTCCCATGCCGCGAGACTTCAAGGACGTTGGGATTTTCCTGGCACCAGGAAATCGCACCCTCGGAGGCGTAAACACGCAAGCGCAGCGCATTCTCCTCGCCTGTCGCAACTTGGCTGACGGTGAGGACGCCCTTGCCGCCGCCCTGGAAGCGCAGCAGCGCGTTGACGTCTTCGTCGAGCTGCCTGTCCGGCAGGAAAATGCTCTTGTCGGCGCAAATCGAGGTCACCGGGTCTCCCGTGATGTACTCCATGAGATTCATGGCGTGGGTCCCGATGTCGCCCAGCGCGCCGCCGATCCCGGATTCGGCCGGGTTGGTCCGCCACGAGGCCTGCTTGGAACCCAGCTTTTCCTGCGGCTCCATCAACCAATCCTGCAAATATTCCACCAAAACCTTGCGGACCGTGCCCATGTGGCCGGACCGGAACATGTGCCGCGCGTGCCGCACCAGCGGGTAACCGGTGTAGTTGTGGGTCAACGCGTAGACCATGCCGGAACGTTCCACCACGCCGACCAACTCCTTCGCCTCGTCCAAGGTCAACGTCATCGGCTTGTCGCAAACAACGTGGAACCCGGCTTCCAAAAATGCCTTCGAAGGGCCAAAGTGCGCGTTGTTCGGCGTCACGATGCTCACGAAGTCGATCCGCTGGTCGGCCGGGAGCGCTGCTTCGGCAGCGGCCATCTCCTCGTAACTCGTGTAAACGCGGGAGGGGTCGACGTGCAGCTTCTCGCCGGTGGCGCGCGAATTCGCCGCGTCACGCGAGAATACGCCCGCGCACAATTCCACCTGCTGGTCCAAAGCCATCGCGATGCGGTGCACCGCCCCGATGAAGGAGCCCTGTCCGCCCCCGACCATACCCATCCGTAGTTTGCGATCTGTAGACATACCCACCGAATTTTATCAGCATGCACGCGGCAATTCCAGCCCGCCGCATCTTGGGTTACACATGGCGCATGTTGCGCCGTCCCTCGGGACACGATACGCTCATGTTCGGACATGAAATTCGGCGTAAACACATTCATATGGGCCGCCACCTACGGCCCTGCGGTTCAAGCAGTTCTGCCATCCATCCGGGAGGCTGGTTTTGACGGAGTCGAGGTATCGCTCTTTCGCCCCGAGCAATTCCAAGCCGCCCATATCCGGCGCGACACCGAGGCACTCGGTCTCGAGTGCACCATCTGTTCCGTCCTGGTAAACGGTTTGAGCCTCATCGATGCCGACGCCGATGTCCGCCGGAAGACCCAGGCACACATGCGCGACGCCATTGCCTGTGCCGCCGAAGCCGGCGCGAAAACCATGGCCGGACCGCTCTACAGCCCCGTTGGCTATCTGCCCGGTCGCCGCCGGAATGCGGACGAATGGAAATGGGCTGTCGAAGGCTACCACTCGCTGACCAGTACGCTGGAAGCCCACGATGTCACCATCGCCATCGAGCCGCTGAACCGATTCGAGACATTCTTCCTCAACACCGCTGCCGACTCGGTACAACTCTGCGACGAGATTGGGCATCCCAACGTTGGCGTCCTGTTCGACACCTTCCACGCCAATATCGAGGAAAAGAACATCGCCCAAGGCTATCGGACCGTCGCGCCGCACCTGAAGCACGTCCACACCTGCGAAAACGACCGCGGAACCCCCGGAAACGGCCACATCGAGTGGGACGAGGTCTTCGGTGCCCTCCGCGACATCCAGTATGACGGCTGGCTCACCATCGAAAGCTTCGGCTTCGCCTTGGGAGAAATCAGCGCCGCCGCGTCCATCTGGCGAGATATCGAGTCCAGCCCGGACCGGATCGCCTACGACGGCATCAAGTTCTTGAAGGCGAAGGCCGCCGAATACTTCGGATAGCGGGCGGCTAAGGCCGCGTTATGCTCAAAAGCATACATGGTCCTGTTTACACGACGTCGGGTGCTTGGGTCCGCGCTTTCCGCACTACCTGCCATCGGATGGACAGCATCCCGCAGGGAGCTCGTCGTGGGCGCGGCCTCAAACCTCACAGCTGTTTTTCAAACAATCGGCCCGGCATTTGAGAGCGCAACCGGCATCCACCCAGTATTCAGCTTTGGCTCCACAGCCCAACTGGCCCAGCAAATTGCCGAGCGGGCACCAATAGATCTATTCGCCGCCGCAGACACAAGCCACATTGCGGATTTGGATCGGCGCGGCATGTTGGCAACCGGTTCGAGGGCCGTATACGCGACTGGAATCCTCGCCCTGTGGATCCCGTCCTCGTCGCGCGCCAAAATCGGCAGGATCGAGGACCTTGCCAAGGCGGACGTACAGATCGTCGCCGCCGCCAAACCCGAATTGGCTCCATACGGCCTAGCTGCGGTTGAGGCGATGCGCAAGGTCGGGATTTGGGAAGCAGTCAAGCCAAAAATGGTTTATGCGCCGAACGTGAGCATGGTCCAGCAGTATGGAGTCTCCGGCAACGCCGATGCCGTATTTACGGCCTTTTCCCTCGCCCGGAACGCATTGGGAACCACGCTGCAGATAGACGCAAGATTGCACCACCGTTTGGACCAGGAACTGGCGATTCCGGCAAGCGCTGCGAACATGGAATCGGCCCGGGAATTCAGAAAGTTCCTGCTGCAAGGCGGGGGACGAAGGATTCTGGCTGATTCAGGCTACTTGGTCCCAGGAATTCGGTGACCCTACTGGCACCAAGGCAGATAAGCCGCCCCGTATAGCCCGGCCAAATTCCCTAGCTGGGCCCGTTCCACCCGCGTGTCGGTGGTCCGCAACGTGAACGAACGCCGCTTGGCCTCGGCCATCATTGCCGGTTCGAACATATCCCAACCCGCGATCACGCCACCGGCGATCAAAAACAACGGGAAATTGAACACATTCACCAGGATCCCCAACAGGCTACCCAAAGACTCGCCCATCGTATGGAACACCATCAGTGCCCGTTCGTTCCCCGCAGCCGCCAGTTCGTAGACTTCGCTCGAAGTTAGGTCGCCCAACCCGATCATCCTCGCCATCCCGGTGATCGCAGTCGCCGAAGCGTGCTTTTCCACGCAACCCCGGTTGCCACACGCGCATGGATTCCCGTTCGGAACCACTGAAATATGGCCCAGCTCCCCCGCCATCCCATGCGCCCCGTGCACTACACGCCCGTTGGAAATAATCCCGCCGCCGATCCCGGTGCCCAACGTCAGCATCACCAGGTCCTCAACATCCCGGCCAGCCCCCATCCACTTTTCGCCGAGAGCCGCCGCGTTGGCGTCGTTCTCTAGAATCACCTGCGTCTTCAATCGCGCCGAGAGCTCGTCCCGAATTGGAAAATTCTCCAGCGTGGAAATATTGTTCGAGTTGCGGATAATCCCCTCTTTCAACGAGATGAATCCGGGAACCCCGATGCCGATTCCGGCCAGATTCTCGACGCCGAACTGATCCCTGAGGTGCGAAATCGAGGAGACCATGTCGGACATGATCGCCTCCCGACCCTCGTGGTACTGGGTCTTTCCGGATGTCCTGCCCAGGATGGTGCCGGAACGGTCAATGGCGGCGGCCCGGAGGTTGGTTCCGCCCAGATCCAGTCCGATCGCATATTCAAGATTGTTGGCGGTTGGCGAAGCGGGCATCAAGGAAAAACGATAGCACGGAGCCCCGGATTATGATGGTCACGAGATGATGACAGAATTGGTCGAACAAGAATTGGTCGAACAAGAATTGGTCGAACAAGGCTATGTAGTGTTCCCGGGGTTCCTCACCGAAAGCCAAGTTGCAGCCTTCAATACCCGCATCGAGGAATTGTTCGCAATCGAAGGTGAAAACGCGGGCTCGGAATTCAAGTCCGAGCCCGGTGCCAGACGCCTCGCCAACATGGTCGACAAAGGCGAACTTTTTGAACAAGTCATACAAGCGCCCGAAGTCCTGGAAGCGGTCGGCATCGTTCTGGGACCCGATTTCAAGCTCAGCAGCCTGAACATCCGCTCGGCCAACCCGCACAACGGGAGCGCACAACCCCTTCACGTCGATTCAGGTGCCCTACCCGACGAACGGGGCAACTCGGTCTGCAACTCCGTCTGGATGCTGGACGATTTCACCGAACACAACGGCGCGCTGAGGCTTGTACCAGGCTCCCACCGTTGGGGCCGGAAGCCGGAACCGGGCGAAAAACCCGAATCGGAACTGCTGGTAACCGGAAAGGCCGGCACCGTGGTGGTAATGAACGCCCACATGTGGCACGGCGGGACGGAAAACTTCACAGACCGCCAGCGCCGCGCCATGCACGTCTACTACACGCGCTCCGACAAACCCCAGCAGCAGTACCAGAAGAAGTGGGTGCGGCCCGAAGTTCAGGCCCGGATGAGCCACCTCGGACGCCGGCTGCTCGCCCTCGACGACCCGAGGAATGATGCGCTGTGCGCCCTAGGCGCAGGCATGAGCGGGTTTATGAAGTGAGTTCGGCCAAGGCCGCCCGCGCGTAGGCCTCCTGCGTCATCGGTTCGATGAGCCCGGCATCCACACGAATCCGCACCTCGCGCAGCACCCTCTCCATCAGTTCGAATTGGCCGCGTCCGTTCAGCAAATTGTGGGGCTGTAGCCAGCAATGGGCTACCCGGTTGTGCCGGATCGCGTCGTCCAAAATGTGGCACCAGCGCTTCACCGTCACGTCCGGGGGAACCGCCAATCGCAACCCGTGCGGCCAGTTCAGGAAGTGGCCGCACGGAATCTCCAACGGCGCGCCCGCCTTGGTCGGATGTGGGTCGGCACGTTCCAAAAGATTGAACTCCGACGCAAGCGAACCCGCACGACCAAACGTGAAGTTTCGCCGACCCCGGTAGGACGTGAAGCCGTGGCGGGCCAATAGGTCCAGATGCCCGGCGCGATTCTTCGGAAAAATAAACGACTTGGGGCTCCAACCTTGCGACTGCGCCAACGCCACGCTTGCCGCCAGCTCCAGTTCCGCAGCTTCCGCAGGAACCTCGTCGAACTGCAGGTGTGTGAAGGAATGCGAAGCCAGCTCGTGCCGCCCGCCCACGGGAACCTCAGCCAACATTTCCGGACAAAACCAGCCATCCAGTTCCGACCGGGCCACGTCGGCAAAAAAGTCGTCAGCACACGGCGTCGCGCGGATGACGCGAATGTAGCTCAGATATTGGTCGGCATGCAGCGTGAATGCCCCGACAAACGAAAATGTCCCCGGCAACTCGAACGAATCCAACAGGCTGACACTCCTGTGGAAGATGGCGCTCAAGGGGCCAGTCCGCAGAATGCCGCGGATATTTGGCGACAGCCGATCGGCATGGCCCCACTTGCCTTCGCAGTCAAATGAAATGATAAAAGTTGGCCGCACCGGAAACAATCAGGATACAGGTTGGTCCATCGCGGCAAGGCTGGTAGGGTAAAGGAATGCGGCTCAACGTTCTCCTTTTGTTCGCCTTCCGCCGGGGCTGGCTGTTATCAAGGGACGTACGATGCGACTGATCCGGGGACGCGCCGGCAGCGGCAAGACGGCGCAAGTGCTCAGCGAGTTCAAGCATGCGATACGGAACGACAGGACGTCGGCACACCTGGTGGTGCCGACCGCCACCTTGGTGCGACATTTCCAGCACGAACTGGCACGCGATGGCGTGGTATTTCCACCCAATGCGGTCGTTTCCCTGAGCCGTTTTGTGGCTGAGCGCGCAAACGGCGTGATTCAAGTTTCCGATTCCCTGCTCCGCGTTATTGTGCGCGACGTCCTCGCGCGGTTACCCGAATTCGGCGCCGTGGCCGGTACCGAAGGCATGGCTGCGACCGTGGAGGAAACCATCGGCCTCCTCGACAACTCCGGGGCGACTCCCGACTCACTCAAGGCCATCCGCAAACTGGGCGCAAACGGAAAGGCTTTCGAACGCATCTGGCGCACCGTGGAAACCGAGGTCCGGGCACGGGGTTTTGAAATGCGGGCAGGCGTCATCCGCGCCGCGGTCGACAACGCGGAACGGAAAAAGGTCTGGATGGATGGATTTGCCACATTCAGTCCTTTGGAGCTGCAATTGGTGGCATCCTTGGCCAGGACATGCGATCTAACCGTCACCATCACGGATTCACCCGCAGCCGACGAAATCCGCAAACTGGCATTGACCCTTCGCGCCGAGGATCGCCTCCTGCCGGGCCGGAGCCGCCGCGCCCCCACGGAAATCGTCGCGGCCTCAGGGGTCGAACGGGAGGCGGATGAAATTGCACGCCGGATTCTTGCGCTAAGGCGCGACGGTGGCGAATTCCGGGAGGTCGGGGTGGCTCTGCGCGATACCGCAGCCTACCTCGATCTGCTCCGTGGAACCTTCGACAGGTTCGGCATTCCCGCCCGCTACCATTTCGGTTCACCGCTTCGCGGCCATCCCGCCGCTACTTTTCTCGGCGGCCTGGTGCAGTGCGCATCGAACGGCTGGGACTTTTCCGCAGCGATCCAAGCCCTCCGCGCCCATCCGGGCTGGGGCAACAGTTGGGAGTTCGACCGCTTTGAGTTTCGGGTGCGCGAGGCGATGCCCGGCTGCGGCACCGACAACCTGATCCGACTAGCGGGCGATTCAGGTTGGTTCAAAGACCGCATTGCCGAGTGCCTTGCGGTCGAAACCTGGGCTAGCGAAACCACCACACCTGCCGCTTGGGCGCTCCGCTTGGAGGATATGGCGGAGAAACTATTCCGGCCTGGCCGGACCGAACCGCAGCCCGGGAATTGGGATGCCGTGGAGGCCGCCAGAAGCCGCTCGGCGGGACTGCGGGCATGGGTGGAGACGGTGGAATCGGTGGTGCCGTTCTGGAATGCCGCCGCCAATATTCCCATAACCCTCGCCGAGTTCTGGGGCAGGTGCCAAGGTGCACTCGATGCCACGATGGTCCACACGCCCGACGACCGCCGCGATGCCGTCCATGTCATGCCGGTTCTGGAAGCCCGGCAGTGGGACATCGCCCACCTGTTCGTCTGCGGCATGACCAACCGCGATTTCCCACGGCGGGCCCCGGCCAACGCCATCTTCACGGACGCCGAGCTCGATGTTCTTTGGAAATCCGGCATCAAGGTTCGCCGCGCTGTCGAACGGGATGCAGAGGAGACCTATCTCTGGGAGCTCCTGCGCACACGGGCACGTGATTCGCTCGTCCTGACCTACCCCCAGCGCGACGGCACCGCGAAAACCGTGGAATCTTCCCAGTTCCTGAAAGATCTGGAAGCACCAACCCCGGCGGTTCCTTGCCAGCCTCTCGCCAAGGTGACCGTTGAAACCATGGGATTGGCCGGACGCATCGAGTCCCCCGATCTGCTTGCCGCCATCACCGCACAGCACCGAACCGTCAGCATGACGGCAATCGAAGACTTGGCCCAGTGCCGGTTCAAGTTCCTCGCATCCCGAACCCTGCGCCTCAGAGGACGCCCGGAACGCCCCGAAGCCCGCCTGCAACCAAAAATCACCGGCCTGATCCTCCATGAAGCCTTGGAGGAATGGCTCCGGGCAGGGCGCACCACCGATTTCGTCGAACTTTTCGAACAGGCCTTTGATAAGGCCTGCCGGGAGAAGCACCTTCCCCCCGGCTACCAGCTGGAGCTGAAACGGATCGAATTCCGCGAAATCGCCAAGCGCGTCGCGACGGAAGACCTCTGGACACCGGAATCCTCCGAAGTCGAGGTCGAGTTGAGCGTCCCCTTCCCCCAAGGCATCACCGTGACGGGACGTGCCGACCGAATCGACCTCATGGGTGGCGGCGATTGCGTCATCATCGACTACAAGAGCGGGCGCTCCGGACGCATCGAGGGGTTTATCGAAAGTCCAACCAAGCTACAAGGCCCTTTGTACGCCCTGGCCGCCCGCGAGCAGTTCGGCCTCAATACAATCGCAATGATGTACGTCGCCGTCCGGGAAGACAAGCGTTTCGGCTGGGGCGAAGTGCCGGGCGTGGATCTTTCACTGAAACCCATGCCCGAGCGTTGGGTCGACGATGCCAGGGAGCGCGCTTCGGGGTATCTCGGAACCTTTCTCTCGGGCAACGTCAAGCCCGTGCCCACAGACACCGCCCAGTGCGTCTGGTGCGACTTTAAGAATACTTGCCATGTGGAACAAACGGCGGCACTTGTGATGACCATTGGAGGCGTTCATGTCGACTAGCTCCAAAGTCCGTTTTACCCCCGAACAGGAATCCGCTATCGAGTATCGGCGCATGGACGCCTGTGTCGTGGCTGGACCCGGCTCCGGTAAAACCACCGTTCTTGTCGAGCGCTTCCGCGAATTGATTGAGGTCCACCACCTCGACGTCCGCGAAATCCTCGCCATCACCTTCACAGAAAAGGCTGCGGCCAACATGAAGGCCAAGCTCCGGGACAAGTTCCAGCACGATCCGTTCCGGAAACGCGAACTGGAATCGGCCTGGGTGTCCACAATCCACGGATTCTGCGCCCGATTCCTGCGCGAAAATGCCATCGCGGCCGGAATTGACCCCCGCTTCACTGTTTTGGATGCCCGGGAATCCGAACTGCTCCAGTACGAATGCATGCACCGGGCCCTCGACGAACTGGTGGAGCAGGACCGCGACTTGGCCCTCGACTTGATTGCGGCCCTCCAGCGGGCCGATGTCGCCGGGGACCTCCGGAGTTGCTGGGATGCGATCCGCTCGTCAGGCAAAAGTGTCGCCGATGTCCGCACCATGCAACCGCCGCAGATCACGACCCTCGAGTGGGCCATCTGGCGGCTTCGCGGCATCCTGAAGCGCTGGCCCCCCGCCAGCGAGCTTACGAAGGTCCGGATCAAGCAGGCCGAAGACCTCGCGGCATGGGCCGAACGGCTCGAAACCGCCCAGGGCTTTGCCTCCACCATCGGCGCACTCCGCGAAAAGGTACTGCACCTCGGCAAGGTACCCGCCGCGCTCCATACCGAGCTGGAAACGTTCAAGGGCTTGCTGCCGGAAGCGGAGTCCAGCGTCGTCGGCAAATACACGGAACCCTTTCGAGCCGCGATTTTCGATGTGATGGAGCGATACGAAATTCTGTACGGCGCGCGCAAGGCCGAAATCGGGGCCCTTGATTTCAATGACTTGGAACGCTGCGCCATCGGAGCACTCCGAACCGACACCGTGCGCGACCGCGTCCGCCAACAGTTCCGGCAAATCCTCCTTGATGAATTCCAGGACATCAACGAGCAGCAGGCCGAACTGATTCAGCTGATCCGCAACGAGGACGTGTTCTTCGCGGTCGGCGACGTCAACCAGTCGATTTACGGCTTCCGCCATGCACGGCCGGAAATCTTCCACGCCTACCGCAAGCACATCCGGGAAACCGGCAAGCATTCGACCGAGCTCCTGCACAACTTCCGCAGCCGGGTGGAAATACTGCGCTGCGTCGAAAATCTCCTGAACACCGAACCGGGCATCGAGCCGCGGGAATTGGTGGCCGGGCGCGAATTTGACGACACGCTGGAGCCTGTCGTGGAAGTCCTCAAGGTGTTCCACGAAGACCGGGAACAGGGTTCCATCCGCGAAGCTGGCTGGATCGCGCGCCGAGTGCTGGACCTAGCGTCCGAAGGCTACAGTTTCCGCGACTTCGCCGTCCTATGCCGAAACGGTGACTCGATGGGCCCAATTCTGGAGGCCTTCGATATCGCGGGAGTCCCCTATGTCTGCGGCCGCCGGGAGTCCTTCGTCGTTTCGAGGGAGGGTTTGGACATCGCCGCGCTCCTCGGCACCATCGCCAATCCGCAGGACTGGATCTCGAAAGCGACCCTCCTGCGTTCCCGCCTTGTCGGCTTGAGCGACGAAGGACTGGTGCGCGCCCGCACCATCGGCGCGGGCTATTCGGGAACATTCTCGGATGACGACGCGGCCAAATTGGGGCGATTTGAAGCGGGACTACGCCGATGGCGCTCCATGGTCGGACTTGTTTCCCTCGATGTCCTGATCAGCCGCGCTCTGGATGATTGCGGATTCCTCTGGGAGCCCGGTTCCACCACCGGCGAAAATGTCGAGGCATTCCTCCATCTGGCGCGGCTGCGGGGAGGCAACCGGACGCTGGATGCTTTCCTGCACGACCTGAAGAGCATCGAAGGCGCCGCCAGCGCCGAAGCCGAGCTGTCGGACGACGACCAAGGCAACCGCGTCCAAGTCATGACCACCCACGCCGCCAAGGGTTTGGAGTTCCCGGTCACGATTGTGGCTGCGATGGAAAAGGGGCCCCAGCGGAGTTCAGCCCCCGTTACCTTCACCCCGGAGGTCGGCCTCGGCATTCGTTGGAAGGACCCCAGCTCGGACAAACCCAATGCCGACGGCCTGAAGGACTCCTGGGCCCACGCCAACAGCGAACGCCTGAAAGCGCGCGAACGCGACGAGGGCAACCGTTTGCTCTACGTCGCCATGACCCGGGCCGAGGAGCGCCTGATCCTCTCCTATTCCCGCAATGATCGCGCCACCGCCCACTGGGCCAGGATGGTGGAACGGTGTGCGTTTCCCTGGAAGATAAATGATCTGGATACCGACGCGCCCGACTTGGTCGGCGCCGCGGTCCGGTTGCGCGAACCAGTCGAACTGGAAGTGGTTCCCCGCCCCGTGCTGCGAAGCCAGCACGATTCCAGCGTGAACGTCACCTCACTGACGGTTTTCGGAAACTGCCCCCGGAAGTACTACTTGCAGCGCTATCTGGGTGCCCAGGGCGGTCGTAGGGTGCGTTTCGATCCCGAAGTATCGGAACCCAAAGGAGCCGAACCCGAGGACGCCGGAGCCGCCGAGCTTGGCTCGTCCGTGCACGAGGCGTTGGCGGGAAAACCCGGCGACTACCATCCGGCAGTACTGGCATTGGCCGACGTTTTCCGCCAAGGGGATCTGGGACGCCGCGCCAGCACCGCGACAATTGTCGAGCGGGAATGGGAGTTCATCGCGGAACTCGAGGACTCCATGGTGCGCGGCAGCATCGATCTATGGTTTGAGGATGCCGAAGGGCTGGCGGTGGTTGACTACAAGACCGACACCCTTTCCGCCAAGGACGTGCCCGAACGGGCCGCCGAGTACGAAACCCAGTTGGCAACCTATGCCTTGGCCCTCCAGAAAGCCTTGGGGAAACGGCCGGAGTGGGGCTACCTGCACTTCCTACGCCCAAATGTGATTTGGAAAGTTCGCCTCGACGATGCCAAGTTGGACCAAGCCGCAAGCTTGATTCGCCAGCTTCGCGACGCCCAGGATTGGCAGGAATTCGAAATGAAACCGGGCCCCAAGTGCCAGCGCTGCCAGTACTTCAAGGGGATGTGCCCGGGCGAACTTCCGGCCGCACTCTAACGGGTCTTGCTGCGCTCCCACTCCCTGAGAACGCGGACAATGTACTGCCGCGTTTCAGCATACGGCGGAACCCCGTGGTAGCGCTCAACCGCGCCGGGCCCGGCATTGTAGGCCGCAAGCGCAAGCACTACCTGGTCAGGCTCGTTCTCGTACTTGGCCAGCAACTCCCGCAGATACTTCGCACCGCCCTCGGCGTTCTCCTGCGGCCTCGTCGGATCGACACCGAGTTCGCGGGCCGTGCCGGGCATCAGCTGCATTAAGCCCAATGCGCCTTTCGCCGAAACAGCTCCGGGGCGGAAGCTGGATTCCGCTTTCATCACGCTCTGGACAAACAATTCCGGGAGTCCGAATTTCCTCGCGGCAAGCTCCGCCAATGCGTGCGGATCGGAAACCGCTGCCGATTGGGCCGGAACAGCCACGGGCACCTGCACTTCAACCTTGGCGGGAAGGGGCACCGCCGGATCCTCCACCCGCACATCAATGCGCTCCACGAGGTTTTCCGGCATCTCCACAAAGCCGCCCTCGGAAAACAACCGGACCTTGCCCCCCGAGACTTCATGCCTGTCGATGGACAAGGTCGCACCCGTCCGCAACACCGCAATCTCGCGCGCGCCGGCCGCTCCTGTCGAGAGCAGCAGCGCCATGCCGGTAATATGAAGAATTCGCAACAACAAACCTTTTACAATCCTAGACCAACATGCCCCACTCCTATGTGACGCGCCTCGAATGCAGTGTGTGCAACAAAACCTACGCCGCCGGTAACGCTTGGAATCTCTGCGAGTGCGGCTCTCCCCTGCTGGTGCGCTACGATCTGGACGCGGTCCGCGAAGCATGGAATCGCAATGACTTGGCTGCGTCCCCCAACTCCATGTGGCGCTATTCGCCTGTGCTTCCCGTCACCGACGCCGCCAACATCGTCACCCTCGGCGAAGGCATGACCCCCGTCCTGCCGGCCAAGCGCACCGGAGCCCGAATCGGAGCCGCCGACCTGCTGATCAAGGACGAAGGACTCAACCCGACCGGTTCGTTCAAGGCGCGTGGCCTGTCCTGCGCCGTCTCGATGTGCGTCGAACTCGGCCTGAACCGCCTAGCGATCCCCTCGGCGGGCAACGCCGCCAGCGC
>CAIYDY010000190.1 GCA_903925015.1 uncultured Acidobacteriia bacterium
CGTTGCTGGATTGACGGCGTCCTGTCTTCCCGCCGCGGGTCCGACCGAGGTTGGGGTCTTCTATACGGCGACTTGCACCGCGTCCAATTCGACATCTCCCTACAATTGGAGTATTTCAACGGGCAGTCTGCCCAGCGGCCTCGGCCTCAGTTCGGCTACCGGTGCCAGCGTCACGATCTCCGGCACTCCCACGAGTGCGGGCGGATTCGGCTACTCGGTAAGGGTTGCGGACAGCAGCAATCCCATCCAAACCTACACCCAGTCCTATGCGGGTTCCATCACCGCCGCGCCCGTGGTTACCTGTTCCCCCAGCAGTGGCCCGGTTGAAGTCAACGTGCCCTACTCCTCGGGGTGTTCGGTATCGGGTGGGACCGCGCCGTATACCTGGACCATCAGTTCCGGTGCGCTGCCGACTGGAATCACGGGGATCCCGGGATCCGGTGCCACTCGCACTCTGACTGGAAGTCCCACAACCTCCGGGGCCTATGCCTATACGGTTACGGTGACCGACAGCGCGGTCAATGCTGTTGGTACGTCTGTGCCGCAGAGCGGCAGCCTGCCAGTTTCGGGGACGACCGCTGCTTTGCCCACGGTCTCGTGCGTGCCGAACACGGGGCCAGTGGAAGTCAATATCCCATATTCGACAACCTGCACCGCGTCCAATGGCAGCTTGGCTTATTCGTGGACGACTACCGGGACGGTTCCCCCTGGTTTGAGCTTGGGTGTGGCGTCCGGTACGGGGAACAACACGATTGTTTTCTCCGGCACCCCGACAACCGCAGGCACGTACTCGTACGGGATCCGGGCTACGGACACGGCATCGACTCCGCAGTCGGCCACGGCGAGTTTCAATCCCACGATTATTGGTGCCCCCTCCGTGAGTTGCGCGCCGGCGACCGCACCGACGGAAGTCAACGTGTTATTCAGCACGACCTGCACGGCAACGGGCGGAAACGGGTCGTATGTTTGGACTGCGCCTAGCGCCCCTGCGGGCGTCACTGTGGGTACGCCATCGGGAACAGGCAACAACACCGTGGTTGTGTCCGGCCGGCCGACGACCGCGGGAGCGGTGAATTTCAATATCGTCGCCACGGATACGGCGACGCCGGCACAATTCGGCCAGCAAAACTTTAGCGGCTCTGTGATTGGGCGGCCCACGGTGTCCTGCGTACCTACGAGCGGTCCGGTGGAGGTGGGGGTTCCCTACACCGCAAATTGCACTGCCGCGTCGGGGGCGGGACCATATACCTGGTCCGTGAGCGCGGGTGCGTTCCCGACCGGGGTTGCGTTTAGTTCGACAACGGGCACGACGACAACGATTACCGGGACTCCGACGACGTCCGGGGCGTTTGCCTACACGGTCCAAGTCACGGATTCTGCTGTCAACTCAGCTGGCGCGGCTGACAATCAAACCTCCACGGCACCGCAGGCATTCTCGGGTACGATTCTTGCTTCGCCCACCATGAGCTGCACGCCCACCACGGGACCGACCGAAGTGGGGATACCTTATTCGACCACCTGTACCGCATCCTTGGGCAACAGTTCCTACACTTGGAGCATCAGCGCGGGCTCGCTTCCATCGGGATTGACATTGGGAGCACCGACGGGCACGGGCAATAAGACCGTAGTTATCTCGGGGACGCCGACCGTTGCAGGCGCGTTCAGCTTCTCTGTACGCGCGGCGGATACGGCTTCAACCCCGCAGTTGACAACGGCTGTAACGATCGCCGGGACCATCACTGCGATTCCGACAGTTACTTGCACCCCGGCGACCGCACCGACCGAAGTCAACGTGCTGTTCAGCACTACTTGCACGGCGACGGGCGGAAACGGGTCCTATGTCTGGACTGCGCCTAGCGCACCTGCCGGCATCACCGTAGGTACGGCGTCCGGCACGGGCAATAACACCGTGATTGTTTCGGGTCGGCCGACGACTGCGGGGGCGGTTAATTTCAACATTGTCGCCACGGATACGGCGACGCCAGCGCAATCGGGCCAGCAGAACTTTACGGGAGTCGTTGTCGCGCGGCCCACACTGTCCTGCACTCCGACGAGCGGCCCTGTGGAAATAGGGGTTCCGTATACGGCAACTTGCACGGCGGCTTTGGGCGCGGGAACCTATACGTGGTCCAGGAGCGCTGGAACATTCCCGGCCGGCATCGACTTTAGTTCGACCACTGGAACCACCACGACGATCACCGGGACGCCGACTACGGCCGCGCCGACCTATGCCTATACCGTTCAAGTGACGGATAGCGCGGTGGACTCGCTCGGTACGGCGGACAATCAGGCATCGACCACGCCCCAAGCCTACTCCGGTGGGATTCTTGCCCAGCCGACCATGAGTTGCACGCCCACCACGGGACCGACCGAAGTGGGGATACCTTATTCCACCACCTGTACCGCATCCTTGGGCAACAGTTCCTACACTTGGAGCATCAGCGCGGGCTCACTTCCATCGGGATTGACATTGGGAGCACCGACGGGCACGGGAAATAAAACCGTAGTTATCTCGGGGACGCCGACCGTTGCAGGCGCATTCAGCTTCGCGGTACGCGCTGCGGATACGGCTTCGACCCCGCAGTTGACCACGGCTGTAACGATCGCCGGGACCATCACTGCGGTTCCGACAGTTACT
The DNA here is from genome assembly GCA_903925015.1 of uncultured Acidobacteriia bacterium. Classification (GTDB taxonomy): domain Bacteria; phylum Acidobacteriota; class Terriglobia; order Bryobacterales; family Bryobacteraceae; genus BOG-234. Next base: position 2,639 of record CAIYDY010000190.1, read on the forward strand.
TGCACGCCCGCGACCGCGCCGACCGAAGTCAACGTTCTGTTCAGCACTACTTGCACGGCCTCGGGCGGAAACGGCTCATATGTCTGGACTGCGCCGGGCGCCCCCTCCGCGATTACCGTTGGCACGGCCACAGGCACAGGAAACAACACGGTGGTGGTGTCCGGGCGACCGGCCGCCGCGGGCGTGGTGAACTTCAACATTGTTGCAACAGACACCGCGACGCCTGCGCAATTCGGCCAGCAGAATTTTACGGGTGTCGTGGTTGCGCGGCCCACTCTATCCTGCACTCCGACGAGCGGCCCGGTGGAAATTGGCGTTCCGTATACGGCGACGTGCACGGCTGCTTTGGGCACGGGAGCCTATACTTGGTCTCGGAGCGCGGGAACATTCCCGGCCGGGATTGACTTCAGTTCCACCACTGGAACCACAACAACCATCACCGGGATACCAACGACGGCTACCGCCTTGTACAACTACACGGTGCAAGTAACCGATAGCGCTGTCGATTCCCTGGGCGCGGCGGACAAGCAGGCCTCGACCACGCCCCAAGCCTACAGCGGCACGATTCTGGCGTTGCCGACCATGAGTTGCACCAACACTACGGGACCCACCGAAGTCGGAATTTTCTTTTCGAGCACTTGTACCGCAACTGGCGGCAACAGTTCCTACACTTGGAGCATCAGCACCGGATCGCTGCCATCCGGATTGACGCAGGGGGCTACAACGGGCAGCACGTTTACGGTTTCCGGGACACCGACCGTTGCTGGTGCCTTCAGCTTCAAGGTGCGGGCTGCGGATACGGCTTCGACTCCCCAGTTGACTGCGGAGGTGCCATTCACCGGTACCATCATTGACGTCCCCGCAGTGAGTTGCACCGTGACGACCGCGCCGACCGAAGTCAACGTGCTGTTCAGCACGACTTGCACGGCAACGCGTGGAAACGGAACCTATGTTTGGACTGCGCCTCGTGCCCCGGCGGGCGTCACGGTTGGCACGGCCACTGGAACCGGCAATAACACCGTGGTTGTGTCCGGTCGCCCGACGACGGCGGGTGTCGTCGACTTCGACATCGTCGCAACGGACACGTCGACGCCCGCGCAATTCGGCAAGCAGAGCTTTACCGGTGTGGTGGTGGCGAGGCCCACGCTGTCGTGCACCCCCACAAGCGGTCCGGTGGAAATTGGAGTTCCGTATACAGCAACGTGCACGGCAGCTTTGGGCACGGGAGCATATACGTGGTCCAGGAGCGCTGGAACATTCCCGGCCGGCATCGACTTTAGTTCGACCACTGGAACCACAACAACCATCACCGGGATACCTACAACCGCGTCGGCTTCCTACAACTACACGGTGCAAGTAACGGATAGTGCAGCCAACTCCGCTGGCGCACCGGATCCCCAGACGTCGACTACGCCGCAAGCCTTCAGCAGCGTCGTTGGCATTCTAGCCTCGCCGACCATGAGTTGCACCAATACTGCGACACCGACCGAGGTGAATGTTTTCTACTCGACGAAATGTACCGCAGCCGGGGGCAACAGTTCTTACACGTGGAGCATCAGCAGCGGTTCGCTGCCTTCCGGTCTCAGTTTGGGCACGCCGACCGGCACGGGCCAGAATACCGTTGTGATCTCCGGAACGCCGACAGTTGCGGGTGCATTCTCATATGCTGTGAGGGCTGCCGATACCGCCACACTGCCGCAATTGACGACCCCGGTAACATTTGCGAGCACAATCGTACCCACTCCGACGGTTACCTGTACTCGGACACGGGGGCCAAACGATCCCACGGCAGGGCCAACGGAAGTGGGCGTCTCCTTTTCCACCACCTGCACTGCGGCGGGCGGCACTCCTGGCAGCGGCTACACTTGGACTACCGGTGCGCTTCCGGCGGGCTTGGTGCTCACGCCGGCAGTTGGCGGGCTAACTGCGACGGTCTCGGGCCTGCCCACAGCCGCCGGGACGGGCAATTTCCAAATACAAGCGACGGATAACGCCGTGAGCGGGGAAATTCCCCCGGCCGCGGCCTTCAACAAACAAACGAGTGCGCCCGTGGTGTTCACGGGTACCGTCGCGGCGGCTCCTGTAATCACGTGCACTACCACCGGTACGCCGCCAGCGGGTGGACCAACGCAGGTCAATGTGGCGTACTCCTCGGCCTGCAAGGTGACGGGCGGCACAGCGGACTATATTTGGGACACTGTGGGTGCCTTGCCTACGGGAATTACGCTCTCCGCAACCACGGGCGGCAGTATTTCGGTTACAGGCACGCCGTTAACCCCGCAGCAAACATACAGCTACCAAGTTCGCGTCACCGATAGCGCCGTGAATTCAGCCGGTACGGCCTCTCCACAGTCTCCAATTTCTGCGCTCTCCGCCGTCTATACCGGCAAGATCCTGGACTCCGTCTCGCTAACCTGCACGAATCCCTCATTCGTAACCGAGGTTGGCGTAGGTGCTTCGACGGACTGTCTTGCCAGTGGCGGTCAGACGCCTTACACATTCTCGGTTGTCAACGGAACTTCGAGCGGCACCACTGCTTTGTTCGTAACCTCGCCGACGGGTGCGACGACGATTCGGTCCCTGCCTACAGCCTCCGGTACGTTCGCGCCCGTCGTGCACGTGGTTGACAACGCCGTGGGCAAGCCGCAGACCGCGGATCTCACCTTGGCGCTTAGCGTTGCCCCGAATGCCACTGTCACTTGTGACTCCGAGGCCAAGCCCACCCAAGTCGGGATTGCGTATTCCAATACCTGCAAGGTTTCAGACGGTTTGGCTCCATACACGTGGCTGGTGACCGGGAAACTGCCGGATGGCCTGACGGGCTCAGCCGACGGCCCGACGTTCAAGATCACCGGTACGCCTACGAAGGCTGCGGCGTTCGACTACTATCTGCAGGTTCAGGACGGCAAGTATCCGTTGGCCGACGCCAGTGTCGGTCCGAAATTCACAGGCTCGATCCGTGACGCCGTCTCCGTAACGTGCACCGACTCGGTCGGCCCGGTTGAAGTCCGGGTGGATTACAGCAAGACGTGTACGATCACCGGTGGCCAGCTTCCCTACATACCGCCGACTCTGAGCGGCACGGTTCCCCCAGGCTTGGGTGTCAAGCCGGGTTCCGCAGCCAACACCTGGGTTATTAGCGGCCAGCCGCTGGATCTTACGCCAGCGCAGAATTACCCCTACTCGTATTCCCTGAGCGTGACCGACAATTCCAAACAGACGAAGGCATCGGCGCTGTTCCAGGGAACGGTCGTGCAGTCTCCGTCCATCACTTGCAGCCAGAAGGACAACCAACTTTCGGTCGGCGTCCAATACTCCAATACGTGCACGGTGTTGAATGGCAGCCCGGACTATACTTGGACCGTTGATAGTGCCAACCTGCCTCCCGGCATCACGACCGACGCGGCAACCGGGAGTACGTTCACGCTTTCCGGCATTCCCTCCAAACGGGGAGTTTTCAATTACACGGTCGCGGTGAAGGACTCGTTTGGCGGCTTGGCCACAGTGCCACTCAATGCCGTCGTGTCCCGGATCGTATTCATTACCGCAGTGTCGTCGAAAGCGGAAGACTTCGTCCTCGGCGGTGCAGGTGGAGTCATTACCCTCACGGTAAGCAATGACACGGCAAATGCCGTTGCCGACGAGGCTTCAATATCCTTCCCATTGCCGCCCGGCTTGGTCCGCGGTTCAATCAACGCGCCGGTGGGCGACGGCTGGGATTGCAGCGCCTCAACGGATCAAATGATCAGTTGTGTGCGCTCGGACGGTACCGCGCTCTCCGCGAAAAACTCGGGGAAGGGCGTAAGCAGCTATCCCCCGATTGCTGTTCCGATCAAGGTGTCGGACGCGGCATGCCCGAGTCCTGTCAAATACTCGGCGTCGGTATCCCTGAAGAGTGCGATTGCCGGCAGCGTCGCCCAACTGCAGGACGTGTTTTCGGATGGCATTGTCAAGGCGCAAGGCTGCCTGTTGATCACGAAGACACACACTTCGGACTTTGCCGCCGGTACCCCGGACCAACCCGGCAAGGGCGTCTACACCATCACGGTGGCCAATGCCTCAAAGGTCTCCATGTCTGGCACGGTCACTGTCACGGACACCCTGTCCGCAGGCTTGGTGGTGGACCCGGTCGGGTTCGCCGCCGATAACAAGGTGAATGGCTGGACGTGTTCCGCAGCGCAGTTCACTACCGCTTCGCCGTGGGTTGTGACTTGCTCCAACCAGGACTCAATCGATGCCGGTGCGCAATACAAGCCCATTACCCTTGCGGTTTCGATTCCCGGTGCAAGTTGCGCATTCGTCTCAGACCAAGCGTTCGCGGCCTTCGGGGATGTCCCACAATCGGTCGCCACCGATGCCACGACCATTGCCGGGAACAACTGTCTATTCCTCTCGGCGCGCTTCACCCCGAACACGGGCGCACCCGCCGGGGATGTCCAGCCCATCAATACCGCATACGGGCCAAGTTTGGCTCCGAGGGCAGTAGCGGGCACAGCCGGAAGCTACACCATCACGGTTAGCAATACTGGGGCGGGTCCGTTCAGCAATCCGGCATCCGTCACACTCACACTGCCAGCAGGTTTGTCGCTCGTGACTCCGGTTAACAGTCCCGGTTGGACCTGCGATGGAGTCACTGGTGCGGTGACATGCAAACTTGATCCGACGACCCCGCTGCCGGGCGGAGCCTCGTCCACGGTAACGCTCAATGTTGTTGCGGATGCAACTGTCAGTTGCGTCACGACGGCAACCCTCGATTTGAATGTGGGGGATTCGCCAACCCAGTCGCAGGATGTTGCGACTTCGGTCCGCGGGGCGGCATGCCTGACGCTGACCAGAACCCAGCCGACGCTCGGGAGAGTCGGCGACAGCAGCGGCACCTATACGTTGGTGGTCGGGAATCCCGGAGACGCGATTGTTGCGCCCACTGTTAAGGTTGTCGAGACCCTTCCAAAGGGTTTGACGCCAACCAAGGTGGTAGGTGACGGCTGGACCTGCGAATCGATTCAAGGCCAGTCCTTGTCTTGCAAACGGTCGAGCGACATCAGCGCCACGGGTACGTATGCCCCAATTACGGTGACATACGATGTCGCCGCAGCCGCCTGTCCAAGCATTCTGGCAACTGCCAAGGTTACTTCGAACGATGTGCCCCAGAGCTATACCACCGATGTGTTGCCGATCAGCGGCTGCATGAAGGTCCGTAGCGCTCCGTCCGGCGATTTCCTGCTGGGGCCAAATTCGGGTGCCTACACCATCAGCACCTCGTACATCGGACTGGGCGACACTCCATTGAGTGGTCAGGTAACAGTGGTGGATCGATTGTTCCTTGGCCTGACGCCTACGCCCCAAGTCGAAAGTGCGGACCTGAATCCAGGCTGGGTTTGCACGCGGACGCAAAATGCCGTCGATCTGACTTGGTCTGTTAGTTGCACTCGTCCGGCGCCGGGTTCCTATGGCCCAATTACGATTCCAGTGGACGTCGGACCGGATGCTTGTCCGAGCCAAATCAGCACCGCGGAAGTTCTTCTGGAGCGATTGTCTCAGGACTCGGTAAACACAACCGTCAATGTCGGTGCCGGCTGCCCTGTCGGCAAACTGACATTGTCCACCAGCGTTTCTCCCACTACCTTGTCCCCGGGCAAGGCCGCAACATATTCACTGACGGTAACGAATTCGGGAACCGATACGATCACCAGTGAAGTGATTGTGAAGGATGTATTCAACCTCGGGTTGACTCCTGCGCCGATCAGCGAAAACGGCTGGGATTGCAGTGCCTCCGCCGGGCAGATTGTCACATGCCGGAGGACCAGCGATCTAGCTCCGAATGATAGCTACAAACCGATTCGGATTGCGGTCACGCCCGATATCCAGGCCTGTCCGACGGGTGAGGACAGGGCGACCGTCCAACTGGGTGGCAAAGTTCTCATCGCCAGTCAGTCCACCCGTGTGAACTTGCGTGGCTGCATTACGGTGTCCCCCACCAGTTTGACGTTCGCTCCGACGGTTCTGGGAACGCCGACAACCAGCTCGGTTACCCTGACTTCGAATGACGCGGGTGCGCTACAGGTAACGGTGCCACCGCTTCCTAGCACCTCCGCCTACTCCTTGAGCGTGCCCGGGTGCGACGATCCCACGACGCCTTGTGTTAAAACGCTCACCCAGGGCCAAAGCGTGGTCTTCAAGGTCGCCTACAACCCCAGGTGCATTGGTAGCGGTTCACTCCAGGCTGGCACAGTTTCCTATTCGACGGACTTGCCAAGTACCGGAAGTATTCCGCTTACAGGGTCGGGGATCTTGGCCTCGGCACCGGTCTTTTATAAACTTGGGGATGCCTCGTTTACGTCGCTCGACGGAAGCACGGTAAATCCAGTGGACTCAATCAACCTTGGGTTGCAGGCCACGCCTGGATACTGTCGGGACAACGCGAGTGATGTAACGGCAAAGGTTGTCTATAGCAAGCTGGTCCGACCGGCCGACGCAACTCCGGTACAGTACGACGCCGGAGTCGCGGACTGCAAGACCGATGGTTGCGTCGGCACATTCACGACCGGTACGGTTGCCGGCGATATCACCTTGGAAGCGCGATTCAAAGACAAGGCCGGAAACGACGTGCCCTATCCTGGAGGTGCGCCAACGGCAAAGGTAACCCTCCCGGAATTGAAACCGGTGTTGACAGCGGTGACGAAGGGGGCAGTCTCGGCATCGAGCTTCCTGCTCAACATGTCTGGCTATTCCACGCCGAGGACGGCAACCGAAGCTTGCTTCAAGTTCGCTGCCGCGCCGGGGACGCTACTAAACGCTGGGGAGTTGAACAATTGCTTCGCGAAGGATGCAATCGATATCTACTACGAACGCAATAGTTCCCTCCCCAACGGAAGCAAGTTCACAACGGCTGTGACCTTCTCATTTGCCGGTGATGCCAACGCTATAGGAACCGTGGAGTCTTGGCTGAGCAATGCCAAGGGCACCTCGGACCATTTCTGCATGGACTTCAAGACTGGCGTGGCGAAAGCCGGAGCTTGTCAGTAAAGCGGAGGGATACAATGTCAAACCAACTAGCTGGAGTTAGGCAATGAGCATTCAGGAATTGAATTCCGCCACAACCGATCTTTCGGGGGTCAACGCGGAGAATCCATGGCCGGGGCTGCTTTCCTTTCGCGAGGAGGACCAGCGTTGGTTTCAGGGTCGCAAGGAAGAAACAACTGACATTGTCCGACTCGTGAAGCAGGAAAGTCTGACTGTCCTATTCGCCCTGTCCGGCATCGGCAAGTCGTCCGTGCTCCAAGCCGGAGTATTTCCGGCATTGCGCAAGGACGATATTCTGCCCGTGTACATCCGGCTGGATTATGCTGCAGCAAACCTGAATCTCACCGCTCAGGTGTTGGAGACGTTGGCTCAAAGTGCGGCGGCGGCGGGTGTCACCATCCCCAAGCCCCGCGGCGGCGAGACCCTATGGGAATATTTCCATAACATCGAGGCCGAGTATTACGGGCAGGACGACCGTCGCGTGCTTCCGCTTCTGGTCTTCGACCAGTTCGAGGAAATATTCACGCTTGGGCGGGGCACGGAGCAAGCTCCCGTCGCATCGGCATTTTTGGAACAACTGGCGGATTTGGCTGAAGGGACCATTCCTGACGTCGTAGCCCGAAGGTGGGTCACCAACCCTGCCGACAAGGAAAACTACATCGAGGAGGGCGAGTACAAAGTCCTGATCTCGCTTCGCGAAGATTTCCTGCCGTGGTTGAATGACCAGAAGATCCGGCTTTCCAAGGTACCCCAAAAGCAGTACCGGCTCCATCAAATGAATGGCGACGGCGCGTTGCTCGCTGTCGGCCAGGCCAAGGAGTTGGTTGAGGAGAGCGTCGCGGTCCAAATTGTTCGATATGTTGCCGGCGAAAAGCGCCTGACACCCGGTCGCAGGGGTGCCGCGCTGAAGGATTTGGAAGTGGAGCCCGCGCTTCTCAGTGTTGTGTGCCGCGAATTGAACGCACGGCGCCGCCAGAAGAACGAGCGGAAAATTTCCGCCGACCTGCTGGATGGATCGCAGGAAGACGTCTTGAATGATTTCTACAATCGCAGCTTCGAAGGGCTGCCGCCCCTTGTCGGCGCATTTGTGGAAGAGCAACTGATTACGGTTTCGGGTGCCCGGAACAGTGTTCCGCAAGACAATGCCCTTGCGGCCCCGGGAATGACGGCGACGATCCTCGAACAGCTTGTGGAGCGGCGGCTGTTGCGCAAGGAATTCCGGAGCAATGAGGTCCGGCTGGAATTGACCCACGATCTTCTGACGGGCGTGGCGAGGACGAGCCGCGACAAACGCCGCGATGCCGAAGCGAAGGCACTGCAGGCCAAAGAACGAGAGGCAACTGCGAAGAAACTGCGGCAGAGCCGGAGAACCAATCTTGGGTTCGGTGTGCTGGCGGCTGCGGCCGTTCTGGCTGCGGTGTACGCATTTGGACAAACGGCAATCGCTAGGACGCAGACTACAAGGGCTAATGAGCAGACCGTTCTCGCCGAGGAGCAGAGGCGCAAGGCCGACGAGGCTTTGAAGAACGAAGAGATCCAGCGCAAGGTCGCAATCGAAAACGGCGACAAGGCCGTCAAGCAGTCCGTTATTGCCCAACAGCAAACGGTCATCGCGAACACCAATGTGCAGACGGCGAACCTGGAGAGGGTGCGGGCTTCGCAGGAGGCCGACAAGGCCCTGAAAAACGCGCAACTTGCAAGGGACGAGGCCAACAAGGCCGTGGAGGCGAACAACCTTGCGACTGTAAAGACCGCCGAAGCCGAGACCAACCTGAAGCAAGCGGAACTCAACCTCAAGGCCGCGGAAGAGGCCAAGAGGAAAACCGACGAGGCGAACGCGCAGATCGCCAAGGAAAACGCGCAAAATCTGGCGAACGAAGCGGCGGGCCAGATCGCCAACAATCCGCAAAAAGCACTCGGGCTGATTGCCCGAGCCCTGCGGCAGGACGGGACTTCGCGAGCTGCGCGGTCCTTGGCGTTCGACCAGCTTCTGCGCGGGCCGTGGGGCGGCAAGGCCGTGGTGCCCGGGACGGCAGGAGCGGACGCATTCGTCCACCCCAGCCTCAAGCTCTCCGGAACGGCGCTGTTTGCTGTATTTAGCCCCAACGGGCAGCAAGTGGCCACAGTTTCCTCTGACAAGATTGTACGCATCTGGGATTGGCGCTCCGGACGCACGATCTCCGAGTTTCCGCCCCAAGCCACGGTGGTGCTGCATGCCGCGTTCAGCCCGGATGGCCAGCGCTTGGTCACATCATCGAACGACGGATCCGCCAGAGTGTGGGATATCGCACAGCGTTCGGTGGTTCTAACCCTGAAGCATGACAGCGTGGTCCGCTCTGCGATGTATAGTTCCGACGGGCGTCGAATCGTGACTGCCTCCCAGGATAAGAAGGCGCAGGTTTGGGACGCCACTAGCGGCGAGAAGGGGGTAACGCTGACCCATACCGGACTTGTAAACTATGCCGAATTCAGCCGCGACGGGCAATTCATCGTCACGGCATGTGCGGACGGCAACGGGCGCGTCTGGAACAGCGGTGGTGGCGAAGTCTTCAAAATGGCGCACCAAAAAGAAGTTAAATTTGCGTCCTTCAGCCGGGATGGTCGCCATGTGGTGACCGCCTCCACAGACACGACCGCTCGGATCTGGGATGTTGCCAGCCGGGGGCCGGTATTTGAGCCAATGCGCCACTCAGGTCCGGTCTACTTCGCCGCGTTCAGCCCGGACGGGCTGCGTATCTCGACCGGGGCGGCGGATGGCCAGTCGCGTATTTGGGAAGCAAGCTCGGGGCGGCCCATCAGTGCTCCACTGGTGCCCCAGAAGCTAGTGGTTTCGGCAAACTTCTCGCCGGATAGCCATCGGGTGGTGACCGCGTCGGTTGACGGGACCGTGGCTGTGTGGGATGTCTGGTACGAGTTCGGCAATGATGTTACCGACGTGATCAAGCTTTTGGAGGGGATCAGCAAGTACAGCGCCGAAGATGTGGAGTTGAAACCCCTTGCCGCGGGCGCGGACAGGACCCTGATCCAGGAAGTCACGGCCAAAGCCAACCAGCAACCCACTGGAAGTTTCCTGCGGTGGTTCTTTTCACATAGAATGTAAGTGGCCGTCCGGTTCGTCCGGCGGGTTTGGTAGGGTGCGCGAGGGGTGGATCCCGTCCAGCATCTTGGGGAATGTCCGAAACCAGGCATTCCGGCTGAAACAATCAGACTGCAATGCGCACTCTGTAGGCGTAATTGAGAATAACCAAATAAATCAGTTGCGTTGACCTTGTGTATTGCTTATAATCAACGACACGGAGGCACTTTTGGCAAAGAGTCTACAGCAGAAGCTTACACGGGTCCGTCCGCCCCGGGTACACATTACGACGGATGTCGAGACCGGCGACGCCATCGAGATGAAAGAGTTGCCATTTATCGTTGGCGTACTCGGCGATTTTTCAGGGCAGTCAGTCGCGCCTCTTCCCATGGTGAGGGACAGGAAGTTTGTCGAAGTGAACCCCGACAACTTCGACACCGTGCTGAAAAGCATGAAGCCCCATCTGGCACTGACGGTCGACAACAAGCTGCAGTCGGGCGCTGACCCCGGGAAGCTGAAACTCGACCTGACTTTCGAGGCGCTCGAGGACTTCGAGCCCCAGCGGGTCGCAGAGAAAGTTCCAGCACTGAAGGAGCTTTTGGACCTCCGGACAAAACTGGGCGATTTGAAGGGTACGTTCCAGGGTAATCCGAACTGGGAAGAGGAACTCGACAAGATCATTCGGAATACCGAGCAACGGGGCCAGTTGGCGGATGACCTCCGCAAGGCCAAGGCGAAGGACGCACAATGAGCGATACCGACAAGCTGGCAGCACAGGTCGGCCAGCCAACAACCACCGAGTCGGCGGCCACCCCGTCCCTGTTGGACCAAGTCATCAAGGTGGGGCGCTTCACGAAGGCTCCGGAGCGGGCGGCGGATCTGCTGGCACCGTTCATCGAGGAGATTCTGAAAGGGACCACCAAGGTCGGCAAGGACGTTGAGGCGACCGTCAACGCTCGGATTGCCGAAATCGACCACCTTCTCTCCAAGCAGCTCGACCAGATCCTGCATGATCCGGCATTCCAGAAGTTGGAGGCGACTTGGCGCGGATTGCGGCACTTGCTGGACCAAAGCGAGACCGGGCAGATGTTGAAGATCCGGGTGCTCAACGTCAAGAAGAAGGAGCTTCTGAAGGACTACCAGAAGGCCTCGGAATTCGATCAAAACGCCCTCTTCCAGAAGATCTACGAGGAAGGCTACGGCGTCTACGGCGGGGCGCCGTACGGTGCGTTGGTGGGGGATTACGAGTTCAATACGCGGCACCCGGAGGATGTGGAGCTGCTCGAACACATTGCGGGCACGGCAGCGGCGGCGCACTGTCCTTTCCTATCGGCAGCGGGTGCGGAAACGCTTGGATTGGAGGAGTTCACACAGCTCAACTCGATCCGGGACGTTTCAACAGCCTTCGCAACAACGGAATCGGCCAAGTGGAAATCGTTCCGCAGCAGTGACGATTCGCGCTACGTGGGTTTGACAATGCCCCATATGCTCATGCGCCTGCCTTACGGGCGGGACACGAAACAGGTTGAGGAATTCAACTATGAGGAGCAGGTGGACGGGACGAACCACGGCAAGTACCTCTGGGGCAACGCGGCCTATGCGCTTGCCAGCAAGCTGACCGGAGCGTTCGCCCAGTATGAGTTCTGCACCGCGATCCGCGGTCCCGAGGGTGGGGGTAAGGTGGAGGGTTTGCCTGTCCACAACTTCCGCACTTGGGAGGGCGATGTGGCGATGAAGTGCCCAGTGGAAGTTCAGATCTCGGACCGTCGGGAGAAGGAACTTGCCGACCAGGGCTTCATTCCGCTCGTACACTGCAAGGAAACGGACTACGCGGCATTTTTCAGCGTGCAGTCCTGCCAGAAGCCGGCGCTGTACAACACGGATTCTGCCAACAAGAACGCTCGACTTTCCGCGCAATTGCCTTATGTGTTCGCCGTGTGCCGGTTTGCGCACTACATGAAGGTGATGATGCGTGACAAGATTGGGCGCTACATGTCAAAAGGGGATATGCAGACGTTCCTTTCAACATGGATCGCCGAATATGTGTTGGATATGGACGACGGTTCCCACGAACAGAAGGCCAAGCGGCCGTTGCGCTCAGCTCGGATCGATGTTGATGAAGATCCAGCCAAGCCCGGCGTGTTTCGCACGACGATGTTCCTCCAGCCTCACCTGCAGTTGGATGAGCTGAATGTTTCCCTCCGCTTGGTGGCGGAACTGCCGAAACCGAAGGGTTAGGCAGGGTTGCGTTGATAATGCGGGCCCGCCCGTCAGGGCGGGATCTCAGACACTTTGAAGAAAAAGGAGATTCATCATGGCTTTTGACGCGTTTCTCAAAATCGACACGATTGAGGGCGAGAGCCCCGACAGCAAGCATGGGAAAGAGATCCAATTGGCATCCTTCTCGTTTGGGGCGGATCAGCCCGCTTCGTCCAACATCGGCGGCGGGGCCGGCACGGGCAAGGTCAACATGCACGACCTGAGCATCTTGCACCAGGTCGACAAGGCCAGTCCCAAACTGTTTCTTGCTTGTGCCACCGGCCAGCACATCAAGAACGCCGTCCTGTCCGTTAGGAAGGCCGGTGGTGAGCAGCAGGACTACCTGATCGTCACGCTGGAGGATGTGGTTGTCAGTTCCGTTCAGGCTTCAGGCCAGTCGGGCGACGGTTCGCCAATGGAGAATGTCCACCTCAACTTCACCCAGATCAAGGTTGAATACAAGGTTCAGGACGAAAAGGGTGCTCTGACGGGTTCCGTGGCTGTCGGCTTCAACGTGAAGACGATGAAGAAGGTCTAACTTTCGTTTCCGGGGGGAAATTGATAATGCAGCGGGCGCAGGAACTCTATCGCGAAGGGAAATTGACTGAGGCAATCAGTCAACTACAGGCAGTCCTTCGCGACAAACCCACCGACAAGCGGGCTCGAACCTTCCTGTTCGAGTTGCTTTGTTTCGCCGGTGAGTTTGATCGCGCGAGGAAGCAGCTCGGCGTCCTCGCGGAGGAGACTCAGCAGACCAAGCTCGGCGTTTCGTTCTATCTCGCCGCGCTCTCGGCAGAAACGGACCGCCAAGCTTGGTATCAGCTACCTGCGCCCCCGGTTATTGGTTCCGCCGGGGGTGATTCCGCTGTTGGGTCCGCCGATGGCGGGACGGTATCTGGTGTATGCGATGGCGTGTCATTCACCGGAATCCACGATCTCGACCCACGGCTCGGTGGGTCACTGGAGTTTCTCACGGCGGGCAAGTACCATCGCATCGCCTTCCGCAACTTGGCCCGGCTCGAATTTAGTCCAACGGTGAGGGCTCGGGACGCATATTGGAGAGTAGCAACACTGGAATTCTCGGCCGCGATGGGCTCGAACGAGCTCGACTCGATTTTAGTGCCGGTTCTATATCCACAAACCTACCTGTTCGAAGACGACCAGACGCGTCTTGGTCGTACCACTGACTTTGCCCTGAGCGGGGGGGGCGAGGAAATTCCCTGCGGTCAGCGCATCCTACTAATCGGCGGTCGCGAGGTGCCGCTCCTGGAGATCACGTCCATCACCTTCGATGACCCTGAGCCAGCTGGCGGCGGAAGTGTCTGACTTCGAGTTCACGGTGGAGCGAATCCTCGACTGGGAGCGTCTGCTGGCAGATATTCCGGGCGGCAATCCCAGCGGGGTTTCCGTTCGAAACACAGCTCCCTACGATCAGATCAAGGACGCTCTGCGCCCACAGGACACGGCACCCGGCGGAGTTTGGCAGAAGGACGCCAAGGCCACCGATTTCCGGGCCGTCATTCGGTCCGCAACAGACCTGCTGGCGGGCAAATCCAAAGATTTGGATGTGGCGGTTTGGCTCACCGAAGCTTTGGTGCGGCAGTACGGGTTGTCCGGTCTCAGCGAGGGAGTCCTCCTCATTGAGAAACTGCTCGACAAATTCTGGGATGGCATTTACCCCATCCTCGATCCGGACGACGGCGACGAAGGCTTTCGGGCCAAGCCCATCGGTCGGTTGAATGCCGCATTTGTCGGGATTCTGCGTCAGACTCCGATCGCCAATGACGGCAAAACGGTCTGGGAATACAATACTTCCGGCGATGTCCCCTCGGAGGAGGACGCAGACCGGAGCAATGAGGTCAAGGCCAAGCGGGAAAAGGCTATTAGTGAGGGTGCGATTGCGCCGGAGGATTTCCGCCGGTCCATCACCGAGACATTCCGTTCGTCACCCGAATTCTACGACGAAATGGCGTCGGAGGTTGGCAGTGTAATCGAGGCGGTTGCTACCCTACAGGCCACTTGCGACAGCAAATTCACGACATCCGACCGGCCGGTGCTGCAAAAGCTCTCCGACCAATTGCAGACGTTGCAGTTGGCTGTTTCGAGTGTCCTTGCACTCAAGCCGCAGTCAGCAAGGCCGACTCCACCCCAGTCCCAAGCCCCGGTCCCCAACCGCGCGCTGCCCGATCCAGCGGTAGAGCACGAAATTTCCAACCAAAATTGGGCCGAAACCCCTAGCGAGCCCGAGGTCGAGGAGAAGGCTGCGGAGTCCCGTCCGGCGCAACCGGGCGACGTGATCGGCATCGCTGCCATGTTGCGAGGCGATGAGGCCTCCAATCCTGTGCCCTACATGCTCTTGCGGAGTTGGCGTTTCGGGCCCATGATTGGCCAAGGCGGCAGCGTAGACGAAAGCACCTTGGAACCGCCTTCCACCGAATTGAAGATGGCATTGCGGCGGGCGTGGCTGGACAACAACTGGTTCGATGTCCTCGAGAACACGGAGCGAGCCATGGCAGACGCGTGCGGTGGTTGCTGGCTTGACCTGCAACTGTATTCCCAGCGGGCATGCAAGGAATTGGGCTACGACGCTGCGGCACAGTCCATACGGGGGCTGACGGCGACATACCTGCAGGCTGTTCCTGACATACAGTTCGCGGTGATGCTGGACGGCTCGCCAACGGCAAGCCCCGATACCCTATCGTGGATTCGCACCGAGGTTCTCGCAGATCCGCAGCGGGCGCGCAACGAGTCCTTGGAAGAGGTTCGCTCCGTGGAGGACGAAACGCCGTTCGAGGAAAAGACGCCGGACGCGTTCGAAGTTGCCGTGAACGAATTCAACTCCGGCCGCTTCAGCGAGGCGTTTCGGATCCTGACGGAGGCCCAGCGAACCGAGCAGACCGGACGGGGACGCCTGCAGCGCAAGATTCAACTTGCGAAGATCTGCATGGAGGCTCAGCAGTACCGGATTGCCCTACCAGTACTTGAGGAGATCAACCGGACGATTGAGAGCCGGAGCTTGGACCAGTGGGAGTCGCCCGAATTTGTTTCCGCACCGCTCGCGATGCTGTATTTGTGTCTGGAGCAGGGCGGGGAGGACGAGGCAGCGAGGAAGAGGATCTACGACAGGATTTGTGCGGCCGATCCCGTCAAAGCGCTGGAGCTGGCACTGCGGTCATGATTGTATTCTCGGTTCTGAATCGGCTGGTGCGGTATCCGGAGGACCACGGGGAGCCCCGCCCGCCTGTTTCCCGAGTGGGTAGGGGGCGCGATCCGGTCCTCACCAGAGCCGAATTTGAGCGTTACCGGGCTGCTGTGCGCCAAGATCTGATGTGGCTTCTGAACACGCGGCGGTGCTCGGATGCGGTGCCTTCGGATTTGCGGGAAGTGGAACGCTCCGTGTATTGCTATGGGTTGCCGGATTTTTCCCAGATGAATCTCAATCCCGCAAAGAGCCAGATGCATCAGGACCGGTTGGCCGAGATTATCCGAACGACGATTGAGCTCTTTGAACCGAGGATCATCGGGGTCAGTGTGACAGCAGTCTTTGCAGGGTCGAATGGACCAGGCAACGAAGGGCACGATCTAAATTTTCGTTTGTCCGGGCGGCTGCGGATGGACCCGCACCCGGAGCCGGTGGCTTACGACACAACTCTGGATGTACTGAGCGGCGAATATGCAGTGAGTATCCCGGGGGAGCAGGGTGGCTGAGACCGATTCGAAATTCCAGCTAACCTCCGAGGCGGAAGATCTTGAGGGGCAACGGCGCGCCCGCCGGCAGAACTTCCTCGGTTACTACAACCGGGAACTATCGTATCTGCGGCATCTGGGAGCCGAGTTTCGACGCAACCATGGGGAGGTGGCCTCCAAGCTCAAACTGGAGGACGAAATCTGCGACGATCCGCACGTGGAAAGACTCTTGGAGTCGTTCGCGTTCCTGGCGGCCCGAATACACAACCGTATCGACGACGAATTTCCGGAGATCACGGGTGCGCTGCTGGAGGAGTTGTACCCTGCTTTTACCCGGCCGGTTCCCTCTGTGTCGCTTGTCGAATTCCAAACAGATCCGGAGCGAGGCAAACAGACAGTGGGTAGGAAGATTCCAAGGGAGACCGGTTTGGAGTCCAATCCGTCCGAAGGATTTGTTTGCCGGTTCCGCACCTGCTACGAAACGGAGCTTTGGCCGATCATGGTGAACTCGGCGTCGTGCCGTCCGGGCAGCACATTGCCACCTGAACTCACCAGGATGCCCACCTCCGCGGTGATCGAATTGAAGCTGGCGTGCAGTCCGGACCTGACGTTTTCGGCGCTCGGGCTGAACCGTCTCCGCTTCTATCTCAATGGGGAGAACGACGTAGTCTATCCGCTCTACGAGTTGTTGCTTGGCCGGTGTCATTCCGTTGTAGTCCATGATGCTGCGGTCGGGCCGGCCAGTCCGGGGGCGATTCAGGCGTCGGTCCAGGCTGCGGGGTTCGACGAGCGTGAGGGGTTGAGCTGGGATAAGCGCAACCGTCGGAGTTTTTCGGGCTACAACCTGTTGCAGGATTATTTTTCGTTTCCGCAGAAGTACCTGTTCGTTGATGTTGACTTCACCGATTCCGGCGGTGCAAGTAAGTTGAATGGCATGGGTACGGCCCGCGAGATCAAGATGCTATTTCTGATCGCGCCTTTTGAACGTTCCGAGTGGCGGCCGGTTCTGGAGCAACGCGTTTCCGCGAAGACATTCCGGCTCAACTGCACTCCGATCATCAACCTTTTTCCCGCCGTTTCCGACCCCATCCCGCTGCGGACCAACGTTTACGAGCTGCCGGTGCCGATCGGTCCGCGCGCCGAAACCTATTCTATAGACGAGGTTTACGGTGCGACAGTGGGCAGCTCCACGCGCACGCCATTCGGACGGTATATCGACTGCGGCAACACGGATACTGGAACGGGGTATACGGGTTATTGGAATGCGGTGCGGCGTCCGAGCCGGCGCGAGGAAAACGTTTCGGAGATGTTCATCAGCCTCATCAACCGGATGGGCGATAAACTGTCTCCACGGGTCGACACGTTGACGGCGCGTGTCACCTGTACGAATCGGGACTGGCCTTTCCGCTTGCCGATGAACCAGCCGAACGGGGATTTCCACATGCAGCAATATCCGGAAATCCAAAAGATCGTCTGTTTACGCCCACCGTCGAAGGGCTTTCCCGCCGCCTCGAGCCGTACCAGCATGTGGCGGCTCTTGTCCCAGTTGTCGCTGAACCATCTTTCGCTGGTTGCGGACGGTCGCAACGCGCTGCAGTGCCTCTTGAGGGTTCACAACCTTGCGGAGCTGGAGTTTGGCGAGGAGAATATCAAGGCAATCCGTTCGCTGAAGAGCTGGCCGGATTTCGCGCGGGTTTCCTCGGACCACGGGATGGCATTTGTGCGGGGGCGCCGGGTTGAGGTCGTGTTGGACGAAACCCGCTTTGCGACGAGCGGGGCGTTCCTGTTTGGCAGCGTATTGGAGAGATTCCTCGGTCTCTACACCTCGCTGAACTCGTTCTCCCAACTGACGCTCATGTCAGCGAACAGGGGCGAAAAGCCGATCCACATGTGGGCTCCGCGGGCGGGCAGCAAGGTGGTGGTTTGATGAAGGGCACCGGTGTGGACCCGGTTCTGGAGCAATTATTCGAGGAGCCGTGGCGGTTCGAGTTTCCGCAAGCCATGCGGGTGCTGCTCCGCAACAGCGAACACGGCGAGCAGGTTCGGCCGGAGGACCGGCGGTATGACGATGCTCGGGAGCCGGTCCGGATTGGGGCCAACCAGTCGCTGGGATTTCCGGCCAGCGACATCCAATCCATCGACCGGGCGGCGGCGGTCGGCCAGACCGGCACAGCCTCGACGAGCGTAGAACGGGCGCGGATGAAGATCAACTTTCTGGGGCTGACCGGTCCGTCCGGCGTCCTCCCGATTCCGTACACGGAGTACCTCCTCGGCGGAGCCGATCCGACAGGGAAGATGAGGGTCCCGGCGGATTTGGTTGATTTTTTCGACATCTTCAACCACCGGATGGCGATGCTGTTCTATTACGGTTGGGAGAAGTACCGCTTTCCGGTGATGCGGGAGCGGTGCGTGGAACCAGCCGGGGACCAAGCTAGCTCGGGCGCTGTTCCAAGCCACGATTTTTTCGGCCAGATGCTTCTCAGCCTGGTGGGGCTGGGGACGGACTATCTGCAGGGCCGTCAAAGCACTCCCGACGCGTTTTTCGCGAAATATGCCGGCTTGCTGGCGATCCAGCCAAGGTCGGCGTGCGCACTCGAGGCAATCCTTGGGGACGACCTCCAGGTGCCGGTCGAAGTCAAGCAGTTTCAGGGCGGTTGGTACCCGCTGGCGCAGAACAGCAAGACTTGTTTTTCGGATATTGAATCGGATTCGGACCGCCTGGGGCATGGGGTGGTTGTCAGCGAGGAGTACTGGAGCCAGGAGTTCATGGTCCGGATCACCATCGGCCCGCTGGACTTGCCCAACTACCGGCGGTTTTTGCGCGGAGGCTCCGGGCTGAAGCGCTTGGAGGAAATTTGCAGGTTCTATTCGAGGGATGAGGTGGTGTTCGAGCTGCAGCTCATCCTGTTGAAGGACCAAGTTCCGGGGGCCAGGCTGTCGGGTGCGGCGACGGAAAATTCCGACGACTCGCAACTCGGCTGGACGACGTGGGCCCGCTCCGTCAACGAGGACGGGAATGACGCCATGGCGGTTCCGTTCCTGCGCGATGTGGACGATGTGGTGATTCGGTTGACATAGAATTTTGTATTTAGGAAGAGAAACAGCATGATCAACGTCAGCTTGCAGAATCTGATTCAGCGTCTCAACGCGAAGACCCGGAATGCGCTCGAAGGCGCGGCAGGGTTGTGTCTGGCCCGGGCCCAATACGAGGTCGAACTGGAGCATTTCCTGCTGAAGTTGCTCGACGACACCGACAATGATCTGCTGCGGATCTGCAGATACTTCCAGGTGGATGCCTCGCGGCTGGGCTCCGATCTGACACGCAGCCTGGGTTACCTTAAGGCGGGCAACCAGGGTACGCCCAATCTTAGCGAGACCTTGGTGAAGGCGTTGGTGGACGGCTGGGCCTTTGGCTCCATCGATTTCCGCGCGTCGCAGATTCGAACGGGTTTCGTGGTGCTAGCGGCGGCCCAGAACTCGGAAATGTTCAAGATGCTGGCGAAGATCTCGCCCGAATGGCGTGGGATGAATCCCGAGGAACTGCACCTCAAGTTCGAGGACATCCTTGGAGGATCGCCCGAAACTTCTGGCTCGGGACCGAGCACAGCGGGTGCCGCCACCGACGCCCCGACCAAGGCGGGAGGCGACGGGACACCATTCCTGCAGCAATATACGCAGAATCTCACCGAACAGGCCAAGACCGGAAAACTGGATCCAGTCTACGGGCGCGACCAGGAGGTCCGGCAACTGATCGACATCCTGATGCGCCGCAGGCAAAACAACCCGATTCTGACGGGCGAGGCCGGCGTGGGCAAGACGGCTGTTGTAGAGGGTTTCGCTCTCTGCATCGCAAATGGGGACGTGCCGGAGGAACTGCGCAATGTCGCGCTGCACAGCTTGGATCTGACGCTGCTGCAGGCGGGAGCAGGGGTGAAGGGCGAGTTCGAAAACCGTTTGAAGGGCCTGATCGCCGAGGTGAAATCGTCCACGACGCCCATCATTCTCTTTATCGACGAAGCCCATACGCTGATCGGGGCCGGTGGGGCGGCTGGCCAGAACGATGCCGCAAATATCTTGAAGCCTGCTTTGGCACGCGGCGAGTTGCGAACGATCGCCGCGACAACGTGGTCCGAATACAAGCGGTTTTTTGAGCGCGACCCCGCGCTGACACGCCGGTTCCAAGTTGTAAAAGTCGAGGAGCCGGATGAAGCGCAGTGTCTGCTGATGCTGCGGGCGATCGCGCCTTCGCTCGAAAAGCACCATGGAGTCCGGATTCTGGACGAAGGATTGGCTGCGGCCGTGAAGCTGTCGAGCCGGTTCCTGACCGGCCGCCAACTACCGGACAAGGCGGTGAGCGTCCTGGATACGGTTTGCGCCCGGCTGAACATCGGGCAAAAGGCCATGCCGGGCGCCATTCAGGATTTGTACCGCAAGCTGGAGGATTTCGGGATCCAGGAACGGATTCTTCTGCGCGAGTCCGCCACCGGTTCCGACCATGTGGCACGGCTTGACGCGATCCGGGCTGCACGGGAGGCCACTGCGGCCGATCTCGCGGCTCGGGAGGAACGTTGGAAAAAGGAGCTGGAGTTGGTCCGGCAGGCGCGGGAACTGCGGGCGGCGCTGGAAGCTCTGGCTGGTGGCGACGCGGCCGGGGAAGTATCGCGGGCGAAGTTGGTCCAAGTTGGGGCCGAACTGGCCGAACTCCAAGGGGAGACACCGTTGGTGCGCGTTGTGGCCGACGGGCAGATGGTGGGCGAAGTCATCTCGGCATGGACTGGCATTCCCGCCGGCAAGATGATGAGGGACGATGTCCAGAACTTGCTTACGCTGGGAGAGCAACTGAAGGGTAGGGTAGTGGGTCAGGACCACGCGCTGGAAATGATCGCGCAGCGCGTGCAGACGTCGGGGGCGAATTTGGAGGATCCAAACCGTCCGGTTGGTGTTTTCATGCTGGTGGGCCCCAGCGGCGTGGGAAAGACGGAGACGGCGCTGGCGCTATCCGACCTTCTGTTCGGCGGTGAGCGGAATCTGATCACCATCAACATGTCGGAGTTCCAGGAGTCGCACACGGTCTCGACTCTGAAAGGAGCGCCTCCCGGCTATGTCGGCTTTGGCGAGGGCGGCGTCCTGACCGAGGCGGTGCGCAAGCGCCCGTATTCGGTGGTGCTGTTGGACGAGGTTGAAAAAGCGCACCCCGACGTGTTGGAACTCTTCTATCAGGTCTTTGACAAGGGTGTAATGGAAGACGGGGAAGGTCGGGAGATCTACTTCCGCAACTGCATCATTCTGCTGACAAGCAACGCGGCCAGCGACCAATTGATGAAGCTTTGCGACGATCCGGAGACAACTCCATCCCCTACGGCGCTGGCAACGGCAATACGTCCGGAGTTGGTGAAAATCTTCAAGCCGGCGTTCCTCGGCCGGATGGTGGTTGTGCCCTACTTCCCGGTGCGGGACGAGGCGCTCAAGTTGATTGTCAGGCTGAAGCTCAACAAGATTGTGAAGCGGATGCGGGAAAACAATCGCGTAACCCTGTCGTACGACGAGTCTGTGGTGGAGTCCATCGCTAGCCGGTGCACCGAGGTTGAGACCGGTGCCCGGAATGTGGACAACATCCTTACCAACACCGTGCTGCCGGAAATTTCTCGGTTGTTGTTGGGCCGGATGGCGGCGGGTGTCGAGGTGCGTTCGGTGTCCGTCGCCCCTGCGGCCGACGGCAGCCTGCAGTATACGCTGGGGTGAGGGCGGCCCCTCGCCGGAAATCTGAAAAACCATGCCACAACCTTACACACAGGATGGACGTCCCATTCGGCTCGATACGCCATTGGGGGAGGATGTCTTGCTGCTGGAGGAGTTCAGCGGGGTCGAGACTGTCTCTCAGCAATACTCGTTTCATTTGCGGGCGGTCTCGACCAGCGGGTCCTTGGGTTTGGAAAATGAGCTACTGCAAAAACCGGTGGTGGTTTCGCTCATTCAGTCTGGCGGTGAGTCGCGATATTTCCACGGTATTGTCAGCCGTGCGGTGCAGTTGGAGCGCACCAAGGGCCTAACGACGTACCATATCGAGATCGTGCCGTGGACCTGGTTCCTGTCCTTGGCGACTGACTGCCGGATATTCAAGAAGACCTCGATCCAAGACATCCTCAAACAGATATTTTCGGACCACGGCTTCCGTGATTACGAGTTTCATCTGGATGGGCCCTACCAGCGCGACTACTGTGTCCAGTACCGGGAGACGTGTCTGGACTTCATTTCGCGCCTGATGGAGGAGGAAGGAATTTTCTATTTCTTCAAACATGAGAAGGATAAGCATGTGCTCGTCGTCAGCGACGGGCAGTCCATTTTTGCGCCGTGCCCGTTTCTTCCAGATGTCGAGTATGGTCTTTCCGCGGATTCCACCATTGACAAGGACGTGGTTCGGACAATTGCGGTGGAGCATTCGGTGCGCAGCCGGACTGTATCGCTCGCCGACTACGATTTCCAGAAGCCGAAAGTGAATCTGGGCGTTCGTGCCACATCGAGCCTTTACGATCTATACGACTATCCCGGTCGCTACGAGACTCGGGAAGTGGGCCAACAGTACGCAAAAGTTCAATTGGAGGAGCAGGAGGCGCAACGGCGGGTTCTGGCCGGAACCAGCAACTGCCGCCAGTTTGTGGCTGGGTACAAGTTCAACCTGCATGACATTACGGGGCAGTTGGCGGACGACTCTTTTGTTCTGTTATCGGTCGCTCACTCGGCCAGTTCAACCAGTTACCGGTCGGATGGCTTGGAGCCATTCATGTACGAGAATCATTTTCAATCGATTCCGGCTGAGGTTACCTATCGGCCGCCGCGCTTGGTCCGAAGGCCGCGCGTCGAGGGAACCCAGACAGCCGTGGTGGTTGGCCCTCTCGGCGAAGATTTCAACATTGTGGACAAGTACGGTCGGGTGGAGGTGAAGTTCTTCTGGGACAGGGAAGAGAAGAGCTCCTGCCCGGTCCGGGTTTCGCAGGCGTGGGCCGGGAAAAATTGGGGGTCGATCCATCTCCCACGTATCGGCCAAGAGGTGATCGTGGATTTCCTGGAAGGAAATCCGGACCGACCGCTCATCATTGGCCGGGTCTACAACGCCGAACAGATGCCTCCATACGACCTGCCGGACGACCAGACCATTAGCGGCGTCAAGTCGCGGTCTTCCAAAGGTGGCGGTGCGGCCAACTACAACGAGATTATCCTCGAAGACAAGAAGGGCCTTGAATTCATTCGCATCCATGCGGAGAAGGATATGCACGAATTCGTCGAGAACGATAGCTACGAATTCGTCGGACAGCACCGCCATTTGATGGTGGAGGGTTCGCAGACGGACAGCGTCACGGGGGACAAACACCAAACCGTGAGCGGAGAGCATCGGGAGGATGTGGCTGGCGATGTCTCGATCACAATTGGCGGGAGTCAGCATGCCAAGGTCGGCTCTCTCTATGCCCTCGATTCCGGCCAGGAGATCCACCTGAAGGGCGGCATGAAGATCATCATCGAGGCGGGGATGCAGTTGTCGCTCGTTGGGGCCGGGGGGTTCATTGATATTGGTCCGGCCGGCGTTACCATTCAGGGCACTATGGTGAAGATCAACAGTGGCGGAGCCAAGGGTTCGGGTTCTCCGGCTGAGCCAAAAGCACCCAAGAAGCCTAAAAAAGCGAGCTGATCGACCGTAGAATCCGCTCGCTTTTTACTTTTTCTTTCTCGCCCACCACGCCCCAATGGCAAATGGACGGCGTGCGGTGGGAGTGGCTTCGATACGGTTGGCGTCGAGCAGTTCCCCCAGTTCCTTGGAAGCGGTGGCGATCGACTGTAGCCGTGCGCTCTTGTCCTTGGTGAGGCAGCGCTCGATCAGGGACGCGAGCGGCGGCGGCACTGTCGGATCGTGCTTGGACACGGGTGGCGGTTCGGCATTGGCAATCTGCATCATGGTCGACCGCATGTTCATCCCTTTGAAGGGCAATCGACCGCAGACGATCTGATAGAGAATGATGCCGAAGGAGAAGATGTCGCTCCGATGGTCGATGAGTTCTCCGAGGACCTGTTCCGGTGACATGTAGGCGGGCGTTCCCACAATGCTGCCCGCTACTGTGAGGGATGCCGACTGGGTCTCAGTGGAACCGGGTTCTGCGGCCCGGTTATACCTAGCCAAGCCAAAATCGAGGACCTTGACGAGGCCATCGGGTGCGACCATGATGTTGCCGGGCTTGAGATCGCGGTGTACCACTCCTGCAGCATGGGCGGCGGCTACCGCGTCCGCAATCTGCCGTGCATAGCCCAACAAATCAGCTCTGGACTTGGAACCGGTCTCCAGCAAGTGGGCAATGGTTACGCCTTGGATATACTCCATGGCGATGAAATCAAGACCTTCCGCAGAGTTCAGTTCGTAGATTGTAATGATGTTGCGGTGGTTCAGGGCCGACGCCGCACGAGCTTCCCGAACGAAGCGGCCCTTTTGGCCATCCTCACTATCCGGGGGCATTACTTTTAGGGCCACCTGGCGCTGAAGTTTGGTGTCGAGCGCCTTGTATACGACACCCATGCCACCTTGCCCCAGCCTGCCGGTGATCTTATAGTGCCCCAGGCTTCTGCCCGATGCCAGCTTGGGGAACCGGGGATCGTCTTCGTCCGTCTTTGCGTCTTCGGGCTGGCCAGCGAGTGTCTGGGTCACGTCGTCGTTGTTCTGGACGTGGACCGGGGCCATAAGTGTAGCCTCCGAACCCTGGACTGGCGGAAGTGAGGTCGGCCAGAGTTCCGTAGGTGCGGTGACGGGATAGAGCTCGGTTGCAACAGTCGATTCATCGAATTTGTGGCTCTCGATGGGCTCGGGCACAGAATGCAGAGCGGATGGTTCGTCGAAGTTGGCCGCGGATTTCGCCCATGGCATCTCAACGGTTGTCTCAGTCTCGGTGCGGGAGGCGGTCTTAGCAGGGTCGGCCAGTGTCTCCTGAAGGTCGCCGTCGAACGGGTTGTCCGTTGAAAAGGTGATCTGGTCGGTAGGTGCCGGGGAGATCGCCGCAAGCCACTTGGTAAAGCCGCCCGGCGCCGCTTGGTACTCGTCCGCGGGAGTCATGGGGGTAACCGTCGAAGATTCCGGGGGTTCCTGCCCTTGGAAATGAATTTCCGGCGCAGTGGGATGAGCCTCAACAGGATGGACGGCAGGTATTGGGATCTCCGAGACTTCGACGGGTTGGTGGTTCCAATGGACTTCCGCCACCGGCGCGGGGGGGGCGACTGTAGCCGGGCCCTTCATGGCCATGAGCCATTGTGTAAATCCCGGAGTGGTGGCTTGGCTAGGTTCACCATCCTCGGTCGCGGCTGTTTCGGTAGCAACGACGGGGACCGATGGCTCCTGGGGACGAGGAACATCCCCAACCTGCCCGGCTGCACTGCGGCGAGCCTTCAAACGAACCGCCAGTTGATAAATTTCGACCATTTTGGCCCTGTGCCCCCGGATTCATCCGACCGGAAAGACGTTCGGAGCGAGCGATCCGGTGAACCCAACATTATAGCCTTGCCTGTATCGGAAGGCATCACAAGCGACATCGGAATCGCAATCCATGGGATCATTGCCCATAATAGTATGATTGCCGTTAAGCGGAAGGAGTGCCATGGCGGAACACAGGGATAAAGGGAAGCGGCTCGGGAAATACACGATACAGGATGTTCTGGGAGAGGGATCCTTCGGCTTGGTCTACCGGGTGTGGGATCCGGATTTGGAAAAAAGCCTTGCGGTGAAGAAACTGAAGAGCCAGTCGCACGCCCAGGCTGCCGGTCCCAAGGTCGACACCAACCTGAACTTTACGAGGGAAGCGAGGGAAACCGCCAAGCTTCAGCACGTGAATATCGTCACCGTCCACGGATTCGGTACTGACGAGACCGACAAGGCTCCCTATCTTGTGATGGAATTCCTGCAAGGACAGACGCTGGAGAAGGTTGTCCAGGCTGGAACCACCCCTCTCGTCGAACGACTGGAAATCATGCAGCAGGTCGCCGAGGGCCTTCAGTACGCCCACACGAAAGGCGTGACGCACCGTGACATCAAGCCCGCCAACATCATGATATTGGCGGACGGGACCGCCAGGGTGCTGGATTTCTCGGTCGCGCCGGAAGGCTACTTGGTGGGAACGCCAGCCTACATGGCACCGGAGCAGTTCAACAATGGACAGGCCTCGGATATCCTTACCGATGTCTTCAGCTATGGTGCCGTCTACTATGAGTTGCTGACGGGGAAAAGGGCCTTCGACCCGGATTCCAGAGACCGGGCACAGGCCTCGGGGTACCGACCCCCACCGGTGTCCAGCCTAGTGCCGGATTGCCCGGCTTGGTTGGACGACGTCATCGCCCGGCTAATGGACCATCGGCGTGACGAGCGCATCGACACTTTGGAGGCGATGCTCCTGTTCACTCGCCCGATCCTCCAGAAGATCAAACAGGAGTATGCCGCCGGGCTGGCTGCGGGCATCGAATCGCTAAAGAATAAGGAGGAACGGGACCGGTTGATTGACCGGGTTTTGCGGCTCGATCCGACCAATCGGGCTGCGATGGGCGCGCGCGGCACAATCCGCGAGGGGCACCGCGAACAGAACAGGAGCCGTGCCAGGGCCTTGACATCCAGTGCCCAGTCGAAATTCGATCAAGGAGACTTCGTCGAGGCCGAGAAGCTGCTTGAGGAAGCCTTGCTTCTGGATTCGAACACCCCGGAGGGGGAGCGATTGCTGGCATCCGCAAGAGCCAAGGCGGAGGACGGCCGGATGGCCAACTTCCTGCTGGATGAGGTCCTTGACGATATCATTGACGCCGGTCCAAAGGGCTTGATGCCTTTCCAAGTGAAGACGGCGTTCGGAAAACTGACGCGCGCCGTCCATTTGGACCCGAGGTGCAGGGACGCGGGCGAACTGCGGACGATGCTTTTTCCTGTTTATGAAAGCATCCAAAAGGATGAGTTGGACCGCGCCGGAACAGGGGTGGCAGATCCGCAACAGAATGAGGCGTATCAGGCGCGAATCCGCGAATCGCAGATGCTCCGGAAGCGCGCCAAGACGCGGGCCGACTATGACCTTGCGGAGTCCCTGCTGCGAAATTTGCTCGCGCATGTTCATGACGCCCGCGCTTTGCGGGAGCTGAATTCCGTGCTTGGCGACCGGGCTGCGCAAATCGCCTGCGATGCAGCGCTTCAGGATGCGCGCGGTCTGCAGTTTCAAGGCGACCTGAAAGGGGCCAAGCAGGTGCTGGACCGGTTCGCAGAGGAGTATTTCAGGAAGGCGATTGCGGTCCAAAAGGAACGGAACGCGTTGGAGGCGGAGATCGCGAAGCTGGAGGCGTGATTTCAGGGAGGAGCACGATGTTGGAAGGCACGGATGAATTAGAATCGAAGGGAAGGATGAGGACATGAAAGTTGGCGATCCGTTTTTGGTGCCACCTGGCTGTATCACGAAGGAAAAGTTCATTGCGGGCAAGACTGCGCGGGAGATCGAAAGAATCCTTGGCTTCCATGCCGGGAGGTTGTCCCATGGCATGATCGTGGTGACGCTGCTGGAGCTGCCGGAGTTGAGCCAGTTCGACTTGGCTGGGTATTCCAACCGCCCCACCCACAAAGTGACACCGGCGCTTGACCTGAACTTGGATTTGCTCCGCCGTACAGCCAAGTCGGGGTGGGCGACCGAGGGGTTCGACCGATTGGCGAAGGTGCTGCCGACGACGAGGCACGACAACCACCTGGAGCTCGACTATCAGTACCCGCCGGGGTTGGGGGTTCCGCAGTGGGTCACAAAAGTTGCGTTGCGGGGGCGGGTTGCGGGTATTGTGAATGGGTACCCGGACGGGCGGTATGTGCCGGGCAAGAACACCTGAGGCCAGTTGGGAGGGTGTTCTTCAGCGGCGCTCCCGTTCGACCCGCGTAAGTCTCCAAGCATCTGCGAATCTTTCCACAGTAACACGCAAATGGTATCCTTTTCCGGTCTTTGCTCCTAGTGAAACGGCAACGGTCGCGGCGCGACCGTTGGCATCAACCGGGGTTGCGGTGATTTCCTCCAGCCATTCGTCAAGATAGTCTTGAGCCTGAATGAAGTAGTCGGCCGCCATCCCGTCGGGGCTCTTCATGCGCCGGTCGATCTCGGCGAGTAACCCAGCGGAGACGAATCTCCGGAGCGTCGGCTGGTCTTGGGAGACAGGGTCTTTGTTCTGCGCGAGAGCCTTCAGATACCAGTGATAAAAGTCGCGAACGAACTCTGCGGGCTGAATTGCAACCGGTGCTGGCCTGCGGGTCTGGGGAGCGCAGTCGCCAAGGGTAACCAGGGCAAGCAGCACGGCGATGGGAACGAACTTGGATAAGGAGATCATTATCGTGGCGGACCGTGTCCTCGGCGTCAGGCCAGGTTCGAAGTTGCCACAGGCTTCGCACTATCCCACAGGATCCGGCCTCCGTTGGCCTGATAGCGGAAGACGCTGTAGGATGGGCGCTGGGCGCGGTACCCTGGACCGGGATAGAGGCCGTGCATTTGGCGGAAGTCGGATATCCAGATTGTGCCGTTGAACATGGTCATGTGTCCGTGCGGGTGACCGGGAATTGGCTGGATCACTGCCACATCCCCCCGGCGGAAACCACCATGCAGTTGGCCCATGCTGTCAAAGCCCACAGTCCGAAGGCTGGAGCCATAGTTTTTGGCGTCGGCGTGGCGCTGCAAAACCACTCCGCCCGCCTCGATGGCTTTTCGGACAAATTCGGCGCAACGGCCATGGCTGGTCTCAAGCGCGTGCGTGTTGAGGTAAGTGACGGCCTTATCGCAATCCCAGCCCTTGGGGACGCCGGGAGCGGATGGCGCTGAGGGGGCGGGTTTAAATCTGCTGGCTGGCGCAATCAACGGTTTGACCTTTCCGAAATCATAATGTTATCTTGCCGGCGAGGTTGGTGCCCACCTTGGGCTCGCGGATGACTCCGGCCAGCTGTCAGGCAACCTCAAGTCTGCCGGAACTGGCGACACATCCGAAGTTAACGTAGGACGTGCCATACGTTTTCGATCCGTCCCACCAGCATACGGTAGTCCGTAAACGTAACGCCACTTAGCTCGGTACGAACCATGCCCTTCCATTCTGAATTCACGCAATCCACCAACCGTCCTCCCGCGCACAACCGAAAGTCGGCTCTCTGGAGATCTAAAGGCACTACGCGCCACTCTGCTGATTCACTTCGGTTGAACACACCGCGGCTGAAGCTCGCAAGCCAAGCGTCTGCGGAGAGCGGGTCGTAGCACCGGGAGAGCTCGGTTAACCGTATGCGCGACTGCTCCAATAGAAAGGCTGCGTTCCGTTCCTCGAACGCCCGATGCGTGGCAATCACCAGCTCGTTCAGTTCCCGCCGTGTCGCCCCGTCCAACGTCACAACATCCGCTCGCTCCCAAGCCCAACCATGATAAGGCAGGTTCAGCGAAACAGTCGATACAATCCGGCCCGGTGCCGCGCCCCATTCCAGACGCGCCAACTCCTCTCCGCCAACTCCCAGCAACTCCTTCGGGGAGTAGTAGGCCGCCATTCGCAGGAAGCCCTGGCCCTCCGGCGGCAGTGATTGTGTCTCTCTTGTGCGGGATGGGGTGGTGCCATGTCCCACAACCACCTCGACTCGGTTCGGCCCCGCCACCAAGTACTCACTGACCCGTGACGTATGCACTGGCTGCCCATCCGCCCCGAACAAGTCTATGGGGATATCGTTCAGGAATACCTCCGCCTGTGTTTCGTGCCCGCGAATCTCAATGTAGACAACCGGCAGTGCCATCGTTGTAAACCCTCCTCCTCAAACCGTTACTGCACTCAACTCTAGGAAGGCACAGGGGTCTCGACTCCGACGTCGGATTGTGGAAATACTCCCGTCCATAAGTCTTTCCCCTCAAAGATTTCAAAGTCCGGCGTCTCTGTTTGCTTCCACCCTACGTGAAATACTACGGCCTTACCTTTTGTCGCCAGTCGTTTCAGCGTTCCGTCAATGTGTGGGTGTGAGGAAAAGCTGATTTTCAATTCACCCTCGTAGCTGAAGCCACCCGTCACCTGGGCTTGAAATGGTTTGATTTCAAGATCGTTTACACTGACGCAGCACTCGGCGTTCAGTTTACCAGTGCCATCGCCCTTGACCGGGAGCGCATGCTTACCGTCTGTGTTTGCCACGTTAGCCGTAATGCTGACATCCAGCCCCAAGGTGCCCGACACTTTGAGGTCAGCGCAAATATCTACCAAAAATGCACTCAAGTGCGCTTCAATCCCAATTGTCAACGTGAGTGTAAACGCGAGGACAGTCAGCTTGAAATCGAAGACGTAGAACAATTCGCGACCCGCACGGGAGGCCGATATTGCGGTCTTGGCATTCCGCATGCCCCACCGGCCCGTAATGTGGCCCTCGAAGAACTTCAGGTCGAAACTGATACTCCAGCCGACAGTCACCTTGAAACGCCGGATCTCTTCCATTGCCTTATGGAGATCCATGTACATTTTAAGGATCTTATTGATCAGCTTCGTGAGATCGAGTTCGCGACCGTTTTTCGTGAACGAAATCGCCGGACGCAGTTCCAAGTCCTTTTCAAATGACAGACCTGCGGACACCATCAGCGCATCCGGTGTTGCCGCCAAACCCACATCAACCGTCTCAGTGGTCGTCGCCTTGAAGATCCCCATCTTGTTTTCAGTGCGGGAATTCTGGACGCTCACTTGCTGAGAGTAATACTCGGGACCTTTGGTCTCAGATTCCGTCTTCGAAAAGCTGGACCGCTCGTTCTTCAATGTGTACTTGTGGGAAGTGGTTACATTGTCGCCATCATGAATTGTAGAGTCTTGGTGAGTGTAGGTGCCCTTCGTGTTCGTCGTGCTCGTCTGCGTGGTTAATGTATTCTTCCCGTCTTTCTCCTCTTCCGTCTCCGAGGTGGAAATGCCCCTCTTGCCCGTGAGAACGCGCCCGTCCAGAGACTTGGAGTGAGTCTCGGTCCGTTCCTTCTCGGTGGTGGTCGACTCGTGCAAGATCGATCCGGAAAGCGCCGCGGCGGCGGGTATCGTCAGCGTCAGCTCGTACTCATTCTTCGGGTAAATTCGGATCAGTGCCGTACGGCAACCCATGGACTCGCCAGCCAGACGGTGCCCGCAGCTTTCCGCGGTGATTAGGTATTCCCGTTCAGCAGCGGCGGAAAAGTCCCAAAAGCTCTCGATCCAAGCATAGGTTCTCTTTATCGGAATGTCGAGCTCGCCCTCGAATGTGATCGATGGAGTCCGTGGCTGATGCCAGCGCTGGGGCTTCAGTGGGTCGTCCTTTCGCCATGGCTCGAACCTGATCAGAGGATGCAGCCCCAGTGAACAGCCACCAAAATAGGTGCTGGATACCGTTATGCTCAAGGTCTTTTGATGTTCGCTCGACGTGGCATCCCGCCATTCGAGCGCCCGTTCCAGCACGATGTCTGCGCCCGCGAGTTGACGGGAAATGTCACCAAGGGACGCCGCCACACAAGCCAAAATTGGCGGCAGCGGCGAAATGGGCGGACTGACCGGGGCGAGCGTTAAAGTCACCTGTCCATCCGAAACTGTCAAGTTCGTCAGATCACACTCTGTAAGTGGTGTCTTGGATGGCTTGTGAGCGGGAATCGGGAGCTTTTCCTTCGCCGTTGCCAAAGCCGCTTGGCGCTTTGGCAAAGAAACCATGTGCTTCGGGATCGCAGTCACCGACTTCGGGGCCGCGACGGACCTCCCGCTCTTTGCGACCGCACAACTTGCCGTCGAAGTTCCGACAGGAGCTTGGCCGAACTGATTCAGAGCGGCAGGCTTTGATCCGCCCGCACAACTCAGCACTCCCGAATTACTCTTTGGCGATTTCGGCATAAGCGAGTACTTCGTTCCGTGACCGCTCCGTAAGCTGTCGCAGCTTTCCCTCCTCGTCCACATCAGACCGCTTCAGAACTCCTTCAAACCAGTCCGGCAGTTCAATCCCGCCAGTGATCGCCCACCAGCTACATGCCAGAAGCGCCAGTTCAGCGGATCCTCGTTCCGTGACGATCCCGGCGGCTTCCCCGCGGGTAAGGGCCCGTTCCGCTAGCGCCCCAAGTTCCGCCTTGGACAACAATGCCAACTCCGGCAACTCACTTCGCACGAGCGTGCACAAGCGTGCCAGAAATTGCACCCGACTAGCTTCCGTAAAGGCATCCATCATCTGGCTCCGGAGGACCATCACGGAATTATATCCCATATCAGATCAGGTCCGACTGATCGACTCAATTTTGCCATTTCACGCGCGACCGCGCCTAAGGGTCCGTATTCTGTCCCAACACGGTTCGCTCGGTGCATCCGCAGACAGGGGCGCTCCTGATTCCACCCCATCACCGGATCACCATCCACTTCCCATCCCCATTCAAACAAAACACCATACCCACATACCCCGCAGTCTGCCTATCCGCAGTCAAATAATACACCGGCGACTGTCCATTCGACAAATCCAGCCGAGCCAGGCGCCCATTTCCGAAGATCCGCAACTTGGCCGTCGCGGTCCGGGCGGGGCGGAGCGTGTACGCAGCCTCATCGAAAAACTGCGAGTAGTCGCGTCGGCTAAATCCCACCTGCTCGCCGAGACTTCGGTACAAGGCCGCGGCATCCTCCTTGTCCCGCTCCAAGACCCGAGCCGCCAGAGCGTCCAGATTCTTCGCCTCCAGCAGCGCATGGAAGCTTTCTACCTCCTTAACCAATTGCAGGCGGGTTTCCTCCCCGTAGGCAATCTCTCCCGAGGTAAACCAGCGGAAGACGGGATACGGCACGTCCGCCACGAAAGATCCCGTCGCGATTACTGCATTCCCTTGCCGGGTCACGGGTGATGGCCCGGGATATTCCAACTTGGCAACTTCACGGCGCGCTTCCCGGTCCTCGCTACGCTCCCGCACGTAAACCACGGCGGTGCAATGGCAGTCCTTGTCCATGCGGGTTGCGCCCAGCGGGGGAGTCAGGTGAAAACTGATTTCGTTCGCGCCGTTCCGGATCCATCGATTGGCGGGCAACTCCACCACGAGCGGGAAGCCTTGCACGTTTTCGTACAGCGGCCCGTCGTTGACGCGAATATCGTAGGCGCATCCGGACATGTTGACTTGGACGGAATACATCGGCTCCGCCGACGCCGGGGAAGTTACCATGATCCGCCTCCGCCGAAGAGATATTGTTTCTCATCGCTACCCAGGAGCTGGCGCTTCTCAATCACGGTCCACTCGTGCCGGTACATGACCTCGCCGGACACCCCCATATTGTCCATCTTCATGCTTGTGGCGACTCCAGCCTCGTTCTCATCCCCGCTGAGCTCCATCTCCTCCTCGGGAGGAGTCGACCAAGTGATCTTCCCGTTTGCCGCCGCCACCGCGTAGATGGTCAAGCCCGCGAACTCGATTCCACCCTTCCCGTACAGCCCTTGTTCGTCGGAGCCAGCTGACAGATGCGCCTCAAAGCTTGCCTTCCCGCCGATCTTCGCCTCCGCTCCGAAGTGCAGGAAGAGAACATGCTCCTCCACCTTGACATGCCCTTCCAGAGTGAACTCCAGCGATCCGTCCATGTTGCCGGTTCCATCGGCGCCGCGGCCCGCCTGTTTCTTGTAATGGAAAGTCCCGTCCACGGAGCCTTCGACTTTGAAGAAGATCGCGATATCAACATGCTTCTTGACCGCTTCGCGAATGCGCTCGACCATTTGGCCGATGCCGGGAAACTTCGTGACAAGAAAAGTGATGATGTCGAGCGTGACCGAAGCGCCCACGAGCGGCTTGAAACCAACGGTGATATCGGATTGAAAGCCGCACTGATGGCTTGCCTCGATCTCGGCCAATCCCCAGGTGCCCTTGAATGAAGCATGCGGGAACTTGAATTCGACCTTGACGCCGCCAAGGCTTTTACAAACCGACGTCAGGAACTCTGCCGTTTTCTTGGCAACAGTGAGGAACTCAAGCGCCTCATTTAGGTCGTGCTTGATTTCAGTTCCGAACTCAATCTTCTTGCCGACAACTATGGCGGCAACTTTGCCCGAAAACTCCAATTGGGAGTCTTCGCCGTCGGTAAATCCCAGCGATATATCGACGTCCCAGTCCAACTGCGGATGGACGAGCACGCTGGCGGAGAGCGTTTCCAATGCTTGGCAGGAGTTGGTGCGGATCTCGTAGGTGTGGGCGGTCCGCTCCTTGGCTGCGACGAACAGCCAGGAGAAGGGGCGACTTTGGAGGTCCGGGTCGCGGTGGGGCTTGAATACCAGCTTCGAATCGGTCCGGCTCTCAACAGTGTCGGCGGGATAGATGTCGAATACCTTGTTCTTATGGATAGCGGCACAAGGGCCAGCGAGAATCGTGGTTGTGCAGGTGAGTTTTTCCTTGCCGTTGTCGATGACCTCGAGCTGGTTGCCCCCGCCATCCGCCGCATTCTGGGGCGGCGGCAGCTCCAGCCGGAAATGGCGTTCCTCGAAATCGGCGCATTCGACTATTAGTGTTTGGTTCTTGCAGGGTTCGTCATTCTGTACGGGCTTTTTGGGCGGCTCGCTGGCGACGACTGTCACCTTGGACTGGCCGACCTGAATCTTCTTGCCGCCCTTGCCCGGCAGCAGAATGGGCGGAATGTTTGCCGCCGCAGCCTTTGATTGGCACGGGATGTAGGTGGACGTTGCTCCCTTGCTAACCACTGCGCTCGATTTGCGGAACTTTTCCGCGATGGCCTTCCATTGTTCCCGGTAGGCGCTGTCTGCCGGAGCCATGGTGAGCTGTCGGGCACCTCCACCGGGAGCCCCAAGATTCGGCGGCAACATGCCGCCGTTTTGCCTCTTCACCTGCTCGTAAAATGCCTGGTCAACCTTTTGGTTGAAGGCATGTTGGGCGGGGGATACCGCTTTGTGGCCGGTGGCCTTGGGGGGATGCGGGGTCACGAATTCCCTCCGAAAAACAACTCGTCCTCAATCATGCGGAGGATCTGTTCACCCGGTCGCCCGGGGAAGGTTACGATCTCGTCAAGCCATTCGGGACGCGGGCTCTGGCGAAGTTCCCCGTATCCAACGAAAAGCTCGATCAGCCGTTCCACGTGGGGTTCCTCCACGATGTTCCATTCCTGGCCGATGGCTCGGATGCGTTCCACAAGACTCCGTAATGCCGCATCGTCCAAGCCCGCGACCTCATCGGGTGAAACCTCTCGGAGGTGCGCGGCCATCCGCACGGCAAAAACGACGGCCTGCTGGGCCTCAAGCGCCTCTATGTGCCGGGAGGTGATCTGAAACATGGCAGGTTTACTTTCCCGCAGCCTTGTCGCAATCGGTACAGACGAACGGGATGGCACCTTCCTTGGCACCTGATACGCTGGCTGCCTGCGATCCGAATGCTCCCCCGGTGCTGAGCCACTCCGTCTTGATCGGGCCGGCCACAACCGCGTCGCAGGCCATTTTTGTAAAAGCAGCCCCGGCAAGCTTCGCAGCCTTCATGGTTCCGGCCTGTGGTCCGCTGCCGCCGCCCATCCCCGCATCCCCTATCAGCACCGTCGGACAGCCTAGAACGATGACTCCGCCGTGCGCGGTGGTGTCCCCGATGCGGGCTGCGGGCATGTTGCCGATGATCACCGTGGCCGAGCCTTTCGCAATCACGTCGGGCGGGCCGACACACACGGCCATGTCTCCGACACGCGCGGCGGGCAGAAAACCAATCAGGACCGTGGGACATCCGGGCGGAAGGATCGGCCCGCCCACGTGCGGGACAAGTCCGGTCACCATTGGACAGGTGTGCATATCTGTAATGCGAGCGGCAGGTGGCATTCAGGACACTCCAACAGCTTTCATGATGCGAAGGTTGTCTTCGCCGGGGTTTTGGACGGCGTAGGCCTGCACCGGTCCGAAAAACGACTTCAGTTCATCGTCGTTTGAGGATTCGAGGAAGACGGGCAGGACACGGGGATCGTAGAATCGGAAGTACCAGTGCTCGCCTTCCGGGCTCTGAACGATCAGGAAGCGCCGAAAGTGGGCGCGTATCGATGCCAAGTCGGATTTTGAAATGATGATGATGCCCCAAGGCTCGGTCCAGAGCGAGTCATGGATCCAACGGAGCAGCCACTTGTCGGCCCGGCAAAGGTAGGGGGCGATTGCCCAGTAGTCCTCCTGTGCAGTACCGTTATACAAGGATCCGCCGCGGTCCTCGCCCAAGCTACGGACCTTTTCCGGGACGGACGGCGCATCGCAGGCATCCAAAATGACGTAGACATATCCCGCGTCCGCCAATTTGGCCAATTCGACCAGCGAAGATTCCCTATTCTGGATTTGCATGATCAGTCTCAACCATTTGGCAATTGAGCCACCGACGCGGTTCCAATGTAGTTTACAACAGCCCGTTCTCCAAAGCGGGCATAGCGGGCGGATAATTGGCACCCCGGGGTCGACTTGCCCTTCCCACACAGCCCGGAAAGACTGCTAATGTAGATTATCATGACACAACTCCAGCCCGTTCTGTGGAGCAAGGGTGCGTTCCTGCAGCCGCAACACCTTCAAGTCCAGGACCTCTACTTGGACAACCAGCTGAAGTTCCTCGTTGATTCCCTGTTCAGCTACCCCTATGGCTTCAGCAGCGTCACCATTGATCCGGTCCGACTTGCCAGCGGGAACTTTGGCCTAACCGCCGCCTCAGGTATCTTTCCCGATGGGCTGTTGTTCTCGATTGGCTCGGATCATGAACCGGAGCCCCGCCCACTTGTGGGAGCTTTCCGGGAGGGCGAATCTTCGCTCGTTGTTTCCCTTGGTATTCCCCACTACCGGGCTGGTATGAGGAACGTGTCGTTCAAGCCCGGCGAGAGAGCCTCCACTCGATTCGCCGCCGACACATTGGATCTGGAGGACGAAACTACCGGTATGAATGCGAAGCCGGTGCAGATTGCGCGCAAGAATCTTCGCTATCTCCTGCCTCAGGACGACCACTCGGGCCACTCCATCCTCCCCGTTGCGCGCATCCTGCGGAAGGGGGATCGGTTTGAAGCCGATCGTACATTTGTGCCACCCTTGCTCCATGTTGCCGCCAGCAGCTACCTGTTTGCAATTCTGGAAACCACCACCGGGATTTTGGGTGCCAAGAGCGAAGAACAGGCTCAGAACCGCCGAGGAAAAGGGCAGGGAGGTGTGGAAATTGCGGGCGGTGCGGCAACTGCCGCTTTTTGGTTGCACTACACAGTCAACCAACACTACCCTTCCTTTCGGCATCTTCTGAACAATCCCCACCTCCACCCGCAAGCTCTGTTTGCCCAAATGCTCGGTTTGGCGGGCGCGTTGACCGCATTCACCCTTAAGATCGACCCCAACGACTTGCCTGTTTACAACCATGACGAGTTGGGAACGTGCTTTGCCCAACTCGACAAGATGCTGCGCGATCTGCTGGAAACCGCCATTCCCCGATATTTCGTCGCACTACCCTTGAAGCCGATGGATCAGGCATACGTATGGGCGGCGTTCATTCCGGAGGATAGATTTTTGGTGGATAGCCGGATCTACCTCGCGATCAAGTCGGAGGCCAACCCGCAGCAGGTCATCGAGCCGGCGTCCTTGAAGGTCGGTTCCAGTGGCCACATGACCCAGATCATCAACCGCCAAATGAGCGGCGTCCGGGTGGAACGCACCATGCATCTTCCGGCGGCCGTCCCGACGCGCCAAGGCTTCCAATACTTCCAACTGGAGACTGCCGGGGAGTTTTGGCAGGGGATCGTCAGAAGCCGAAGCTTGGCCGCCTACGTGCCGAGTTCGATTACGCTGCCCGTCATGGAGCTATTCATCCTGTTGAAATCCCCCGTTTAGCGCTTCACCGGATTAGCCGAGAAATTCGATCAATCCGACAATCAGGGCCACCAACACCAACAAGATGGCAACAATCACCAGCATGGTCTTGAGGTCCAGGGTTCCGGGCACCTTGCTTCCGCTCCGCAAAGTGGACGACGGTGTGGGACGAGGTGTTGCCCCGGAATCCGGCTTGGCCGGGATGGGTTGTGGGGAAACCGGGCCGGGCGGCACAGCCCCGCCCCACTTGGGCGAAGCTGCGGGTGGCGGCTCGGGTGTGCCCCACAACGGTTCGGACGCGGCGGACGGCGGGGCTGGCGGGTATGGTGCGGGCGGGTATGGTGCGGCAGCTGGTGGGCGGAAACCCGGACCGGCCGCAGCCGGGGGCTCGGGAGCAAAGAATGGAGCTGCCGGGGTCTGGGCAACGGGACTCGGTGGAGTTGGCACGACGGCAGCGCGCACTGGCTGTTGGGGGGTGGACTTTCCGAACAGGAATGTTTCCAGCCCGGTTCCCTTTCCTTGGCTTGTTGGCGGTTCATGCACGGGCATCGCCGGTTCGGGCTCGAACACCGGACCGCGAAATGCCGGCGTGGGCTGATTGCCGTACACCTTCTCCATGATGTCGATCTCGACCGGCGGCTTTGGCGGTGTCTGCGGTGCGGGAGCCGGCGGTGGCGCGGGGTTCTGGTTTGTATCGTAAGCGTGAGTGGAATCGTCAAAACCTGGGTCGGGGCCGACGCGAAACATCTGCTTGAGAAACTGGCTGGCTTCCGAAGGTGCCGGGTTGGCGCTCGGAGCCTTGGCGGTTGGCGGAGCAGCCAACGGCTGCACTACGGGCTCGTTTCGAAGAGTCGCAGGCATTGTGGACGGTTCGGGCGCAGTCTGTGAATGCGCTTTTCCATAGATCGACTCGAGAATATCGGCGGGTCCCGGCGACTGGCTGGAAGGGGCTGGAGCTGCCACCGGAGTTGGCGCAACGGGAGCAGGCGGAGCTGCTGCGGGAGCAACGGGGGCGGGCGGGGGGGTGGTTGATGCGATTGCCCCACCGTACAAATGACTGATGAACTGCGTGGCCCCGGACGGGACGGGCGGGGGGGGGCTGGCGCGGCTGGTATCGGGTGCCGATACAGGGGTTTGAACGGCAGTCGGTATCGAGGGCAGTGGGGGAGGCGGGGCGGCCTCCACCTTTCTTTGTGGTTCCGGTCGTAGTGCTTCCGGTTTTTGCGGATTTAGTCTCTGCGGTTCCGGACCGGGGACGATCGGTGCGAGTGCCGCCGGATAGAGTCCCATTTGCCGAAGCTGTCCGGCAGTCTCGCTGCTGACTTCCGGCAAAGTGTTGGGGGCGGTCTTCGCCGCCGCTGCCGCCATCCACTTTTCAAGACCGAGCCCGTCGGGCAGCGGTTCTGTAACAAAGTAGCCGCCGCCCTCGCCCTGTCCAGCCTTCAGAACGAGGCTGCGCTCCTTTTCAGGTAGGGACATCACTTGCTGGCAAAGCTCCATTGCGTCGTTGGTGCGCGAAGATGGGAACAGATGGACTTGGACCGGCCTCCCGGTGCTTTTCTCGCGGCCGTTTGACACGAGAATGCCATCCTTATACGTTACTTCCGAGAACGCATACAATTCTTGAAGTTTCATTCCGAGCCTCGTTGATGTACAGACTAAATACTACCGCGAGTGGACTTGTGAGAACCAGGCGGGCTCGGGTATAGTAGGAGTTCCAACCGGAGACCCAAACACTGAATGCACCCGCAGCTTCACAAGCTCGTTTGGTCGGAGGGCATGTACCTCGCGCCGCAGCATTTTCAGGCGCAGGCGCGGTTCTTTGAGAATTCGGTCCAGTTTCTGGCTGACTCGTTCTGGCCTTGCGGCTTCGGGTTCCTTGGCCTCGAAATAGACGAGGCGGAACTGATCCATGGCACTTTCCGCATCCACCACCTGCGCGGTGCGATGCCCGGCCGCGGAGGCGGGCGTGGGCAGGAGCCTCCCTCTGGACGCGGCATTGCATTTGATCTGTCGAAGAAGGAAGATCTTCCGGCATCCAGGTCCATTGCTCCCCTGTTCCCTGCGGACGGCAGACCGCTACAGCTTTACCTAACCCTTCCGTCGCACCGGATAGGGCAGCCCCGGGTGGCCGGGGACCAAGAGGCTGGTGACCGCCCCTTCGTTCGGAGGACCAGTGCGATGGCCGATTTCAATACCGGCCAGGACTCGCGCCCGGTGGTCACCATGAAGCCCAATCTGCGAATTGCGGTGGCGGATGAGTGCGGTGAAGGTGACATTGCCATGCCGTTGGCCCGCATCCAGCGCAACGGCCAGGGACATTTCGTCCCGGACCCGGCATGGGTACCGCCCTGTCTCCGGGTATCCAGCAGTCCAAGGCTCCGCCATCTTCTGGACCGCATGCTGGAGGTCCTGACCGAAAAGAGCCGCGAACTGACGGCCCGTCGCCTCGGGGGCGCGGCCTCCGGACTCCGGGGTGATCCCAACGAACTGGTTGAGTTCTGGCTGCTCCATTCGGTGAATGCGGCGATTCCGTGTTTGCGGATGTGGAAGACCGGTCGCAGTCCCCATCCGATGCAACTTTTCCGGGATCTTTCCAGCCTGGCCGGTGCGTTGTGCACGTTTGTGTCGGGATCGGACCCGACCAGGCTCCCCGATTACGACCATCTCGCCCTGGCCGACTGTTTCAACGCGTTGGACGAACACATTCAAAGCCATTTAGAGGTGAGTCTCCCCACCAACTGCATCACCATCCCGCTGCAGCCCTTCCAGCCTTCGTTGGACGGCGTGCCCGGCGAAGGTGCGCTCCACGTTCGAGGAGCGATGTTCCACGGAGGGGCCGTTCAGGATCCCCGCAGCTTTCAAGGCGCGCGGTGGGTGCTATCCGTTCGGTCCGCGGCTCCCGAGACACGCCTGGTCCAAGATATTCCACGCCTGATGAAGGTCTCCGCGCGCGATCTGATTGTTCGCTTGGTGGCGAGCGCGATGCCCGGCGTCCCTTTGATCTATCTGCCCGTTCCCCCCCCCTCAGTTCCGGCAAGTCCGGATGAAGTCTGTTTCACCATTGACGCCAAGCACAAATTTTTCGAAGCCATCACGCACTTCAGCAATGTCGGGGTGGCGGTTCCGGTCGTTTTCCCCGATGCCGAAGTGAGGCTGCACATCGTAATGGAGAAGGCAAAATGAGCCCGACAGCAAATCAGAACCAATCGGCGAGTTCCGGGCCGAACCTCGCCTCCTGCTACCAGGAGATTTTGACTGTAGTGGCGCGGCTGCGGTCCAAGAAGGTGGCTTTGGGCGATTCGGCTGTCTTCCGGACGCAGGTCCGGCAAGCCCTTCAGCATGCGGAAAGCGCGGCGCAAGCGGCTGGCTATTCCCAGGACGACACGAGGCAGACATCCTTCGCCGTGGTCGCGCTGCTGGATGAGACCATCCTCAACTCGTCGAATCCCAATTTCCGTGACTGGGCCCACAAGCCCCTGATGCTGGACCTCTACAACACGCTCAATGCCGGCGAAACCTGTTTTGAGTACATCGGTGCTGCCCTCAACCGACAGGAAACCAAGTCCACGATCGATCTGCTCGAAATCTATTTTCTTTGCCTCGCCCTTGGGTTCCGCGGCCGGTACGGGTATTCGACTGGCGACCCGGTGCGCGCGTGGCGCGACCCGTTGGTTGAGAAAATTCTCCGCGTGCGGGGAGGCGGGGATCCTGTTGTGCTATCCCGGTCGTGGCGACCGGAGTTGGACATCGAGGCCCCGGCCGCAACCAATCGGTTCACCAGCATCGCACTGAGTTGTTGTGTCGGAGTTTTCGCAGGGTGCCTCTTGCTGGGGGGCCTTTACTACTGGCTCCTAGCCCGGGGTGTGACCGAACTTGCCACCTTCATGCCGAGGTAACCGGGAACCATGACGCTGAATCTGACTACTCTTCTCTACCTGTTGGCCCTCGTGGTCGTGATCGCGGGCGTGGCGACAGCGCTGTTTCTGTGGTGGCGGGCACGGCAGAAAGCGAAAGCGGATGCCAATGCCGCCGAGCCCGCCGCCGGCGAACAGTCCGGCGCCCCGGCGTTGGCGGGCCAGATCCGCAGTCTGTTTCAGACGGCCCAGCAGATTTTGAAGACATCGCCCAAGATGAAAGGGGTCTCCCTTTCATCGCTCCCGGCCTTCCTCGTGATCGGCCCCTCACGCGCAGGCCGAACCAGCGTTGTCGAGCGGTCGGGCTTGGACCGCAGGTTGCTGGCCGGACAAGTGTACATGGGCTCCGATACGGTTCCGACGGCTGCTCTCAACATCTGGCTGGCGCGCCAGGCATTGTTGGTGGAGATCGCCGAGCCGCTGGCACATTCGGAGGAAGCTCTGAGGGCGATTCTCAAGGAGCTGATTCCCGGAGGGCTGACATCGGCATCGGGGAAATTCCTGCCGTCCCGATGCATCCTGTTTTGCGCGGACCACGCCGCTGTCTCACTGGCCAAGGTGCCGGACGACATTGTCGCCTATGCCCGGCCCTGGAACGAGTGCCTGGAGCGCATTTCCTCAATCCTGGGTACCCAGGTTCCGGTCTATGCACTTTTGACCCGGCTGGATAGCGTCGCCGGTTTTGCCGAATTCGTTTCGGACCTCCATGCACGGGAAGCGGCGTTCCAGCCCGCGATTGCCTCCGGCTGTATCGGCGCCACATTTCGACCTTTCAATCCCGCCACCGACGGCCTGTATTCCGAGTACATGTCTCCGGTCCTGAATCGGGAGATGTCCGGCATCACCGCCTCACTCCGCGACAGCCGCGTGCCGTTGCTCAACCGCCAGCAGGATAAATCGAAGCTTCTCTCCGCGTATCAGTTTCCGGGCGAGTTTCAAAAGCTGAACAAGAATTTGGTCAAGTTCCTGTTTGAACTGGCCAAGCCCAGCGAGCTGCACGCAAGCCCCTTCCTCAGGGGATTCTACTTTTCGGGAACAAGGAAGGTTGCGGCGGATCCTGCCGAGAACCGCGAACTGCACCAAGCGATGCATTCGCCCGACGTTGGCTCATTGACGGCCACCAGCTTCCTGAATCCTCAGCAAATGAAGGGCGCTGCCGCTCCGGCGAAGGGTCCGGACTCACCAAAGGAAATGACGGAGTGGCCC
The DNA here is from genome assembly GCA_903925015.1 of uncultured Acidobacteriia bacterium. Classification (GTDB taxonomy): domain Bacteria; phylum Acidobacteriota; class Terriglobia; order Bryobacterales; family Bryobacteraceae; genus BOG-234. The sequence continues at coordinate 45,594 of CAIYDY010000190.1, forward strand.
TTCCTGCCCGCTTTCTTTGAGGGCGTGCTTCTCAGCGACCATTCAGCCCACAGGGTTACGTCGGTGAGTTCGCGAACCGACAAGATGCGGGCGTTCGCCTTGGGCTTGGCCGCCGTTCTTGGACTATTCCTTCTGATTGCCCTAACGATTTCCTATGTACGAAACAGGAACTTGGAAAAGAGTTTGATCGCCGGTGCGGCGGCACTGTCGCAACCTCCAACTCCGGCCCTGCTGGTGCCGACGCTCGACAAACTGCGACAGCCCACCAGCTTGTTGCTTCAATACCGCGGGGGTGTTGAAACCAGCATGACGTGGGGGCTTTTCACGGGCCACAAGCTGCTACCAGCCGCCCAAGCCGAGTATTGTTCCGCTGTCCGCAGCCAATTGCTGCCGCCCTTGCTGGACAAGCTGGTTGCACGCCTTCGGCTCGTCCGCACATCCGGTGGCGACCATACCGGAGATTTCGGATATCTGAAGGCTTACATGATGCTGACGACCCATCCTGCCAAGGCCGACGAGTCTTTCCTCTCCCAGCAGCTTCTTGACGTTTGGAGCGAGGCAACTGGCAAAGTTCCAGCCGGTTCCGATGCCGAAAAGCTATTGGACCAGTTCCGCACATTTGGAGCGCTCCTGTCGGTTCCAGACAATCAAAGCTATTGCATATCCGCACCCGTAGCGGAGGTAATCCCCAACGCCCAGTCTTGGCTGCGCGAACTCAACGCGACAGATCACTACCGTTCCTTGTTGCAACAGGCCGGCAAAGGTTTGGAACCGGTCAGCTACACCAAGCTGTTTCCCAACGACGCCGTCAGCGACGCACTGCCGGTTCCAGGCTGGTTTACCAGGCAGGGTTGGGATAAGATGCAGCAGCTGCTGGCGAAACCGGAGGAATCCCTCAAGGCCGATGCTTGGGTGCTTGGGGGGGCCAAGGATCTATCCATTGAGGAACTCAAGACGCTCGCTGCCGACTACAGCAAGCGCTACACCGTCGAATTTGTCGATATTTGGAAGAAGTATCTAGCTGCGGCACGTGTCACGCCCTATGCGGACCTTAAGGACGCTGCGGCGAAGCTGGAGAAGATATCCGGCGAGCATTCATTCCTGCTCAATGTGATCGGCTTGGCCTCGGAGCACGCGGGTCGGGTTGACAAACTCAAGCCCGTCTTCCAGCCTATCAAGACGAGCGTGCCCGCCGTGGGCGAATTCCAGCCGGGTGCGGACTATCTAAAGCAGCTGGACGTTCTAAAGAACCGCCTTGCCAAAGCTGCCGGTAGCACCGGGGCCGCGCATGACCAGGATGTGCAGGAAGTTCGGAGTGCCGCGACCGCGGCCCGTGACGCGGTCGACCAGATCGCACGGCTTCCAGGGTTCCGCGGAGACGGGGACTCCGACCAAGCTGTCAAGAATATCCTTCTCATGCCGCTCACCCAGATTGATCCGCTTTTAAGCAAGCAAAATGCCGAGGCCGTGAATGGTGCAGCTGGCGACCTTTGCAAGGCTTACGGCCAACTGACGCGTCAACTGCCCTTTTCGGCCAATGCCCAACAGAGCGCCTCGGTTGAAGATGTCCAGCGCGTCTTCCAGCCCGAAAAGGGCTTGATGTGGCAGTTTTACAACGATGCGCTGCGTGAGAGTCTTGAGTGCCAGGGTGCCGATTGTTCGGTCAAGTCGAGTCCCAAGTTCAATCTTTCCGGCAGTTTCGTGGAGTTCTTCAGGGGCTTGAACCGTTGGAGCCGCCTACTTTATGGTGGAACGCCGGATCCTATTGTTCGGCTCCAGGTTCGAGCCACCACGATCAACCATCTGAAGCAGATGGAATTGGTTGTCGATGACCAACGCCTGACGCTCCCGGCTGGTGCGAATGAATACCAGAACTTCTCATGGGACTTGCGCAAGGCCCAGAAACTTCAGGGCTTCGGAACCTTCGAAGGCGAGCCTAAGGTACAGGATCTCTTCCGTATCGATGGCCACTGGGCTCTCTTCCAATGGTTCTTCGATGTCAAGAAGGGCAGCGGAGGGTCTGACGGCTTCACCTGGCTTCCGCGTCAGGGCGAAAAGATGGCGGCGGTGATGGACAACGGCAACACCAAGGAATACAAGCTGGAAATCCGAATGGGCGATGGAAGCGGGCGTCCACTGGATCTGCGTTCATTGGGCACCGGTTCGTGCGTCGCCCCAGTGGCCCATTAACCAAGCGACCGCCGGAATCCTGCCATGACTGTCCAGAACAATGCAGCGCACGGTTCCCCCCCGCTGCTCAGGGTGTTTGTTTTGGACGGAGACCAGCCCGAGAGGGCATATGAGTTCCGCCAGCCATTCAAGATTGGCCGGAGTCCCGAGTGCGCGGTATGCGTGCCAAATAAGTTCCTTAGCCGGAGCCACGTGGAGGTGGTTTTCGAGAACAGTGAATGGACTGTTCGAGACCTCAATAGCAGCAATGGCATGTTCCTCGGGGATGCGCGCGTTGCCAAGTACACGGTAACCGGCACGCCTACAAAACTGCGCCTCGGGCTGGGTGGACCGTTCGTTTCCGTCCACATGGACGTACCCCCGTCGGCGCAATTGTCGACCCATCCGGCGGTCCCGCCGACACCCTCGGTGCAAAGTTATGTCCAGCATTATTTCGGACAGAAGGAGGAAGGTGCCCCAATCGGACAGCACACGATGTTTGTTCGGGCGGCCTTTTCCGAAGTCCAGAAGCGGCAGCGAAACAATTGGCTGGTATTGCTGGGGGCGCTCGCCGTCGTCGTTGTTCTTGTTTCAGGTTATGCCGCCTACCAACATAGGGAGGTCGGCAAGCAGCGTGCACTTGCGGAGAGCGTTTTCTATTCCGTGAAAGCCCTGGATGTTGATATCGCCAATTTCCAGCGGGTGGCGATCGAAACCAACAGCGATAGTTGGTCGAGCCAACTTCGCGGTTACCAGGAAAGACGCCGTAAGCTTGAGCTTCGCTACGCGCAATTCGCTGCGGCCGTGGGGGGCAGGGACAAGAAGCTTACCGAGCAGCAGCAATTGACCATGAGAATTGCCCGGATCTTTGGCGAGTGCGAACTGGCAATGCCATCCACGTTTCAAGCCGAGATAGAAAAATACATCCAGAAGTGGAAATCCACCGGGCGCCTGGCACGCGCCGTTGCCGCCGCGAACGAAAAAGGTTACACCCGCACCATCGCCAAGGAACTCCTGGCAGTGGGACTGCCGCCGCAGTTTTTCTATCTAGCCCTTCAAGAGAGTGATTTCGACCCTTACATCAGCGGTCCGGAGACCCATATGGGGATAGCGAAGGGCATGTGGCAGTTCATTCCCGAAACTGCCATCAAATATGGAATGAAGGTGGGTCCGCTGGTGGCATTGCGTCGGCCGGATCCCTCGGATGACCGTCACCATTGGGACATCGAGACAAAGGCGGCCGCGCAGTACATGCGGGATCTCTATGCCAGCGATGCCCAAGCGTCCGGTCTACTGGTAATGGCTTGCTACAACTGGGGCGAGGATCGCGTCCTACCACTGGTGCGCAGTCTGCCCGCCAATCCGGAAGAGCGGAATTTCTGGAAGATCCAGGAAAAGTATGGACGCAAGTTGCCTGCCGAGACATACGACTATGTATTGTCAATCGTCTCAGCCGCGATCATCGGGGAGAATCCAAGACTCTTTGGATTCGATTTCGACAATCCGCTCGGACACTTGGAGTCTCATTGATACGGGCCTGTAGACACCGCAGGTGCTGATCGCGCCCTTCGCTCCAGCAGTCTTCACTGTGAACGGGACCGCTCCGCTGGCGGGTTACCTCATGCGGGTCTCGGCAACCGGCACCCAACCATCCACTCTTCGTGGGAGGCTCAGGTTGCCATCATTACCCTGTTGCGACCGGTGGTCTTTGCGGCATACAATGCTGCGTCCGAACGACTGAGCAATTCTTCGGCACTGTCTCCTTCCGGCAAGGCGACGCCGACGCTGATCGTAACGGGGATCGCTGTGCCTTCCGGGCCAGCAACTTCAGTCACCGCAACAACCGAGCGCAGTCGCTCCGCTGCAGCCATCGCCTCGGCGGCGTTGGTGTTCGGCAGTACGATCAGAAATTCCTCACCGCCCCAGCGCACCACCATGTCCACGGGCCTGAGGGATGTCCGGCAGATCTGCACCACTGCGCAGAGTACGGCATCACCGGTAGCGTGTCCGAAGTCGTCATTGACATTCTTGAAATGGTCGATGTCCAGCATTAGCACCGCGAACTGCCGCCCATCGCGTTTGCGCTGCTTGAACCGCACAGCCAGGAGTTCGTCGCCCTTTCTGCGGTTGTAGGCGCCAGTCAGCGGGTCTACAGTCGCCAATCTCCTGATTTCGTCTTCCCGTAGCTTACGCTCGGTCAGATCGCGCGAAACGACCACAAAACGCCGAACCGTCCCCGATTCGTCCGGTAGTGCCGTAATGACGGTGTTCGCCCATAGGTACGAGCCATCGCGCTTTAGCAGCCAACCTTCCGTCTCGGTCGAACCGATGCGTCGCGCCTCCGCTAGGAGTAGGGCCAGGCTGTGCCGGTCCGTGTCGTCCGATGGAGAGAAGATGCTCATGCTGCGGTGCTGCACATCGGAGTCGAGCCAGCCGCCAAACCGTCGCAGGGACTGGTTCCATTCCTCGATATCGCCGTCCGGGCTGATGGTATAAATCGCGTAATCACGAACATGGTCGAAGATCGCGAAGAACTTTTGCCGGTCGGAATACAGCGCTTCCTCCTGATTTGCCAGCCGCGTGACGTCCGTCACGACAGCCATGTGGACGTCATCCCGAATCCGGTTCACCGTTAGCGATAGCACCAGGGTCTGAGATCCAATGTGGGTTCTAAGCCATCTGTGCTCGATGATGGTGCCGCTGTTTCCTGAAAATTGTGCAACTTGGTTTGGCAGGTCGGGGGCGCTGGATGCCAGCGATAAATAGATGTTTTGAAGCGTGTCGGCGGAGTTCAGGGACATCAGAAGCGCCGCCGCCACAGGATTGATCATCTCGACAGTTCCCTCGGTGCGGAACTTCAGCACGCCGACAGGCATGAGATAGAGGAATTGGAGGAGGTCCTCCATCGACGTCTGTTCCAGGGGCGAACCGTTGCCCGTCACGAGGGTTTCCTGAGATCGACAACGAGGTACATGCGGCGCCTCCCGGACTGCTTCAACATTCGGATGGTGACTGCGACCGGCTTGAGTCTGAAGGTGAAGACGTAGTCGAGCGTGGTGTCGAGTTCAGGCTGGGATTCAAATCGATCCGCCACCAGGGAGTTGTTCATGCATGGCGCAACCGCCCTGAAAAAATTCCTGCCGATAACATTGGCCGGAGTTAGGCCAGCCCTTCGGCTTTCCTCCAAGTTGTACCTGCAAACTATGCCATCGGGCGTAAATGCCACGACACCGAAGGGCAAAGTGTCCATTACCGTGTCGTCCATGGCCTCCAAACGGTCAAGCAGGTCGGCATCCGTGAAGGCACAGCCCATTTGTGAGGACTCCAGCCTCGACCCATTTTATCACGCGGCAGGATTCGACCAGTTGCACACCGATGACACGCGGCGGCAAAGGTCATGGTGAACGGGGTGAGTGCTCCCGTCACAAATGCCGGTTCGGCTCTATTGGCGTGGACTAGCCAAGGGAACGTGCCGTTGCCCGCGTCCCTGACGGTGCCGGAACGGCGACGGTGCACCGGTATCCCTGCGAATCCCGTGCACGTCGTAATGCAGTAAGGGGCACCAGTGCGGCTGTATTCGGGCGGCATTACATCTCCACCCGAATATCCCGTCCGCTAGAGGCGCGGAATCAGTTTCCGGCCGGATCGCCCTCCACGAGGGGTTCGACCGCGTGATTGTTCGCGACAGCGTGGTCTTGACTATAGATTCCGGCGATATTGAACCCTATGGGTTCGTTGGTTGGCTGCGGCAATGTCTGATCGTCCATGGTGTACCTTCCTTGCTATCCGATTTCAGCACAGGACACAGGCCGCGTCAAACATTTTCGACGATTAGTTGCCAGCCGGATCGCCTTGGACAGCGTCCTTCCCGGCTATGGATGTATCCGTCCCGTGAGTCCCAGCCCCGTGACCGCCGTTATTCTTGTGGCCGTCGTTCGATGGCCCGGCTTTGGGCTGCTCGCTGTGGTCGCCGGTGGGCTGATTCGAAGCTTGTTTCATTGGAGTTTCCTTAATCAATTATGATTACAGGAGGACCTACGCGTCGTCAATTTTTGGTGGCAATCTGTTTTACCGCCGTTTGGTAGCGCGGGTCCGACCGCAAAGCTGCCAACGAAGGAGTTCGTTTCAGATACCCAATCGGGTATCCGGATTCAATCGCCCTGGGCACATAGCGCAATGCTTCATTGCGTAGGTGCAGGTGTTCGTTTCCTTCCAAAACCATGAAAAGGACGGATGGGTTCCGGGGGTCGAGCGCAACTGCCTGCCGCAGGAGGGGCAGACTCTTCGCAGCGTCGTTGATGGCTGCATAGTAGTTTCCGAGAGTTGCCAGGATTCCGGCATCCTTGGGTCTCTCACGCAGGGCCTTCTCCGCAAGGCCGATGGCGGCAAGATACGCGGCCCGGCCCTCGTCCTTGCGGCTCGGCGTCCATTCCAGAGCTCCAGCGAGGTTCCCCGCGGCAATGTAGTTGCTCGGATTCAGCTCCAGCGATCGCTTGTGCATCTCCGCGGCCTTTTCGTAATCGCCTTCGAGAAACAGCGCGACACCCAAGTTTGTATATGCGTTCGGGAGTGGTGCCAAGGCCAATGCCTTCTCGAAGGCCGAGCGCGCTTCCGGGAATTTCTCCTGTGCCATCAAGGCTAGGCCGAGATTGCTGGGTGGGCGGGCGTTGTCCGCCGAAAGTCTGCCTGCTTGGCGGAATTTCTCCGCAGCCTCCGCAAGGCGCACGGGAGAAGCGTAGTACATGTAAAACAGGCCCAGTTGGTTCTGCCAGCGCCAGTCGCCGGGTTCCATGTCGGCGGCCTTCTGCATGGCCTCCTCAGCTTCGGCATTCCGGTGTTGCCGACGGTAGAGGTCGCCTTGGGCCGCCCACGCTTCGGCGCTGGTGGCGTCCAAGTTGCGTGCCAATTCCAACTCGTGGGTGGCCATGTCATTCCGGCCGCCCTCGGTGTAGATCAGGCCTAGCGTGACATGGGCCGGTACCAGGCTTTCCTCCAGCTGGAGAGCTTTGCCGGAGGTGTCGCTTGCCAGTGTCAGATCCTTGGAATCCCTGGTGTTCTGGTACCGCCGCCAATAGGCGCGTCCGAGCGCGGCCCATGCCGGAGCGTACTTTGGCTCCTGTTGGACGGAGTTTTCAAGCACCGACACAGCTCGGTCCACAACGCCTGTAAGGTAGAAATGCGAGAGGAGCGCCTGCCCTTTCATGTAATCGGAATGGGCACCGGTCCCGTCCGGGATACCCAAGCCCATCCTGCCGCGTAGACCCGGTACAAAATAGACCGCCAGGAGCAGGGCCAGCACAAGGGAGGCGACGGCAGCCGCCGCCCACGGCGAAATGCGCTGTTCGGGAAGGGCGATCGTGGTGGATACACCTACGGCTTCCGACAAAGCCCGCAGGAGCAATCCGGCATTCTGGAATCGCTTGCCCGGATTCACTTCGAGCGCAGCCGAAACCGCCTGTTCGAAGTGCAGCGGGATGTCGGGGCGATCCTCCAGCAGGGTTCTACGCCTGGCGTGCTTGTAGGCATCGACCGGTCTGAGTCCACTCTGCTGTTCCAGTTCCACCGGAAACCTGCCCGTGACCAGTTCGTACAACATTGCTCCGAGGGCGTAGATATCGCTGGCTACCGAGGCCGGCTCCCCGCGCAACAGCTCCGGAGCCATGTAGGGTAGGGTTCCACCGAAGTGGTCTTCGGTGGAGTCCTGGGTCAGGCCAAAATCCATCAGGAGGATCCGCCCGCCGTCTTCGCGCATGACATTGCCGGGCTTGATGTCGCGGTGCAGCAGTCCAGCGGCATGCACTGCGCCGAGCGCACGGCACAGCTCCATCCCGATCAGCGCTGCCTCGCGTGCACCGAAAACCCCGTGGGAGCCCAATATGGACGACAATGTCTTGCCATGGACGAAGTCGGTCCAAAAGCCGACGCGCCCGCCGTAGACGTCTACGCCATGCACAGATACCACATTGGGATGCCGGACCTTTGCGGTGAGGCGGGCTTCTCGTAGCACGGAATCATAGTTGTCCGCGCCAGAGCTGTGGTTGTGGCGCAATAGTTTGAGGGCTACTTCGCGCTGCAGCTTGGGATCCCAAGCTCGGTACACCTCGCCGAAACCACCTTGTCCAACCCGTTCCCGCAGCTCGAAGGGTCCCCAATGGGATAGGACCGGCGAATCGTCGCCGTTCCGTTCCGGGGAATTCGGATCAGCCGCGAAGGTCTGGGTTGCATTGTCCATGCGCGACGCTTGTCCAAAAATATTAGCACTCAAGCGTCTTGATCGACCGGTGCTTCGCTGACGCAGCGCTAGTGCTCGGCTTGAATATACTCTTCGTAGGCCGTGGCCGAAAGCAGGCCATCAAGTTCCGCCGCATCGGATAGTGAAATCTTGATCAACCAGCCGGAGCCGTGCGGGTCCGAATTGAGGATCCCGGGCTCGTCGTTTAGGGCCGTATTTGCATCAACCACGGCTCCAGAGACCGGCGCGTAGACGTCGGACACTGCCTTGACGGATTCTACCGATCCGAATGAATCACCCACAGCGAGCGTCTTGCCGACTGCAGGGAGATCGACATAAACAATGTCTCCCAATTCCGCTTGTGCGTGGTCGGTAATTCCGATGGTGGCGACGGCACCCTCCACGGCAATCCATTCATGCTCTTTCGTATACCGATAATTTTCGGGGTAGCTCATTTCGCCCTCCTATAGAACGGTGTCGGCACTGTTTCGGCCAGCACTGCCTGGTTTCGAATCGTGATCTCGATCTGGACACCCGGCTTGGCGTGTTCGATCGGCAAATAGCAAAGTCCTATGTTCTTGTTGACGGTCGGGCCCGGTGACCCGCTGGTCACCCAACCCGCAGGGCTGCCGTTGATCGCGACTTCGTATCCGTCGCGCCCGATGCCCCGTCCACGCATTTCAAAGCCGGTCAAGCGGCGTGTGATCGAGTCCCTCTTATCCTTGATGGCGTCCCGGCCTATGAAATCGCCCTTTTCGAGCTTGACGATCCAAGCCAATCCGGCCTCGAAAGGGTGGATGCTGGCATCGATCTCGTGTCCGTAGAGGGCCATGGCGCCTTCCAGCCTGAGGGTGTTGCGCGCGCCCAAGCCGCAGGGCTTGATGCCGAATTCGGCACCCGCGTCCATGATTGCGTTCCAAACATGCGCGGCGTTCCCGGGGGCGACGTAGATTTCGAAGCCGTCCTCAGCTGTGTAACCCGTTCGGGCCATGCGTGCGGGGACACCGGCGAAGGTGCCATCGGTAAACCAGTAGTATCGGATGGGGGACAGCGGGGAATCCGTCAGTTTTTGCGCCGTGGCCAGTGCCTTGGGCCCTTGGACCGCGATCTGCGCGTACTTGGGACTGGCGAATTCCACTTCGCAGTCGAAGCCGGAGTCCTTGTTGGCCGCTGCGATGTGCGCGAAGTCCTTGTCCTGGTTGGAGGCGTTGACGCAGAGGAAATAGGACTCGTCAGCCACTTTGTGAACGAGGATGTCGTCGACAAAGCCACCGTGGGAATAAAGAAGGGCTGAATACTGAGCTTGGCCCTCGGCAAGCCGGCTGGCTGCGTTGGTGGTGACGTACTCCACCAACTTCAGTGCTTCCGGACCGCGCACCTCGATCTCGCCCATATGGCTGACATCGAAGACACCCACGGCGTTGCGCACCGTGTGGTGCTCGTCGAGCAGGCCGGAGTACTGGACAGGCATGTCCCAGCCCCCGAAATCGACCATCTTCGCCCCGGCTGCCCGGTGCACCTCATTTAGCGGAGTCTTCAGGAGTGGGCTGCTCATGGATTTGGCGGGCGTTGGAAAGACAACGCCCATTTCATAACGTATTGTAACCGGGAGGTGCTACTGCGGGTCGAAAAGATCGCCGACGTGGAGATTGGCCAGAGGGCTGGAAAGCGGGGCCACGTGTTCAGTTTCGCCGTGGACTTGGACATCGGCATAGATGCCGCCGTTCGGTTCCCGATGGGCCACGAGTCGGCGACCGGCAATGTCGACGACCCAATACTCGGGAATTCCGGCGCGTGCGTAGAGAGCGGCCTTGGTGGTCAGGTCGCTGTAGAGGGTGGAGTCTGATACTTCGACAACCAAGTGGAGGTCGGCGGGTCCGGGCCGTGATTCCACGAAAGTACGCATGTGCCGCTTGAGTGCAATGGCGTCCGGCTCCGGCTCGTTGATCCGGTTGTCAGCCGCTTTTACATCGATCGGAGCCTCCTGCAAGACAAAGCCAGCCCCAAAGACGCTGAAGAGCCACTGCCGGATTGACTCCACGACCAGTATGTGTGGTCCGTTCTTTCCCGTCTTGTCGATCAACTCCCCGTCGATGAGTTCCACATGCTGGTCCGCAAATGCCCCGGCAGCTTCCAGAACCGCGCACTCGTCCCGCGTCCATCGCTTGCGGCGCGGCGGTACCGGCGGGATTCCACGGAAGGTCGAAGGGAGGAGAGCTTCCAGTTCGGCTGTCGGCATGGCGGTCACTGTCCTTAGGTTACCCCAAATTCCCGCTTGTCAAATCCAGTGTTTCCGCAGCAGCCACACCTTGATGCCCTGCGTCAGGCCAAGATACGCCAAGAGTGTCGCCAGCAAAATCGGCCAGTACATGTCCGGTAGTTTCGTCATGCCCAATGCGGGGGCTAGGGGTGACGACGGGAGCCACGCGCCGAACGCCATGATTGCCGCCGACGTGCCGATCAACGGCCAGCTCGCGCGGCTCTGGAAGAATGGAATGCGATTCGTCCGGATCACGTGGATGATCAGCGTCTGCGTCATCAACGACTCCACGAACCAGCC
>CAIYDY010000191.1 GCA_903925015.1 uncultured Acidobacteriia bacterium
AAAGACGAATTGCTGGAAGAAGTCCCGCCCCCAATACGGACCCGACAGGGTCCGGGTAATAGCGTGGCGCTGGTTGCTCCCCCGGCTACACCGCCTTCCCCGGTTGTCGAGCCGCCCACGTCGCCAGCAAAGGCACTGGCTGTTCCCGATGGGCCCAAGGGGATCAAAGTATTCATCTCCTACTGCCACGCGGATGAACAGGACAAGAAGGATCTGGTCCGGCACCTTGATCCATTGAAGCGTATGGGCTTCATTGAGGCTTGGCACGATAGGCTGATCCAAGCTGGCGACGACTTAGACCGTGTGATCCAGGAAAACTTGGAGACAGCTGAGATCGTTCTCATTTTGATCTCCGTTGATTTTATTAACTCGGAGTACTGCGCCAATGTTGAATTGGCTAAGGCTTGGGCTCAACGAGAGTTGAACGGCACACGGGTAATCCCGATCATTTTGAGGCCTTGCATGTGGAAACCCATCATAAAAGTAAACTTGATGGCATTGCCGACAGATGCGAAAGCCGTTTCTCTCTGGGCGCACCGCGACCAAGCGTTCTTGAATATCGCAGAGGGCATCCTCACTGTCGTGAGGGGTATGAGTCCCACCGTGCCAAGTCCAGCATGACAATTGAAATCCACCAACCGAACTCAAAGCTCTGATCCTCGATCACATGAGGTCCGGCTAGAACGCCGAGGCCGTCCAGATACAGTGCTTCCGCCTTCCCGTCGCTGAGGCGGAGTCCGAACGATTGGGCTGGCGACTCCTGCGCGGCAGGGCGCGAGACGAAGACGCCCTCACGCAGGCGCTATGGAAGTACGCCGAGCCCGCGGCCACCTCCTGTTACGAGAATGCCCGAGTCGGTAAAGCCCAATCCGTAGATTGTGGCCATACCGCTCAAATCAGGTCGAACGCCCGGCGATACTCTTTGTCCTCAATCCCGCAGACCCGCAAAACCTGTTTCAGGGTCGGACGTTTCACTTCCGCGTGGTTGGGAATCGAGATCGCAGTCCCCAGCGCGCTGACCATGACCACATGCTCACCGTTTCTCCGGCACTCGAAGCCGAATGCACGTTCCAAGACTCTCCGGTGTTTCTGTCCGGAGGCAAGGGGCAAATCCGACAGCGACATTTGCTATACCCGGACCTCGAACCTCGGGTGGACTGAAAGCTGCCCGTACGTGATGGGTGGTGCCGCCGGAGCCGGCAGCGGTTGCGGGCTTGGCTGGCCACGCAGTGCGGACTCAAAAACGACGTCCAAGTAGGTGGACAGCGCGTCCGCGATATTTGCGCGCGCCTCGTCGACGCTCGCGCCTTGTGACACGCAACCTGGCAACTCAACCACGTGCACCGTGAACCATCCGCTCTCCTCGTCCTTTTGGAACTCGAGGTTGAAAGTCAGGTCGGAAAACATAACGATTCGATCTTGAGGTTAACACGTTCCGCAGTTTGCACCTTGGCGTGGCGCAGGAATCGTTCGGCGAGAGCATTCAGCGCAACATGAGCTGGGCCACCTCCGGCGCGCTTCACTCTTCACCGAGCTCCCGAAGCTCTGATCCCGGACCCGCGATACCCAGTGCGTATTACGCCCGTTTGACCACCCGGACTTCCTGTCCCACATGAAGTTCCCCGCCTTGGAGCACCTCGCAATTCAACGCCAGTTTGCCTCCAAAGCGCCGGACGATGTCGCGCAATACTGTCGGGTCCTGCCGCAGCGTGTCGGGATCGTATGTCGTCATCACGCAGCGTCCGCGCAGGTCATGGATGCCGATGACAATATCGCCGCCGGGTGTCGAGACAACCAGCTGTCCGCCCTGCCATTCGCGCTCGTCCAGACCGTCCACACCGCCGATCACGATGTTTGGCCGCAAACGGCGGTGGTCGCGTCCGAACGCATCAATGGCACCGTCGGTCGCGACAAGGAGCGGGAGAATGTCGAACCGGTCCGCAGTCTCATCTTGATGCAGCTGGGTACCAGGCCCTCCTATTCCCGCAACCTTCGCCTCGACCGCCGGGTCGTTCCACGGCAGGCCTTCGACCATTGGCGTTCGTGCGTCGTCCAGTTTGGCGTGGAGCCCGAGGAGGCCGGGGTGGGTTCTGGATGTAATCACGCGCCCCGACCGGTTGTAGACCTGCAAAATCCGGTCACCGTCGATGCCCAACTCGGTTAGTTTTGCGCTCCGCAACTGCTCCCCGGCCATGGACTTGACCGGATACCGCCAAATTTCCTTAATGTACATGCCCATTCCCTCCTTCCCAACCCTTACGATATCCGCCGTTCGTCCTCGCGAATCGGCGCGTCGTTGATGCTGGCCAACCGCTTCCGCATTAGACCTTCATCGTCGAATTCCCACAATTCGTTGCCGTAGGACCGGTACCACTGGCCTGCGGCATCGTGCCATTCATACTCGAAACTGACCGCGATGCGGTTCTCGCGGAATCCCCACAAGGTCTTTTTGAGCCTGTAGTCCAGTTCCTTGGCCCACTTGCGGCGGAGGAACACCCGTATCTCTTCACGACCCTGGATGAAGTCGGTCCGGTTGCGCCATTCCGATTCCGGCGAGTACGCCATCGACACCCTTTCGGGATCCCGCGAGTTCCAGGCGTCTTCGGCCATTTGGACCTTGCGCGTGGCGGTTTCGAGGGTAAACGGGGGCCGGATTGGTGTGGGTGCCATGGGTGTTCCTCCTTGCGTTCCTTATTTTTATGCGATTGCGACTTCGACGCGGGGGAAGTCTACGACGGTCCGGGCCACATGGTTGAAGTAATTCGTGAAGATGTTGATGGCCACGTTGGCGACGATCTCGGCAATATCGCCATCGGAGTAACCAGCCGCCTTGACGGCCGCAACAGCTTCGTCGGAAACTTCGCCGCGCTGGACCACGAGAAGCTGCGCGAACTGGAGACCGGCGTCCCGTTTGCTGTCCTCGGCGTGCGCTTCACGGCTCTTGGCGATCTCCTCGGGCTTGAGGCCAACCATCTTTCCGATGGTCGAGTGGGCCGAGAGGCAGTATTCGCAGGAGTTGGCCTGTGCCACGGTGAGCGCGATCTGTTCGCGGAATTTGGCGTCAAGGTGACCGGTACCGAGGGCCGCGCCGAAATTCAGGTACGCTTCCAAGGCCGCCGGACCGGACGCGAGCGTCTTCATCAGGTTGGGGGTCATCCCGAGTTTGGTCTGGACGCCGTCCAGGAGCTGCTTGGCCTTGCCGGTGGCTTCGTTGTTGTTGATCGCTGCGATTCGTTGCATTTGGATTTCTCTTTTCCGCCGCTCTCGCGACGACCAATAGAGAGCACGGGCGGTGCCAAAGTCCGGCAATCGGCAAGTTGTTGAAAAGACAGCATGTGTGTTAGAACGAGAAATCATGAGATCTCACGAATCATGAAATCTCATGAACGAGGTCGTGAAATTTCATGCTACTGTCAGTTCAGTGCGACTCGAATACCTCCCCCCGGTCATCCTTGCGATTGCAGAGAAGCGTTCGCTCGGCGCGGTTTTGAAAACCATCATCGACATCGTGGCCCGGCAGCCGCAGGTTGGACTGGCGCGGTTGTGGTTGAAGGATTCCGGGCGCGCATGCCCCATTTGTTCCATCGGGGAGGCGTCCAAAGACGTTTCGCTGCACCTGCGTGCCAGTGCCGGGACTCCCCTCTCCCAGGCCGATTGGTCCGGGTTGGATGGTACTTTCCACCGCCTTCCGCTCGAGGGGGGCTTGAAAATTTCGCACATCGCGACGACCGGGGAATCAATCCGCATTCACAACTTCTTCCATACGCCACCTGGCCAAAGACAATGGATCCGGTACCCCGAGTGGGCCAGGCAGGAGGGCCTCATCAGCTTCGCGGGCCATCCGGTGGTATTCCAAGGCGAAATCCTCGGGGTCCTCGCGGTCTTTCGCAGAGCCGAGGCCGATGACGACTGCTTTGCCTGGCTGAAGTTGATGGCGAACACAGCAGCGGTCGCCATCGCCAATGCACGCGCGTTCGAGGAAAACGAGGCGCTCCGCCACCAGTTGGAGCAGGAGCGGGACTACTTGCGAGAGGAGGTTGTCCACGCGGGATCCTTTGGCGAAATCCTTGGCAACAGTCCGGCCTTGGAGCGGGTGCTGCGCCAAGTGGAAATGGTGGCTTCCACCGACGCGAACGTGCTGGTGCTGGGGGAGAGTGGGGTCGGGAAGGAGCTGGTGGCAAGGGCGATCCACCAGCGGAGTCCGCGCTCAGCCAAAGCGCTCGTGAAGGTAAATTGCGGATCGATTCCCCGTGAACTGTTCGAGAGCGAATTTTTCGGGCACGTGCGGGGCTCGTTTACCGGCGCGGTGCGGGACCGGGTTGGCCGGTTCCAGTTGGCGGACGGCGGCACATTGTTCCTGGACGAGGTGGGCGAAATCCCGGTGGAACTGCAATCGAAGCTTCTGCGTGTGCTCCAGGAGGGCGAATTCGAGCGGGTGGGCGACGAGCGCACCCGGCGGGTAAACGTCCGATTGGTAGCGGCCACCAACCGGGATCTCCGCAAGGAGGTCGACGCGGGCCGGTTCCGGCTGGACTTGTTCTATCGCCTGGGCGTTTTCCCTCTGGAGGTTCCCCCTCTTCGCGACCGGCGGGAGGACATTCCGGCTCTGGTGGCGCATTTCGTGCGGAGCGCCTGCCAGCGGTTTCATTTGCCTCCCTCAAGGGTCTCGGAGCGCGAAATGGAATTGGCGCAGAACTATGACTGGCCGGGAAATGTGCGGGAACTGCAGAACGTGGTGGAACGCGCGGTGATTGTGTCGCGCGGCGGGAATCTTAACTTGGAACTGCCGACGACAGGGGCATCGGCTCCGGTCCCCCGGACACAAGCATCCAGCCAAGCCGTGATCCCGGAACTGCAGTGGCGGGAGATGGAGCGGTCCAACATCCTCGCGGCAATGCGGGCGGCCAACTTCCGCATCTCCGGCAGCGGCGGCGCGGCGGATCTACTGGGGATCAATCCGGGCACGTTGGCATCGCGGCTCAAGGCGCTTGGGATCAACAAGCACGACCTCAAAGCGTAGTTACTTGCGGGCGAATTTTCCGAACGGCACCGCATCTTCGATGTGGAGCCGGAATCCCACGACCGACACCGGGCCCCGGTCTTGGTTGTAACCCGGATTCGACACGCGCTGGTAATCCACCGCGAACGAGACGCCTCGCCAAATATGGGCCGTGTAGTAAGTTTCGAAGATCTGCTCCAAGCCGTATTTCAGGCCGCCGTCGCCGATGATGAATCCTAGTCCACCCAACGCCAAGTATCGGCGATGGTCTCCCGAAATGGCATCGGTGACGAACGCGGCACCAATCTTGTCCTGGGCTCGTCGCCAAGGCTTGCCCCGGAAGTCCGCACCGATCTGGGCTGTCCGGTCGATTTCCGTGTAGGCGTAGGACTCGTTGGTTCCGTCGTTCCATCCCAATCTGCCGTAGACGCGCAGTAGGTCGGTCAGTTCCTGTTCCACGTTCAGTCCGAAACCGTATTTTGAGCGACCTTGCTTCCGGTACAGCGCGATATCGGGCGTGGCGTCCTTGCGGGACAGGTAGCCGTTGATCGCCTCCCGGTAGCTGCCCATATTTGCGTGGTTGACAAAATAGAGCGCGCGAATGGCGCTGGACCGCTTCGGAAGCAGTTCGGGCCGGTATTCGAATTCGAAGTTCTCGCCACGTGCCCGGGCAATGTTCCAATCCAGCTGGATACCGTTTGCCACCGTCGGCATCAGTAGTTCGCCGAAGCGTGCGGTCCAATTCCGGTCGTAGAGTTCGGCAACCAAGCCATAGGTATAGCCGCGAGTGTCGGCGGCATAGTCGAAGGCGCCGTTATTCACCACACCCCAGTTCATGAATTGGAAATGGCTGTCGCTGCCGACGGAATTCTGGTCGAAGAAATCGACGGTGCTGATTTTGCCGAACCGCAGTTCCAGTCGCCGCACCGGGACACGGCCAGCCAACGAGAGTGGTGTACGGGTCGCATCCGTTGAACCTGCACCTGTGGATTCGCCGCCCAGCGGGATCGTGTAGTGCAGCATCACGCGGGAAACATAGGGAGCGGTGCCCAGACTGGGATTCCGGACCACGTCGACATTGGTGAACCCGGCGGCACCCAGCGCATCGCTGATGCCCGTGCCGCCCGCGCTCTCAACATTGGCGAGGATCTCCCAGTGTTTGGTGATCTGGAACCCGGCGTAGAGGGTTAGGATTCGCGAGGTCGCGTGTTCCTTGTCGGACTGGAGGCTGTTGGGGCCGGAGTACTTCGCCGGAAAGGCCCCATGCTGCTGCCGGATCATGTTCACCTGTCCTGAGAGCCAAAACCGGTCCCAGAAGGATTCCTTCGTGGAAACGGCATCCGTTTGGGCCCACGAGGTCCAAGGCAATAGAATCAGAAGTGTCAGTAGATATGGCAGACTTCTCCATGGTCGGACATCGTGGTGCCGCTGGTCAACCGATTCACTTTCTTGTCATATTTGTGCGGGCCCATGATTGGCGTTTTCAGAAAACTGGAAGATCTTTATGAAACACGCCTCGTCGAAACTCCTGTTGCCGTGCGCGGTACTCCATCTGGGGTTGGCCGCGCTTTCCGCACAGCAGACCGGAAATCCAGAGCGTATCTTTGTGGAGCCCTTCGCCACAAAGACGGACTCTGCCCAGTTGCGCGAGTCCGTGGTGGCCGCGCTTCGCCGACTGCCCAATGTCGCTGTCGTGAACGAGGCGTCGGCGGCCGACATGATCCTGGGTGGTGGCGGTGACATCTGGGTTCGCGGTTACACCAGCCTCAATCCACGGGCCCCCCGTGTCCCGCAACGGGGGACCGCGGTGTATTCCGGGTTCCTTTCGGTCGAACTCAGGGATCCGAAGGGTTTGACGGTCTGGTCGTATTTGGCGACCCCCCAACTCGGGCGGAACTCCGGCAAGGACGACGTCCACTCCGACTTGGGCAAGCAAATCGCCACCCGTGCCGCCACGGCGATTCGATCCGGGCTTGCGCCGCCCATTGAAACCAAAACAGCCGCGGCCGCCGTTTCTCTCTCCGGAGCTGGTGCCACGTTTCCGTATCCTCTTTATCGAAAGTGGTTTGCGAATTACGGCCGCACAAACCCAAGTGTCGACATCCGCTATGACCCGGTTGGCTCGGAAGCCGGTATTCGCCGGCTCGTCGCGGGCCAGGTGGATTTTGGGGCATCCGACAGTCCCGATGCGGTGCGCACCGTGGCTCCGGGGCAGGAGGCGAAATACCTGCTTTTTCCCTCGGCGGTCGGGGCGGTTGTTCCCATCGTGAACCTTCCAGGCATGGCCGGCGAGGTTTCACTTACTCCCCCAATCCTGGCTGGCATCTATCTGGGCCGGATCACCCGATGGAATGACCCGGTATTGAGGGCCGCGAATCCAAGGCTGCGTCTACCGGACCTCCCAATCATCCCGGTGCACCGGCGCGACGGCAGCGGTACCAGCTATGTTTGGACGGATTTTTTGGCCGCGACGGATCCCGAATGGAAGTCCAAGGTGGGTTCCGGGATGGCTCCGGCTTGGCCCGTGGGGCGGTCTGCGACCGGCAACGAGGGCGTGGCCGGTGTGGTCAAGGAGTTTGGAGGCGCCATCGGGTACGTGGAATTCACCTTCGCGCTCCAAAACCGACTCAACATCGGCAGAGTTCGGAACCGCGAGGGTCGGTTCGTTGGCGCCAGCTTGGAAAGCGTCGCGATTGCCGCACGGCACGCCATTCAGTCCAGTGGCGAGATTCGCGATTCAATCGTGAATGCGCCCGGGGACGGGGCTTATCCGATTGCCTCGTTTACATGGCTGGTGGTGCCGGAACGTATTGCCGAGGGTGCGAAAAAAGACGCAATCGCGGCATTTGTGAAATGGATGGTCGGGCCCGGACAACGCCAAGCCGCCGCACTCGGCTACTTGGCGCTACCCCCGGAGGTTGTGGCCAAGGTCGAAGCTGAGATTCTCAGACTTCGGTAATGGCGGGTCCGGGTGCTTGGCGCTTGGGCTTTAGCTCCCGCATTGCCGCGTCCAGGACACCGTTGACGAACTGGACCGATTCCTCGCCCGAAAACCGACGGGCGATTTCCAGTCCCTCATCGATGGCGACCGCGGCCGGCGTGTCGGTCCTCATCATTTCGTGGATGCCGATCCGCAGTACGTTGCGATCAACCACCGGCATGCGCGGGATCTTCCAGTTGGCTGCGTGCCTGGCGATGATTTCATCGATCACCACGATGTCGGCAACCACGCCCCGGAGCAGACTCTCCGCAAACGGGTCGCGGGGTTCCACGTTCGGAGCGTCTTCTGAAACCAGAAGCGACCCGTAGTAGCCGTTCAACACATCCTCAAGGTCTGGTGTCTCGGTCGCCGTGCGCCGCACATCCCACTGGAACAACATTTGCAGCGCCTGTTCGCGCCCCTTGTGACGGGCCATTAGCTGCGGACTTCCGTGGCCAGTTGCCGGAGCAAATTGGCCATTTCGATTGCCGTCATCGCGGCGTCGAAGCCCTTGTTTCCGGCCTTGCCGCCAGCGCGGTCAATGGCCTGTTCGAATGTGTTCGTCGTCAGCACGCCGAAGGCAATCGGCAAGCCGGTCTCATTGCCTACGGCGGCGATTCCAGATGCCGCATTGCCCGCCACGTAATCGAAATGGGGCGTATCGCCCCGAATCACTGCTCCAAGGCATACGATGGCGTCGTAGCGGCAAGTCTTCGCCAACGCCCGGAGCGTGACCGGGAACTCCCAGGCGCCGGGGATTCGGACCACGTCCACCTGTGCCAAATCGCCACCCGAACGCGCGATGGCGTCCTGGGCTCCGGCAAGCAGCCGGTCTGTCACGAAACTGTTGAAGCGGGCCACAACCAGCGCAAACCGGAGTCCCTGGGCACTCAAGCCCCCTTCGAATGTCTTGCCTTTTGATTCACTCATGGAACCGGTAAACGCTTCTCCAAACCCAATATGGGGCCGCAACTGGTCAGTGCGTCTGCATCTGACTGTAACCGTATGGGATAATCCCTACAGGCCCCATCTTACCGCTACGGGCCCCCTCTTGCCGCATGGTCCGCGAATTCATCCGAAATTTCTCCATCATCGCCCACATCGACCACGGCAAAAGCACCATCGCTGACCGTCTTCTGGAAACCACAGGCGCGCTCCAACAGCGCGAAATGATGGAGCAGGTGCTCGACTCCATGGATCTGGAACGGGAACGCGGCATCACCATCAAGGCGCATGCCGTCCGCCTCGACTACAAGGCCGACGATGGCCTGATGTACCAGCTCAACCTGATCGACACGCCGGGACACGTCGATTTTTCCTACGAAGTCTCGCGCAGCCTCCAAGCCTGCGAAGGCGCGCTGCTGGTTGTGGACGCCTCCCAGGGTGTGGAGGCGCAGACCATGGCGAATACCTACCTCGCCCTGCACCACAACCTGGAAATCATCCCGGTCATCAACAAGATCGACCTGCCGGCCGCCGAGCCCGAGCGCATCCGCGAACAGATCGAGGACGTTGTTGGAATCGACGCCAGCGAGGCCGTCCTGTGCAGCGCGAAGCAGGGCATTGGCATCCATGAGATCCTCGAGGCCGTCGTCAAAAAGGTTCCGCACCCCCGCGGCGATGTGGATGCTCCGTTGCGCGCGCTGATTTTCGATTCCTGGTTTGATCCATACCGCGGCGTGATCATCCTCGCCCGTGTTGTGGATGGCCGGATGAAACTGGGCCAGAAAATCAAGCTCTCGGCCAACGGACAGCAGTTCGAAGTCGAAGGCGTGGGCTACCAGTCGCCCAAGGCCGTCCCACTGAAGGAGTTGGTGGCGGGCGAGGTCGGTTACCTCTACGCCAACGTTAAGAACGTCGGCGACGCGCAAATCGGGGACACGATCATCGACGCAGGGGCAGTTGCAGTGGAACCCCTGCCGGGTTTTGAAGAAGTGAAGTCGATGGTGTTCGCCGGTTTGTATCCGTGCGAATCCCACGAACACGGCCTTTTGCGGGATGCTTTGCAGAAACTCCGCCTGAACGACAGTGCGCTCAGCTTCGAGCCCGAAAACTCCGTCGCTCTGGGTTTCGGCTTTCGTTGCGGGTTTCTGGGTTTGCTGCACTTGGAAATCGTGCAGGAGCGGTTGGAGCGCGAGTTCAATATCGACTTGATCACAACCGCGCCCGGTGTGCGGTACAAGATCACCACCACGCGCGGCGAGGTGCTGGAGGTCGATAATCCGACGAGGTTCCCGAATCCCACCGAAATCGAGAAGATTGAGGAGCCGATCATCAACGCCAGTGTGATCACCCGCGAAGAGTACATCGGGGGGGTATTGGCCCTGATGGAGGACAAGCGCGGCGTCCAGAAGAAGTTCGAGCACATCGGTTCGGGTCGCGTCATGATCGTGTATGAGATGCCTTTGAACGAAATCGTTCTCGATTTCTACGACAGGCTCAAGAGTGTCTCGCGGGGCTACGCCTCTCTGGACTACCACTTGGCTGGACACCGTGTTTCCCCAATGGTGCGCTTGGATATTCTGATTGCCGGCGAGGAAGTGGACGCGTTGAGCATGATCGTCCACCGCGATTTCGCCTTTGACCGCGGCAAGTTGATGATCGAGCGGATGCGCAAGCTGATCCCCCGGCAGATGTTCGAAATCGCCCTGCAAGCGGCGATCGGCAGCAAGATCGTGGCCCGCGAGACGATTTCGGCGCTGCGCAAGAACGTGCTGGCCAAGTGCTACGGCGGCGACATTTCGCGCAAACGCAAGCTGCTGGAAAAGCAGAAGGAAGGCAAGAAGCGGATGAAACGCGTGGGTCGCGTCGATATTCCGCAGGAGGCGTTCCTAGCGGTGCTCAAGGTCGGCGAAATTTCCGACGACGACTAGAGCCTTTTCCGGGCATCCCCGGATTCGTATTGCTTCGATGCGCCCTCCAGGTAGGGCAGCCATTCTTGGCTGCCGCGACCTTTCTAGGTCGCGATGACCGTACTCCAATGGTATCGGCGAATCCAGTTCTGCACGACCCTCCATCTTCGCTGGTTCAGGTCCCTAGTTGCCCGCCAGAAACTTCCCAATATTCGCATTCAGGAACTTGGCATCATCCGGATTGCTTGCCGCCCCCGCCGTGTGGCCCCACAGCGACGGAATCGGCAGTAGTGTCACCTTCGGAATGAACTTCGCCTCGTACCGCGCGTCTCCCACCGGGAAGTACATGTCGGTCTCCGACGGCATATAAAGCACCGGCACCTGGATGGACCCCAGCGCCTTGGCCAGATCCCCTTTGAACCCGGGCGTTGTGCCCACATCGTGCTTTTCCCAGGTTCGGCACTGGAGAATCAGGTTGTTCGCGTCGGCACCTGGGATGAAGCGGTCCCGGAAGCGCGCCATGGTTGTTTCAAAAGTAGCCTCGGGACGGCCCGCTTTCCAGAGTTCATCGCGCCACCATTGCTGGGAGTACAGCCATCCCGCCCAAACCATGCCGAACGCCGACAATCCCTTTGTCGGCTGTGCCTTGTAGTCGCCATTTTCGAACGTCGCGTCGGCGGTGATGGCCGCGATTTGTCCTTCCAGCCGGATCACGCCGTGCGGATGGCACTTTGCCGTACCCGATGTGGCCACGATCCGGTCCATGAACTTCGGATAGGACACTGCCCACTGGAACGCCTGTTCGGCACCCATTGAGAATCCGACCACGGCCTGCAGATGTGTGATGCCGAACTCACGGGACAACAGTTGGTGCACGGCTTCCACATTGTCGCGGATCGTCATCACAGGAAAGCGGGGGCCGTGGAAAGGTTCCGGCGTGTTGCTTGGCGAGGATGACCCTCTGTTCCCGAAGAGCTCCGTGGAAACCAGGAAAAGCTTTTCCGGATCGAGCGCCTTGCCCGGCCCGATCAGCCATTCATAGCCGTGGTAGTTGGCCATGTAGTGCGAGGGCAGCAGGATGGCGTTGTCCTTGGCCGCGTTCAGCTTTCCATAGGTGCCGTAGACGACCAGTGCCTCCTGCAGCACCGTACCGCTTTCTGTCTTGAAGTTGGCGATGCGGAATTCGTACTGGCTAGACTGGGGTGGTGCCGGGGGCTGGGCCAAGGCTGTAATCCCCAGCAATGCGACCGACCATCTCCATGGGATTCCCATGGACCCAGTGTAAGCGTTGTAGGGCAGCCATTCTTGGCTGCCGCGACCTTTCCAGGTCGCGATAACCGCAAGCCCGGCTAGCGCAGCACCCTTACTTGCTTGGCCCGCCGTCGCCCGAAGTCCCGGCGAACGCGCTATGCCCGTCCGGAAAGGTCACAGTGCCCGCAGAGGCCAAGTTCGATCCGTCCTTGGCCCGGTATCCAATCACCTTCAAGACATCGCCTTCCTTCAGCGAATGCCGCGAAAGTCCCCGGCGTGCCAAGGCGTTCGGGCTGCCCGTCTCGAAATCCCACACCGTGACTTTTCCCGAAGCATCCTTCACGGCCAGCGAGAAGTGTGCGTGCGGGTTCTGCCATTCCACCTTGGTCACGGTCCCCGTCAATTCGACCTGCTTGTTGCTGTCAAATTCCGCCGCGAACGAGTGGTGGGCAATAACCGGACTCGACAATGCCCCCAGGAGCGCCAAACCTGCCGCAATGCGAACCTTCGAAACCGTCATCTTAATTTCTCTCTTCCCAACTACCATTAAAACTGATCTGCCATGCCGGGTGGAGATTCTAGTAGAAACCGATGGCTCGCCCGGCTGCTCCAACCCCGAACCACAATAGAAGCGAGAGCACTGCAACCGCCACCGACTGCGCCTTCCCCGGCTCATGACCCGCCCGGGTCGTCCACCGCACAACCGTGTACTGGAACAGGATCGCGCAGCCGAGCACCTTCATCTTTACCCAAAAAGGCGGATTCTCAAAGCATTTCACCGCCTCCGAGGTGAACAGCATGAACCCCGTGGCCAGAATCACAGCCAGGCTCGCGTTGCGCATCGGGGCCAAGCCATCAGCCAACTCGCGCACGGGCATATTCTTGAGCCCGATTCCCAGCAATCGAAGGCTCACCACTACTACCGTACCCACCAACACCGTCAGGGCCAGAATGTGGATGCTTTCAATGATCGGGAAGATGAAACGGGAGTCGCGGATGGCGTTTGCAAGCGCCGTCTCGTCGCACCATTTGAAGAAAGGCAGCAGATCCATAGCCATCAGAAGTTGTACGCCATCGTGCGGCCCGCCGCAATCACGCCGGCCCACAAAATCATGCCGCAAATCCCGGCCATCCGTGCGCGCCACGGCGGAACGGCATCCGCGTCCCACTCGTGTATCTTGTTCCGCATCGTCAATTCAAATACCAAGGCGTTGACTCCGGCAAGCACCAGGAACAGGATCTTCAGCTTGAAATAAATACTGCCGTAAGCCTTCACCGCCTGCGACAGGAATAGGAAGATGCCCGTGATGAACATCACAGTGAAGCCGAAGATGCTGATCGGCATCACCGCCTTGGTGATGTCGGACACCTTCCACCGGGTGAAGAGCAGTCCGGCCAAACGCAAATCCATCACCAAAAGCGTACCCACGGAAATGGCGATCGTCAGCAGGTGGGTGCCCTCCAGAATCGGGAACGTCCAGACCGATTCCCGGATGTGGGTCCCTACCTCGGTATCCTGCAACCACTGGCAGACTTCGATAATTGACATATCTGGTTTCGCGTCGTGCCAGCCCGCAGTCCGCCCGCTTGAGGCATCATACCGGCCCCACTCCACCCCTGTCAACGTGAATCGCCCTGCCATGGGCCATCCTGTATATTTTGAAGTGTCCGGGGAATTCGTTCCCAATCCCAAGGACCAAGGAAATGAATCTCAATGTCTGATGTTCTGAGTGGTGCAGAGTTCAAGCAGCAAATGCGCGAAGGCAAGCCCAAGATGGGGCTTTTCGTCAATTCCCACAGCCCAACAGTGGCTGAACAGCTCGCCCACAGCGGCTACGACTGGCTGCTGATCGATTCCCAGCACGGCCCCATGGGCTTCGAAACGCTTTCGACCATGATCGGCGCGGTCGGCAGCGGCGGTGCGAAGTCGATGGTGCGCGTTGCCGGTTACCATGACCGCGGAGGCATCCAACAGTCGCTCGACGTGGGTGCGGACGGAGTTCTGGTCCCCTACATCAACACCGCCGCCGAGGCGCGCGAGGCAGTCAACGCCTGCAAATACCCCATGGAAGGCACCCGTTCCGTCTATTTCCCGCAGCGCTGCACCAACAAAGCCGGACTGCTCGGTTACGTCGGGAACGCCAACAAGAACGTGATCGTGGCGCTTCAGGTGGAAACTGCCGCCTGCATCGAGAACATTGAGGAAATCGCGGCCGTTCCCGGGGTCGACATCCTGTTCCTGGGCCAGAACGACCTCTGCATGTCGATGGGTCTCTACGAAAAGTACGTTTTCCCGAACATGTACACTTCGCCCGAACTGGGTGCCGCCACCGACAAGCTCATCGCGAACGCGCAGAAAAACAACGTAACGCTGGGCATCTTCCTGTTCGGCACGGGCCGCGTGGGCGAGTTCCTGGAAAAGGGTTTCCGCTTCATCTCCGTCGGCAACGACCTGCACCATCTCCTAACCCAAGCCGGTGCCTATGTAAAGGATATGGAAGGCATCGGCGAGGCCAAGGGCGTGGCTTGGTCGCGCCGCGATTCAGCCCTCATCTAGGCTGTCCTACGGGGGCAGGACGATATGGCCAACAAACTGCAGCGTTCCGGGTAAAGATGCCCCTCCGCTGTGCGCTAGTCCTCGCCCTTGCCTTCTCATCGGTTGCTGGAGCCGCGCCACCCCTTGCGGCCTACTTGAGCGGCACCTCCGTTCCACCCGGAGGGACCGCTCAGTTGCAGGTTTTCCTCGCATCCCCGCAAGCGTTGGTCTCCGGTAGTGCCGTCGTCGACCTCGACCCGACCATCTTCGGTGACATCCTCTCCGCCGACGCCTACAGTGCCACCGGTGATCAAGCCGGGTATGCCACCATCCAAGGTCGGCACGTGGATATCGAGTTCGCCTCGCAGACCGGCGGGTTGGGACGCCTTCCCGGTTTGCCTGTCTTCACGATCACGGTCCCCGTCCTTGCTACGGCGAAGCCGGGCTCGGCCGTTTCGATCCAACTGCAGGCGGGCTCGACGAGCTGGGCCGACATCCAGGGCGTCATCTACGCAGTCCCGACCCTTTCGGGCACCATCACCATCGGCGGTGGCATTTCCATTTCCAATGTCGCCATTGGCGGAGGTCTGCAGCCCACGGGAACTGTTACCGGAATCGACGGCACCGGCTTCATCCCGACCACCTCGGTGCAAATCGATGGCGTCGCCTTGGCCGCCACCACGTTCGTCAGTCCGCAACAAATCCGAGCCAACCTCGCCGCACCCGCCGCGCTCGAATTCCGACGGGTCCGTCTCCAGAATACCGACGGGGCCTCCGCCACCTTCTTTCCCGTCTTCCACGGAACCCTCGCGCAACATCCGGCTACCGGGTCGCTGGCCAACACCCAGCCGATCTTTCCACTCGAACTCTACGCCGTCGGCACACTGCCAGGTTTCGTGCCTGCGGCGAGCGGCTTGGCACTCCAGAATCCAGGTGCCTCCGACGTGGGCGTGACGCTCCGCCGCGTCACCTCGGTCTTGGGAAACACGGTCTACTCCGACTCCACCGCCACCGTTCCCTCTGGCTCCACGCTGGTCCTGGCCATCCCCGACCCAACTTTTGGACAGGTTCAAACCTTGGTATTGCCGACCACGCCGATTCGGATGGTGCTGGTCGGAGCGAATTCGGCAACCCGGATCGACGCCATCCCTTACCCCGCCACCGCCCTGCAGGCTCAGGAGGTTCGCAACGGCATCCTCTACGGGCCCGCTGCCACGTGGAACTGGACTCTCGGAAGCCCCGTACCGGCACCGAAAGTCTTCGCGCTCAGCAACGTCGGACCGCCGACGCCGTTCACCTCGTCCGTTTCGACCACGTCGGGAGGCAACTGGCTGTCCGTGTCACCCTCGGCCGGAACCGGGTGTGTCGTCTCCAAGCCGGGCAACTTCAACAACTCCTGTGCCGCCCCCGGGCTGGTCACTCTGGCTGTGGACATCGCCGGACTCGCTCCCGGAACCTATACCGGCACCTGTACGATCACCTCGTTGGGCATGAATCCCCAGCCAACCGCGATACCGGTGGTCCTCAACATCTACGCCCACCCGGTCTTGTTCTCCAACGCCACCGCGCTGGAGATCGACACGAATGGCGGAAAACCCAACACCAACGGAATGTTCATCACCAGTAGTGCCGACCCCCTCGCCATCGGCGTGACCTCGGCGACGAAATCCGGTCGCAAGTGGCTCACCGTGACAACCGATTCCCAAACCTCGCCCGCCACCGTCCTCGCAACCGTCGACCCGGCACTGCTTGGCGACACAACCGACACCGGCACAATCACAATCCAAGCCACCGATCCCGCCCTGCTGGTCAACCCGTTGGTGATCCCGGTCACGACACGCGACTTCCCCGTGGTCGGTCCCCAGCCCCAAACACTCCAGTTCACCGCCCAATCAGGACAACCACCGCCACTGGACCAAGCGGCATACCTGTTCGATCTGACAAGTGTTTCGACACTTGGTGCCACTTGGCTCACCGCAACATTTAGAAGCGGTCCCGGCGTTCCGGCTGCGGTGGTGCACGTGGACGCGACAGGCCTGTCGCCCGGCATTTACCAAGGCACCGTTCTACTTACCGGGCCATCGGAGCCTGCACCAGTTCCCGTCGCGGTAACTCTGTACGTCTGGAGCGGGGTGCCACCCACCGTGGTCGCCAGTCCGGCGTCCGTGTCATTCACGGCACCGCACAACGGCAGCGCACCCAACCAGATTGTTTCCATCTCCACCGAAGCGCTGCCGTTGCCGTACGAAACCACCATCTCAACCACCGACGGCGGCCAGTGGCTCAACGCCCAACAAGCGGGAGCCAAGACGCCCGACCGGATCACCATCAGCGTCAATCCCGCTTTGCCCCCAGGCAGCTATTCGGGCACCATAAGGGTGACC
>CAIYDY010000192.1 GCA_903925015.1 uncultured Acidobacteriia bacterium
GCACCTTCTTCCGCCGTCGCCAGTCGTTTGTACTATCCAGCAGGTTCATCGGAGGTGGTGTGGGGGGCAGTCGTTCATCAATATTGAACCGGAAGTCGGACAAGGATTTGTCGGTGATTGGCGAGATGATAACCCGATCACCGGGGCTCAAACCCCGACTAATCGCATCCAGCGCTGTTCGTCGCAGTTCGCGGTCTGCCTTGGTGCTTTCCGACTCATCAACCAACACGACTACAACCGTGCCGCAGTTTTTCACCTCAGGAGGGCAACCCGAGGTAATTGAAGCTACGGCTGCAACTAGAGCCCAGGGCTTCACGGAACAGTTACCCCATCCGCAGACTCGCCAATTGCGGTCCTGAGCTTTTGCCGTACCGTCTCGACCTCTGTTTCGGGGGTCATCGGATGAACGTCGCTGGCCGGGATGAACTGTGGCAGTACCGGTTCAGCCGGGTAAGTGAAGGTCGGCTTCCCGGTGTGATGTCTTAGGTTTGATTGTCGATAAATATGGACGAGTTCAAGCATGATGGCATCTACCTGAGAGCGTGTCACCTCCTGCATCGCTTCGGTCGCTTCAATCCGCCCAAGCAGTTCGCATGCCCTGGCGTCGGCCCGCCGAATTCTCGACCTGAGATCGATGCAACGAAGGTGCAAGTCATGAAGCCCCTGATGTGCCTCGTGTGAACCATACGAAATCAAAACTGTGCCCATGAAGAGAAACCCGTTCAGGAAGAGAAACGGTACATCCATGCCGATGGTCTCACCGGACCTAGCTCGCAGGTCTGAAAGCCTCGCTTCGTTGATAGCAGCGATTCCGGCACATGTTAAGGTGAGTGCCACTAACATCTTGACGCCTGTAACCCAATGGGGTAGTGGCCACTGCCGGAGCCAAATTCCCACGTTGTGTGCGACCACGGTGAAAGCAACCCCCAGGACCAAGGCGGCCATCAATGTCATCAGTTTGCTGATTCCGAGGACGTCGAACGCTTGGGCGTTGAGGCCAAATTCCCCCAATCCCATTACACAGATCCAAAATGCCCACCACCCTCGCCCGAGTTGAATGGTGACGTCGCGTCCCAATAATTGCTTGAGTTCTTCGTATTTCCTCTGTTGACGAACCAGCTCGTCAGTGTGCTCGCGCATTAGTGCGATCAGGCCCTCTCGCTTCGCCTTCAGGTGGCGGAGGTGCGGAGTGAAGTACTCGACCACCTGCTGGTGGTGAGAACTGCACCGGGCCAGCAACTGGCGCTCGTAATCGCTCGGTGCGACTGCGGGCTCACCGATCTTGCCGTCTTTCTGCCCGTTGACCTCAACCCGCCAGCGATGCCAAAGAGAATTTGTTGGTTTGCCTTTGTTACGTGAGAAAAATCCCATCTGGCCATCCTCCACTCAACGAGCGTTAGCTCTTTACAGAACCCAATGGTATCCCCCCCCCAGCAATTGTCAAGCCAAATTAAGGTGAAAATGGATGTTTCCTGATATAAATATTTGCCTCCGGATAAACATTGTAAAAAGACAAGTGACCACGATATAATCGGTCCCGGCTTCGATTCGATGCAGGAAGAACGGACGCCGACGGCGCCGATTGCGGAAACCACGGCCGAGCCCGTGTGGCGGGCTCGGGGTTTGCTGGGGTAAGCAGGTCTTGCAGCTGAAAAGGCCTGGGGACAGAATCCTCGGATTCTGTCCCTGGCTTGGCACCGTCTCGCGAAAAGTGAATTCTGCGGCTGTTAGCGGGTCCTGAGACGACGGGCCATGCCGAGAACTCCAAGGAATCCGCCAATCGCCAAGCCCATCGAGCCAGGTTCGGGGGTGTCGGACGGGGGCGGTGGGGGCGGCGGCGTTGGGTCGGTCAAGCTGACGCCGTCGAGCAGGGCGAACGGGGGCAGTCCCGAGGGGCCTCCGGTTGCGAGGAAGCTCAGGGTTTGAGACGCACTGGTGGCGGTGAAAGTTTGGCTGAAGCTCTGCCAGCCGGTAAAGCCCATCGAGGAGTTATTCAATGTGGAGGTACTTGCCGAGTCACCACCGAATGTCACCTGCCAACCCTCGTAGTTGGGACCGAGGGCGTCCACGAATTGGGCACCCGCATAGCTGAAGCTCAACTGATACGTGTTGCCGGGAGTCAGCCCGCCGATTGTCTGTGAAATCGGGGCGTTCGCGTATGCGGCGTCGGCTCCAAAGAAATACCCGCCGTCCGGACTGGTCGTGAAACCATTGGCCACGGCGCCGTACGGGTGCGGGTCGGGATTGCTGCCAGGTCCGGACGAGGTGCCCGACGGCGTGTTCGGCCCCCAGATGCGGATGGTGCCGAATGGCGACTGGAATCCCGTGGAATCCGCATTTCCGTCAAGGACGAAAGTGAACGGATAGGGGGCACCGTCCGTCGTCGATCCAACAGTCCAATTGCTCAGGGTCGTGATGTTGGCAATCTGACCGGTACCGCCATTGGATTCAAAACTGCCGTTTTGCACAAGGTTGGCCGCATGGCTGGGAACGGTCAGGACTGTTAGTAGTCCAGCTGTCGCCAGCATCGGCAGAAGCACGTTTCTCATCGATGTGAAATCTCCTTACAGGACGGCTCTGATGCGTGCCGGATTCAGGCCGACAGCTCGCCGTTGGCTAGAGTATATCAGAATCCGATGAAAAATATGGACGTATAAACAGGTTTTTTGACTGTCAAAAATGCATCAATCTTTCGGGTGCGATTGCTTCGGAAGGGCGGTTCTTGATGGACCGCCCTTCGCACGCAATTACACTCGACGTCGCGCGCTGTTATGCCGCAATCCGGCGTCGGCGGGCCAGGAATCCGATAGCCATGCATCCAGCGGAGAGCAAGAGCGTGCCTGGTTCCGGCGTTCCCGCAACCTCGGGTGTTGCGATAAAACCGCCGCCCTGGTAGGTGCCGACAATCTGGTCGAGGTTGTTCATTCCAAAGACCGACACGCCGTTGAAGCCGGGGGCGGAGAGTGTGGTGAATGTTGCACCATCAAAGAAGAACGCACTGCCACCCTGGTTGAGGGCATAGTGGCCAGAGTTGTTGATCCCC
>CAIYDY010000193.1 GCA_903925015.1 uncultured Acidobacteriia bacterium
GAACCGGAAATGGAGAAGAACGGTACGTTCGCCTCACCGGCCACTGCGCGCGCAAGCAACGTTTTGCCCGTTCCAGGCGAACCGATCAGCAGGACGCCCTTGGGAATCCGACCGCCGAGCTTTTGGAATTTGGCCGGTTCGCGCAGAAAGTCGATGATCTCAAGGAGGTCTTCCTTGGCTTCATCCACACCGGCGACGTCCTTGAACGTGATTTTCCTCTGCTGCGTGGAGTGCAGACGGGCCCGGCTCTTGCCGAAGCTCAACGCCTTGTTACCGCCGCTCTGCATCTGCCGCATCATGAAAATCCAGAAACCGATGATGAGGATGAAGGGGGAGAACTGGACCAGCATCGACACCCAACCGTTGGAGCTGGGGTCGGCGAATGTCATCGCGACCTTCTTGTCCGAGAGTAGATCGAACAATTTCGGATAATTGGCCGGGACGATGGTGTGGAACGCGTCCTTGCCGTTGTTGAAGTCGCCTTTGACTTCATTCCCGTTGATGTTGACGTCCTTGATATTGCCCTGTTCCACCTCGGTGAGGAACTCGCTGAAGTTCAGCGCGCGGTCGGGCTTGCTGTGGCCTTGGCGCACGACGGCCCAGAGGAGGACAGCCACGCAGATCAAGACGATCCAGAATATGACGTTCTTTACGTTAGAGTTCACGATACCTCCGCGCCCGCGTCCCCGCTTGGCGCGATTCCAATTCGCTGGGCCCGCCACTCAAGGCCATCTAATCCCATAGACGCGGAATCCTGTTATTTCGATTCCGTAACTTCCGGTAACAGGTCCCGCACCAGAAAAAATCCCGTGCTTTCCGGTCCTGCGGCGAACTCCCGGTCGACTCCGAAAAGCCGACTCCATATGATCCGCCCACCCTGAATTCCGTTTTGCACCAGA
Source organism: uncultured Acidobacteriia bacterium (assembly GCA_903925015.1). Lineage (GTDB taxonomy): Bacteria > Acidobacteriota > Terriglobia > Bryobacterales > Bryobacteraceae > BOG-234. The sequence continues at coordinate 900 of CAIYDY010000193.1, forward strand.
ACCGGCCAGGAGCGCCGCTCCCACAACGGAATCCGGTGGTCCTGGAACAATGTCTTGATCTTTACCGTCTCCGAAGCTCCCTGAGGCGCATAACAGTCGCCGGGTTGCCAATTCCGGAGCGTTAACCTGCCAGCCAGTCGTTCGCCCGCAAGTGTGTTCCTGCAATCATTATATACGCTTGTTTCGGTAACCAGTTCGATTTGAAGGGACAAGGCGCGTTCCGGCAATTCCACTGCGCCCGGGATTGGCATTTCGGTTTCGAAGTTCCGCTCGGTGGCGGAACTCCAGCCTGGCTGGTCGATTCGAATCCAGTCGAAGGATCGGAAAACGTCGAGTCCTGGAAGCTGGATCCGGCCACTGCCGTCCTGGGAGGCCATCAGGGCGCGGGCTGCCTCGATGTGGGCGAAATCGATGCGCCGGAGGTCGCCTCGGACCAGGCTGAATGCGCGCCGCAGCATTCGGCGTTGGACCGCGACTGGTTCGGCGAGGAATGGGCCGGTTCGGATGAGCACAGCCCCCTTTTCGAGGCGGAAGTGCCGGGGCGCAAGCCGGGTGATCTCGCCGTCCCAGTATTCCTCCTCGTCGCGCGCCAACTGCGCCGTTGAGGCCAGAACTTCCGCGACCGACGGATTGATGGACTCCAGATGCGGCATCAGGACGTGGCGGATCTGGTTGCGGAGGAAGTCGGCGGACTGGTTGGAGCTGTCCTCCCGCCAAGGGATGCCATTGGCGACGAGGAATCCGCGAATTTCGGGGCGCCGGAGTCCGAGAATTGGGCGGACGATGCGCTCGTCAGTGACCGGGAGGATACCCCTGAGTCCCGCTGTGCCGGAACCCCGCACGAGGCGGCCCACAACGGTTTCGGCTTGGTCGTCGATGGTGTGGCCGGTGGCAACGGCGTCGCAAATCCCGGCGGAAATGACTTCCCGGAAGAAGCGGTACCTGAGCCGTCTGGCTTCCTGTTCCAAATTGCCGCCGTCCGGGGGCATGGCCTCAGTGTGGAACGGCAATCCGGTGCCGGCGGCCAGCTGGCGGACGAAATCCTCGTCGGCATCCGATTCGTCCCCGCGCAGTTTGTGGTTGACGTGGAGCACGGCCGCTGCCCGGTCGAGTTGCACCAGGACCAACAGCAGGAACACCGAATCGGCACCACCGGATACCGCGACGCCGATGCGGGGCCCAAAGCGGTACATCCGATGCGCGGTGATTGCCGCATCGACACTTTTCTGCAAACTCATTCGCAACTCCATTCGTATCTCAGGCGTGCGACGCTCCGTGTTCCTCTGGATTTTCTGCCTTCTACCGGTCTGCATTGCCCAGGAGCCGGTGTCCATCAAAGTCGACGTCAGCCTGGTGAATGTCGCTTTCATAGTACGAGACGGTGCTGGAGCTTTGGCTTCGGGCCTGGGCAAGGAGGACATCGAGATCTACGAGGATGGGGTCAAACAGGATGTGCGGTTCTTCGGGCGGTCCGCCGACACGCCGCTGAGCCTGGCCGTCCTGCTTGATGTGAGCGGGAGCCAGGACCACTTCATCAAGCAGCACAACCACGATCTTGAGAGGTTCCTGGGAGCTGCGCTTTCCAGGAGGGACCAGGCGCTTGCGGTCTGCTTTGGCAACCATCTCCGGCTGGTGAGTGATTTTTCCAACTCGCCACAGGCGGTGATGGAAGCGGTTGCGCGATTCGGCAAGGGGGACCGCCATTATCCGGAATTGGACCCCGACGAGACCCGTGCGGGCGGCACGGCATTGTTCGACGCGGTCCATGCGGTTGCGACAGGCAAGCTGGGCGCAGTGGCGGGCGGCCGGCAGGCAATCCTGCTTTTCAGCGACGGGGAGGACAATTCGAGCGCCCACGATCTGATGGACGCGATTGCGGACGCGCAGAACGTGGATGCTCCGATCTACACCGTACGCTACACGGAACCTTCGAGACATGGTCGGCTCACGTCGCGCAACCGCTATGGAATCAAGGAGATGGAGCGGCTTGCCCGCGAAACCGGGGGAGCGGCCTTCGACGCCGCACAGCAGGGGGTTGGCGAGTCCCTGAAGCAGGTAGCGGAGGAGTTGCGGTCGATTTACGACATCGGCTACGTCAGCAACAATCCAGCCCGTGACGGCTCGTTCCGCAAAGTTTCCATCCGCGTGAAGCGGCCGGGGTACGTGGCCAGATCGAAAACCGGCTATTTCGCCAAGTGACCGAAGTTTTCAGAGCACTACCCGAGAGTAACTCTTATCACACCCAGGACGCCAAGTCCAGCACACCGAACCAGTACCATTACCAGTACTCTTCCTGGGCTGTTCCGGTTGCCCGCTGGTAGCCGGCTATGCAAAACTCCAGGAAAAGAGGGCGATTCATTGATTCGGAGGTTCCTTAGGGATATGCAGGTTACGTGTCTTCAGTCTCTTCCTGGGCGTTTCGCCTTGGCGTTTGTCATCTGTGCGGCCCCGGTCCTGGCTGGCACGGTGACCTATACGGGTTCGATCGCGGATTTCACCGCGGCTGCCACCGGCACATATAGTTTCAGCGTTGCCGGGGCGCAGGGTGGCGGTGCGTATCAGGCCACGGGAGGGTTGGGCGCAGTCGTCGCGGGCGATCTCTACCTGACAGCCGGAACCCAGTTGAAGATCGTGGTGGGTGGACAGGGTTCCACCGGTGACTTTGGTTCGGGATTCAGCGGCGGCGGTGGCGGGGCCAGCTTCATCTACCTTGTAGGTGAAACGAATCCCTACTTCGTGGCTGGCGGCGGCGGTGGCGCGGGCTATTACGGTGTGAACGGCGGCGATGCGCTGACCGGCACAAGCGGTGATGCTGGCCAGGGGGACCTTGGCGGCCTCGGCGGTACAAACGGCCTTGGCGGCCTCGGAGCTACGAACACTGGCGGCAGCAACGGTGGCGGCGGGGGCGGCTGGCTCGGCAACGGCGGCGACGGTGTGGGCGACACCTACCTTGCGCCGTATGGTGCCGGACTGGGCGGCTTCGGGGCCTTTACGTTCGCCGGTGGCCTGGGCGATGGCGGCGATGTTTGCTGCACCCAGTTCGCCAACGGCGGCTTCGGTGGTGGCGGCGGTGGCGGCTACCAGGGAGGCGGCGGTGGCGGCGGCTATTCCGGTGGTGGCGGCGGCGACGGTGCCAATACGGGCGGCGGCGGCGGCGGGTCGTACCTGCATTCAGTGGTGACCCACCAGAACCTGCACCTGGGTACGAACAGCGGGGATGGCTACGTGGACTTCACGTTCAGCGACACGATGCCCGGCTCTGAAGCGCCTGAACCGGCCACCTATCTGCTCGGCGGCGCGGCGCTGTTGGCCCTCGGACTGCGGCGGCAACGGGCCTAGGATGACATCCCGTTTTTTCGTGACGTGTCTGGCGCTGCTGCTGGCGGTGCCCGCCTATTCCCAGTCGACATCCAAACTGGAAAAACAGAACGAGCAGATTCTGGAGGAACTGAAGGCGATGCGCGGCCTGCTGGAGAAGCTGGTCGCGGGCCAGGCGGGGCCGGCGCGACCGGATACACCGGTTGCGGTCAAGGTTCCCGTTCTGCCTTCGTCCTACACGGAGGGCAGGGCCGACGCCCCGGTCACAATTCTGGAATTCACGGACCTCCAGTGCCCGTTCTGCCGCCAGTTCCGGTCCGATGCGTATCCCGAAATCGGCAAGGAACTGATCGCTACGGGCAAGGTGCGTTTCCTTAGCTACGACTTTCCGCTGTCCTCGATCCACCCATTGGCGGAAGCCGCCGCAAAGGCGTCCCGGTGCGCGGCGGATCTGGGCAAGGGCCCGGCGATGCGGGAGGCGATCCTGATGAACAACGAGCGCCTTTCGCCCGAGCTCTTCACGACACTGGCACGGGATCTGGGTCTGGATGCGGGTGCCTTTGCGGCTTGCACCGCCGATGCGGCCCGGTTTGCCAGCGAGATGAAGGCCAACCAATCCTATGCGGCGACGGTGGGGGTGGATGGCACGCCCACTTTCGTAATTGGCCGGACTGCGACGACAACCTTGGAGGGCGACCGCTTTTCGGGGGCTCTGCCCTATGCGGCGTTCAAATCATTGGTGGAAAAGGCGCTGGCGACGGTGCCGACAAAGTAAATGGAAGGAATTGGAATGCGGTTCATTCGTTGTCTGGCTCTGATCCCGGTCCTGCTGGGAAGTGCGGTTTCCGGTCTTGCGCAGACCGGCCAGATGTATGCCTGTGTGCAGCCGACGGCAAATTCCGGCGCGGCGGGTCAGGTGCGCTTCGTGAGCTCCACCACGGCCTGCGATTCCACCGAGTCGCGGTTTGTGTGGAGTATTACTGGCCCGCAGGGGCCCCAGGGCCCTCAGGGAGCACCTGGGCTGGTGGGGTTGCCCGGTACGGCAGGTGTGAAGGGCGGAACGGGAGCCACGGGTCCGGCGGGAGCCGACGGGGCGAAGGGCGCGACCGGGGCCACAGGCCAGGCTGGTGCGTCCGGGTCGACCGGTACGACGGGAGCCACGGGCGCGACTGGTCCGACGGGAGCGACTGGCAGCACGGGACTCCAGGGTCTTCCGGGGAGCCAGGGGCCTGTGGGATCGACCGGGGCCACGGGAGCTATGGGAGCAACGGGCAACACGGGCTCGGTAGGATCGGCGGGTGCCACGGGAGCCACAGGTGCAACGGGCGCGACAGGAAATACAGGGACGACGGGCTCCACGGGAGGCACTGGCGGCACCGGATTGGCAGGAGCGACGGGTGCCACGGGTGCAACAGGTCC
>CAIYDY010000194.1 GCA_903925015.1 uncultured Acidobacteriia bacterium
CATCACGCTGCTCTCCGGGCCGGCGATCTCCAGCGCCGGGGGGAAAACCTCCACCTTGGCCACGGTATACCCGGTCGGCAGGGCTCCGGAAAACGGAACGTCGATCTTCAACGGCTTCCGCGCCGTGCGCTCAAAGGTGAACCGCAATTGCGCCGGAATCGTCCGCACCAGTTGGACCCCGCGCGGCAGCTTGACCTCGCGCTCGGTCAGCGTGAAAGTGCGCTCGCCCGGGGCTTTCACGCTTGAAAAGTCGATCGCTGCCGAAAGCCTCGCATCTCGCAAGTCCCTGAGCCGGTTCGCCGGACCCCGTGCCTCGATATTGATGGACTCCACAATTGCCGAACTGATCTCCAAATCTTTTGGATAGTTGCGGAACTGCACCGGTGCGGAGAGGATCGTCGCCGAGTCCGGCTGGTTGGCCATTGAGTACCACACGGCGCACGCAGCCACCAGCGAGAGCAACTTCCACCAGAAGTTTTCCGTCAGAATCGACATTATTCCCCGCCCTCGATCAGCGCGGCCCGTGCCTCGCCCTCGGCCAGCTTCTCGCCCGCTTGCTGCTCGGCAACCTCGTCGAATGTCTTCTTCCAGACCCCGAAGTGCTCGTAAATCCGCCGGTCCACCTGCTCCTTGGTCACGTTCCGCTCGAGCGCACCGCGCAGCGCGATCGAGATTGCCCCGGTCTCCTCGCTGACGACCAGCGCCATGCAATCGGTTTCCTCGGTGATGCCAATTGCCGCCCGGTGCCGTGTCCCCATCTTGCTGGAAATGTTGGGGTTCACGGAAAGCGGGAGGAAACAGGCCGCCGCCGCGATCCGGTCTTTCTGGATAATCGCCGCTCCGTCGTGCAATGCGGTTCCAGGCATGAAAATCGTCAGGATCAGGTCGCGCGCAACGCGCGAATCGAGTGGTACGCCGCTTTCGATAAAGGTGCGCAGACCCATATCGCGCTCCAGAACGATCAACGCGCCCGTCTTGTCCCGCGACATGCTTTCCAGCGCCAAGAGGATTTCATCCGTCGATTCCGGCCGCTGGTAGCCTCCGAACAACCGCCGCCGTCCCAGGCGCCCGAGGGTCCTGCGCACTTCCGACTGGAACAACACGATCAGCGCGATCGGCACCAGCGGAATTAGGGAAGCAAGCAGCGAACGCAGAACTTCCAGATTCGCGAACACCGCTACCTGGTAAACTGCCGCCACCGCCACGATTCCCGTCAGGATATGTGCCGCTCGCGTACCCCGCACAATCAGCACCAGCTGGTAGATCAGGAACGCCACCGCGAGGATGTCCAGGACGCCCGTAATTCCGGGTTCCGGCATGGCGAATTGGAAGTCCGACGACATAGCGGTATCCCTTCAATTGTATCGGTTGGAATGTTTTTCCGGCGGACCCAGTCCCCATCGAGAGCGACCCCAACACCTTATGATCTTTTAATTCGCAACAACCGAGCCGCAAGGATCACAATAGGGTTTGAGGGTATAGCTGTACCGTCATGCGGAGGTGGTTGTTCATGTCGCGCCAATTTCAAACTCTTCGGTTCCTTGTCCCGCTCGCCGTCGCGCTGCCGTTGCAACTCTTTGCCCAGTCGACAGGCGTTACCGCCACCGGCGACCCGGACCCGCTTTCCACTGCAGACGCCATCTGCAGCTACTTCACCAACCAGGGCTCCAGCGTCAATCCGTTCTTTACCCCTCCCAAGCAAGGTGCCGCCGCCCATTTCCTCGGCACTGCGGACCGGTTGATGGCCACCACCCGCCGCGTTGTCCCCGCGCTCGGCTCCAGCCCTGAATTCGCCCCGCCCGGCGGCGGACGGACATCCTCCGCAGCCAACGCGGCCAAGTTCGCCATGATCGACCAGTTCCTCTTCAGCGCCATGCAGGGTGCCGGAGTTCAACCGGCCGAGCCCACCACCGACTGGGAGTTCGTGCGCCGAATCTACCTTGACCTCACCGGAAAAATTCCCACCCCCGCCCAAACCCTTGCCTTCGTCAACGCCACCTCGCCAACCAAGCGTGCTGACCTCGTCGAAACCCTTCTCGCCAGCCCCGCTTGGATCGACAAATGGACCATGTTTTTCGGCGATCTCTACAAGAACGTCTCCCAGAACGCCCAGATCACTGTCTACAAGCCCAGCGTCAAGGCATTCCGCGACTACATCGCAGGTTCGCTCGCAGCCAACAAGCCCTACGACCAGCTCGCGGTCGAGCTAATCACCGCGACCGGCGGCAGTAGCTACAGTGACGGCAGCATCAACTTCATCGTCAACGGCGTTGTGGGTGCCGGGCCCGTCCAGGATGTCTACGACCAGCAAACGGCCAACATCGCTGACACCTTTCTCGGAATCACCCACCTGAATTGCCTCCTATGCCACAACGGCGCCGGTCACTTGACCAGCCTCAGCCTCTGGGGCGGGAAGCAGACCCGATACAACGCTTGGGGCATGTCGGCTTTCCTCGCCAAAACCAGCACCGCCAGCTTTCCGGTTTCCACCGCCGCCACCACGCCGCGCTACTGGGCAGTCGCTGATTCCGGCAAGTCCGACTACACCCTCAGCACCACCACCGGCAACCGGCCAGCCCGCCAACCTGTCGGCACCATCAAGTCGGTCACGCCCACCTACATGTTTGGTGGCGGCACCCCCAAGGCTGGCGAAAACTACCGGGCCGCCCTTGCGCGCATGGTGACGTCCGATCCCCAGTTTGCCCGCGCAACAGTGAATTACATTTGGGCCTACTTCTTCGGCGTCGGCTTCGTCGACCCACCCAACGCATTCGACCCCGCCCGCCTCGATCCCGACAACCCCCCGCCAACCAACGGCCCGGTCGCATGGACGCTCCAGCCCTCCAACCCGCGACTTCTGAATGCCTTGACACAGGGCTTTATCGACAACAAATACGACATCAAGTGGTTGATGCGCCAGATTGTTAATTCCCAGGCCTACCAACTGTCCTCCCGCTACAACGGCCAGTGGAGCGACGCGTGGAACAACCTCTTTGCGCGGAAAATGGTCCGTCGGCTCTGGGCGGAGGAACTCCACGACGCCATTGCCAGTTCCAGCGGCGTCAACCCGACCTACAACATCGATACCTACGGCGTCATCCAGTCCGCCATGCAGTTCCCCGAACCGCTCGGGCTTCCCGACGGCACCAACGGCAAAGTGTCCACGTGGCTGGATTCCTTCCTCAGGGGGAACCGCGACGACGAGGCTCGGGCTTCCGATGGCTCCATTCTCCAGTCGCTCAACCTCATGAACGACACCTTCGTCATGTCGCGCACCTCGCCAACCACTCCGTCCACGGCACTGCTGCCTTCCAATATCAAACTTCCGGACCGCGATCTGGTCAACACACTTTTCCTTGCGGTCCTTTCCCGTTACCCGACGACGGCAGAGATGACAACCGCTCTCGGCAACCTCTCGAACACGGCAACACGCAACCAGGAAGCGCAGTATCTGCTCTGGTCCCTCTACAACAAGGTCGATTTCATCTTCAACTACTAGGAGCGCAAAATGTTCAGCAACGGAAAATACGTCAACGACATCGTGCACAAGCTCCTCGGAAAGAATCCCGACGCGCGTAGGCCAGCTTTCTTCAAGCGTCCGGACCTATCCCGCCGCCGCTTCCTGGAATTCTCCGGGACCGGTGTCGCCGCCGGGTACATGGCCGGTTTCGCCCAACGCGCGCAGGCCTGCACCGTGCAAACGCAGCAGTCGGTAACGCCGAAAAACACGGCGAAGAACGTCATCTTCGTCATGTTGACAGGTGCCCCGAGCCATACCGACACCTTCGACCTCAAAGTATTGAGCGGCACCACCCCGGCGACCGTGATACCCACGTCTGTCAACGGCATCGCCTGGCCCATGGGCCTGATGCCGAAACTGGGCAACCAGATGGGCAAGATGGCCATCGTGCGATCGATGTATGCCACCGCCCTTGTCCACAGCCTCTCGCAGCGCTGGACTCAAATCGGCCGCAACCCCTCGGCGGCACTGGGAAACATTGCGCCAAACGTGGGCAGCGTCGTCGCGTTGGAAAAGGCGGGTGAACGCCAGCCCAACCAAGTTTTCCCCACTTTCCTGGCCTTGAACTCCGCCACAGCACCCGGCAACGGCTATTTCTCCGCGGAATACGCTCCGTTCCGCGTGTTTCCCGCAGCCAGTGGCATTCCCAACACCAGCAACTCCCTCGGACAGACCACCTACAACCAGATGTGGAGCCGCCTGCACCAGCTGGACGACCCCCTGCGCGCCAATTCCCCTCTAGGATCCGACGTCTCCGACTACGACCAGTTCTATTCTGCCGCCAAGCAGATGATGTACAACGCCACCGTTACCTCGGCCTTCAATTTCACCACTGCCGACAGCCTGCGTTACGGCAGCAACAGCTTCGGCAACGCCTGCTTGGTGGCCAAGCAGGTTTTGGCCGCCAATCAGGGAACGCGGTTCATCCAGATCACGCTCGGCAACTGGGACATGCACAACGACATCTACGGTCTGCAGAATCCCAAAGGCAACAACCTGTTCACCATGTGCCCCGTGCTCGACAACGGCGTCGGCGCGCTCGTGTCGGACCTCGACGCTGCGGGACTGCTCAATTCCACCATGATTGTGCTGGTGGGCGAATTCGGCCGGACCGTGGGACCGGTGACACCCACCGGTGGCCGTGACCACTGGAACCAGCAATCGGCAGTCTTCATCGGCGGCGGCGTCAAGGGCGGCAAAACCATCGGCAAAACCAACGCGACTGGCAGCGACACCACTGATTTCGGCTGGTCCCGCCAGCGCTACATCAAACCCGAGGACATTGAGGCCACCATCTATTCCGCGCTGGGCATCAACTGGACCACAGTGCGCTGCGACGACCCCTTCAACCGCGGGTTCGAGTACGTTCCGTTCTCCGACCAGGACATCTACGGGCCCATCAACGAACTCTGGGCCTAAAGCGCCCAAAGTTGGCTCCCGCCAATTCTGAGCATAGGGGACTGCTATCCGGTTGCGCCCCAACCGGATAACTTCCACCCCCACAACCGAAACTCGAACGCCAAAACCGGGTTCAGCCAAAAGTGCCCCCAAAACCGGTCCGCGCCGCTGGCAGCCCAATCCTAACCCTCTTTGTCCGGCTAGCGATTCTAGCTGTCACCATTTCCACAGCCGCTGCAGCCCCGAGTTTCACCCAGATCCTCGGCCAGCCCACTGACCACTCCATAACGGTCAGCGTCCGCTCCGACACCGCAGTGGAACTCTATTTCGAATTCGGCGTCGCCACCGCTGTCTACAAGGCCCAAACGCCCGCCGTCACCCCAGCCGCCGACCCCTTCGCCAAGGGCTTTTACGTTGCGCAGGTCGTCCTGCCTGGACTCGCACCCGACACCCAGTACTTCTACCGCATGCAATACCGCGCTGCCGGTTCGGCCGACCCCTTCGTCCCCGGCACCGAAAACGGCTTCCACACCCAGCGCCAGCCCGGCAGCAGCTTCGTCTTCTGCATCCAGGGCGATTCCCACCCGGAGCGCGCCAACAACATGTTCAACTCCGCGCTCTACCAGCAGACCCTGGCCGCCGTCGCCGCCGAACACCCGGATTTCTACCTCACCAGCGGTGACGATTTCAGCGTCGACACGCTCCAGCCCCCGTACACTTCGGCCAACGTCACCGGTCGCTACACCCTGCAGCTGCCCTATTTTGATATCCTCGGTCGCAACTCCGCCCTCTTCCTCACCAACGGCAACCATGAGGAGGCCTCCCTCGCCAACCTCAACCTGCCTCCGGACGCCAACAACTCCAACCAAGTCCCCATTTGGGCGCAAAACGCCCGCAACACCTACTACGCCCAGCCCGCCCCCACCGATGCCGCCACCGGAACCTTCTACACCGGCAACACCACCAGTGTGCCCGGTATCGGCATCCTCCGCGACTACTACTCCTGGCAATGGGGCGACGCACTCTTCGCCGTTATCGACCCCTACTGGACCTCCCCTGCCCAAGTCGATACCGGACTCGGCGGCAACAACGACACGGTCACGTCCAAGACCAACGACCTTTGGCAGGTCACCCACGGCGACGCGCAATACCTCTGGCTCAAGCAGACCCTCGAACAGAGCAAGGCCAAGTGGAAGTTCGTCTTCGCCCACCACGTCCTTGGAACCCAGCGCGGCGGTGTCGAGGTCGCTCCCGATTTCGAGTGGGGCGGGAGCAGCAAGAATGGTGCCAATGACTTCGCCAAACAGCGACCCACTTGGACCGCGCCCATCCACAAGCTCTTCGTGGACAACCACGTGACCATATTCTTCCAGGCGCACGACCACATCTTCGTCCACCAGCAACTCGACGGCGTCACCTACCAGTCCCTGCCCAATCCCGCCGACAATACCTACACCGCCTTCAACTCCACCGCCTACAAGACCGGCGAGCAGTTCCCCAACGCGGGCTATACCAAGATCACCGTCGGCCCGGCGGACGTAAAAGTCGATTACATCCGGGAATTCCTGCCCAAGGATGAAAAGCCGCCCAAGTTGGTCAGCGGCATGAACCAGTTCTCCTACACCATCACGTCGCCGAAAATCACCCGCGTCGCCAATGCTGCCAGCGAGAGCACTGCCGGAATCGCCCCCAACAGTTGGGTGGAGATCAACGGGACGGGTCTCGCGCCCGCCGGTGATTCCCGCATTTGGAAGTCCACCGAGATCGTCAAGAACCAGCTCCCGACCCAGTTGGACAGCGTCGCGGTCACGGTGAACGGCAAACCGGCGTATGTGTACTACATCAGCCCGACGCAGATCAATGTCCTGACGCCCCCGGACGCCATCGCCGGTTCCGTAAACATACAAGTAACCGTGAGCGGAGCCCAAAGCAACGTGTTCACCGTCCCCGCCGCCACAGCAACGCCGTCGTTCTTCGTGCTCCAGGGTGGTCCTTATATCGCAGCTACCCACGCCAACGGCAGCCTGCTCGGCCCAACCACGCTTTACCCGGGGGCCTCCACTCCGGCAAAACCGGGCGAAACCATCGTTCTATATGGCAACGGTTTTGGGCCAACGGCCACCCCAGTCGCAGCCGGTTCCGCCACCCAGTCGGGATCGCTAGCCCAGCCTCCCGCCATCACCATCGGAGGCACCCCCGCCGCAGTCCAGTTTGCGGGATTGGTTTCCGCCGGCCTCTACCAATTCAACGTGGTCGTTCCCGCCAATGCGCCGGACGGCGACCTTCCGGTCCAAGCCGCCGTAAACGGCCAAACCACCCAATCCGGCACCAGCATTGCCGTCCAACACTGAGTCCAAACAATGAGAACCGCAATCATTCTTTCATTGCTTGCCGCCCTGTCCCCGCAGGCAAGAGCCCAAGTCACATTCCCGTCCATCAACGCCTCCCCTTGGCTCGGCCAGGAACTCCTCAGCCGCGTCGAGGACAGGTCCATCAACGTCAACCTCGTCTTGGATAAGGACACCCAAGTCTATCTCGAATACGGCACCACCCCAAGCTCCTACACGTCCAACACGCCGACCCAAACTGCAACGGCCAACACACCGCTGGATATCCCCCTCACCAACCTCCAGCCCAATACCCGCTACTACTACCGCGTCCAATTCGCGGCTCCCGGAAGCTCGGCGTTCACGGCCCGCCCCGAACGCACTTTCACAACGCAACGACCCAAAGGTGCACCGTTCACCTTCATCATGCAGGCCGACCCCCATCTCGACAACAATTCGTCGACCACCGTCTACAAACTCACCATGGCAAACGAGCTCGCCGAGAAGCCGGATTTCCTCATCGACCTCGGCGACACCATGCTCACCGACAAGCTGGACGCGAGCGGCGTCCCCGTCAATGGCGGTGCCAAGCCGACCGCGCAGGGTATCCTCACCCGCACCCAACTGCACCGGTCCTTCTACGACCTCGCCACCCATTCCATCC
>CAIYDY010000195.1 GCA_903925015.1 uncultured Acidobacteriia bacterium
CGCGGCACCTTGCGATTGCATGCGGCGGACGAGGACCTGACATCCGGCAAAATAACCCGTTTGGTAACAGGAAGCGGATCTCAGCCGGTCGCTGCCTTGGTGGCCTTGGCCAAACAACTTTCCCCAACCGCCAAACCTTTCGCAACGGGAAATCCCGATGCAATACGGCTGTACTCGGGAGCCCTGGAATCGACTCCATCCGTGGGTATGGGACTCCTGGAACAGTCCTTGCGCCTCGATCCGAACTTTGGCCCAGCCTGGGTGCTGCTGACGGCAATCAAAGTGGCCGGATCGGACGCAGCCGGTGCGCGGGAGACCATCGCCGAAGCTCGGATGAACAATTTGACAGAACTGGACAAGGCAAACCTCGATGTCCAGACTGCATCGCTCACCGGAAATCCGCAAGCCAAGACCGCCGCCCTGAAAAAGCTCACAGCACTCACTCCCGGCGACACGACGCTGCTGCAAGCAGTAGCGGATTCAGAAACGAAGGCCGGCGCGTTTGTAGATGCCGCAGCGGACTGGAGAAGACTTGCGGAATTGGTGCCCGCAGATGCCGACGCTTGGAACCAGCTGGGCTACAACCAGTCATGGGCTGGCAATTATGCCGCCGCTGTCGTGGCGCACCAACAGTATGCAAGACTTCGCCCAAACGAGGCAAATCCCCTGGACTCCCTAGGGGATGTGCAGTTCATGAACCGGAAATACGCCGAGGCAGCCAAAAGCTACTTGGCTGCGAACGCGAAAACTCCCGGTTTCGAACGGTATCTCGATCTCTACAAGGCTGCATGGGCGAAATTCCGTGCTGGCGACAAGGCCGGTGCCGACAAAGCCTTTGAGCAATTCCGCGCAACGAGAGCCAACCCAAACAACCCCGGCTTGGTCCTGTTGCAGGCGGATTGGCTGTATCGGACAGGGCGCAAGGACGAAGCGATAAAGCTGATGCGGGAAAGTACGGCGGAAGGCTCGAACCCCGCGGTCAAGGCCAACGCGTACTCCCAGTTGGCGGTGTGGAGTCTCGTGGCGGGGGACAGGGCTGCGGCCGCCAAAGATTCGCTGGCGGCCGGACAGCCCACAACCCCGGTAGCTGCCATCATCCGAATTGCAACAATGCCCTCCGCCAGCGCGTCGGAATGGGCTTCGAGGGTGAATTCCATGCTGGCGGCACCCAATTTGGCGGGCATCCGTAGGCTCGCCTTGGGCTATGCGCTCATGCTGGACGGAAAAACAGCCGCATCCATCCCCGTTTGGGAGGAAGTTGCTCGTACCTCGGCGTCCACCGACTTTGCCCTCCAGTCAATGGTCCAAATCGTCAAGGGAGCAAAGCCGAAGTTGGCCCTGATCCCCAATCCGGATGCGGTGAACCAATTTGCCGTCTTGTACGGCGACCTGTAGCTCCGCGGTCGGCATCGGCCGCCGAGACCCGAATCCCCGGCTTACATGACGGATTCGAGGAGCCGGCGGAGTTCGGCAACTTCAGTCTGCAGGGTGGCGACTTCCGATTCCAAAGCCGACAGGCGGTCATTTGCGCGGGACGACGTCGGTGCGGCGTGTGCTGCTGCAACGCCCTCGTCACCACTCGACGATATCTGGAGACCTCCCAGAGTCTGGGCCCAGCGGGGTTCCTTCATACCGGGGGCGGGGGCCAGCTTTTGGACTAGCGCCCCCCCCTCGCGGGATTTCAACTTTTGCAGGACCAGTTCCACCTCATCTAGGTCCGTAAAGCCGTAGAGCCGGTCGGTGCGGCCTTTGATCTCGCCAATGGTCTGCTGGCCACGGAGCATGAGGACGCAGAGGATTGCAGTTTCCCGGCGTCCAAGATTGAGCCGCTCTGTAAAGCGCTGGCCGTACTTGGGGACGCGGCTGCCGCCCGTGCGCTCACTCGCGAGACCCTTGGCGCGTAAGTCGTGCAGGACGGAAAGGATGTCGTTTTCAGAGTACTCCGTGACGGGGAACCTGTTGGATTTCTGGTTGCAGGCCGCAGTGAGGCCGTTGGCCGTCATCGGGTAGTACTCGGGGGTGGTGGCCTCTTTTTCGATCAAGGCACCAAGGATGCGGATCTCCTCAGGCGAGAGCAGGTCTGGGGAAAAGCGGGGGGATTCTAGAACGGATTCCACTCCCCCCACAGTATCAAAGCCTCTCGTTGGGCGCTTGGGCGACGTACGGAGCCGGCGGGAAAACCTGTTCGTCGAGGACGAACTTGAGCGCCTCAATGCCCTGCCCGGTGGCACTGGAAATCTCGTAGAACGGCATGCCGCGATCTGCGGCCAGCTGGCGGACGGCGGCAACCTTGTCAGGATCCTGGGAAGCGTCCATCTTGCTGGCGAGCACGATCATCGGCTTTTCAGCAAGCGTGGGGCTGAAGGATTCAAGTTCATGGAGCAGCGTGAGGAAATCGTGCTCGGGATCGCGGCCGGTTTCGGACATGTCGACCAAGTGCACCAGCACCTTGCAGCGCTCAATGTGCTTTAGGAACTGAATTCCCAAGCCACGGCCTTCATGTGCACCTTCGATAATGCCTGGGATATCCGCCACGACGAACGAACGGTGGTCCGGCATCTGGACGACGCCGAGGTTGGGTTCCAAAGTCGTGAAGGGGTAGTCGGCAATCTTGGGCTTGGCCGCAGAAATGCGGGAGATCAAAGTGGACTTGCCCGCGTTGGGATAGCCTGCGAGGCCGACGTCGGCCAGAAGCCTCAGCTTGAGCTGGAGGATTCGGAATTCACCAGGCTTGCC
>CAIYDY010000196.1 GCA_903925015.1 uncultured Acidobacteriia bacterium
AGTACATCCAGCGAAAGCGAATATTGGCCCAGAATCGGAATCGGGCGCATCCACGGGCGGTCCGTGATCGGGTAGAACGTGGACAGCACGCCAGGGATGGTCACAAAGGAGATCATGAAGCCCATATAGCTCTGCGCCTCCTTGTAGGACTTGGCAAAGCACGCCAAGTAGACGATCATGGCCGGTCCAAGCAACGCCGTCGGTCCCACCGCCGCCAGCAACAGCAGCATTTCCTGTGTACCCATCTGGAAACGAATTCCCAAATCCTCCAACGGGAGCCTAAGCAATACGTTGGAAGTAATCACCAAGGTCAGCACCATGGACGCCAACGAGCCGCCCACCGCAGCCAGCCATTTCCCTGTTACCAACTCCCACTTCGGCACCGGATTCAGCATCAGTGGCTCCAGGGACCCGCGCTCTCGCTCACCCGCCGTCGAATCCGTCGCAATCTGCATGCCGCCGGTGAAGGCGGCCAGCAACAGGAACATCGGGATCACATTGAAAATCATCGCCGCACGCTGGCGTGCGCTGGACACCTCCATGTCCTCCACCCGCACGGCCATGGATATGCTCGGACTCACCCCGTGGGCGGCCAACCGCATGCCGCCAATCTGGCCACTGAAGCCCTGCAGCAGACTTTTCACCCTGCGAAGAGCGGGGCGGCCCGTGGTGCGGGTGGAATCGCCGAACAGTTGCACCTTGGCCGGACGGGAATCGCCGAACTGCTTGGCGAAATCCTTGTCCACCACCAGAACGAAATCCACCGTGCGGTCACTGACCGCCTTTTCCGGATCGGCTGGGCCGTCGACAATTTCGACTCCCGCTTGCTGTTCCAGCCAGTTCATCAGGACCGGTGCATACTGGCGCCCGACCACCGGAATCTTGATTTCGTTGGCCGACTTTTCCTGCCCCGCAATCTGGTTCAGCAGGAACGCGATCATCAGGGGTCCGAATACCGCCGAGAACAGCACCGTGTAGACGGCACGCTTGTCGCGGAAGCCGTCCTTAAACTCCTTCACAGCCACAGCCTTGATTCGATGGATGTTCATTCCGCGTGGCTCCCTTCGCCCGCACCCTGCAAACCGGTCAGTGACACGAAGGCGTCTTCCAGCGACGACTTGCCGGAAAGCGCAACCAATTCCGCCGCCGTTCCCTCGGCAATCACCCTACCGCTGGAGATGATGACGATCCGGTCGGAAAGCGCCGAAACCTCCTGCATCACGTGGCTGGAGAACATTACGCAACGCCCCTCGGCCTTCAAATGCCGGATTACCTCCCGGACGGCCCGGGTGCTCATCACGTCCAGACCATTTGTCGGCTCATCCAGAAGCACGTTCTGTGGATCGTGGACCAATGCCCGCGCAATCGCCACCTTGGTGCGCTCGCCATGGGAGAAACCGCCAACCCGGCGATCAGCCACCTTCGTCAGATCGAGAATCTCAACCCATTTGTCAATGCGGCGTTCCAAGTCGGCGCCCTTCAAGCCCTGTAGGTTGCCGAAATAGCGAACGTGCTCGCGCGCTGTCATCCTTGGATAGAGTCCGGAGACGTCTGGCAGGACACCCAGGCGCTGCTGTGCTCCCAGCGGATCCGCCGCCACGTTGACGCCGTCGATGTCGATGTCGCCGGAATCGGGCTTCATCAAACCGTAGACCATGCGGAGGGAAGTGGTCTTCCCTGCCCCGTTGGGGCCGAGCAGCGCGGTTACCACACCGTCGGGAGCTTCAAACGAGACCCCGTCGACAGCTTTGACCGCTCCAAAATGCTTGCGAAGGTCGCGAACGCGGATCACTTGGCCTCCTTTTTGGGTTCTATGCCTGCCACCGGGTCCGGGCCGGACGGTCCGAGGAAGAATGGCGGCCGTTTCACCTTGTTGACACAACTGGTGTCCAATTTGGCCGGATCCGCAGTCTTCAGGAACTCCGCCGCCAGTTTCACTACGCAGCCGGTCACGATGGTTCCGTGGCCGTTGCCGGGCACGATCACATGGCGGGAGTTTTTCCATTTGTCCGCAATCTGTTGCCCCCAGACCGGAGGCGTTACGGGGTCAAGGTCGCCAGAAAGCACGAGAATCGGCAGGCTGGACGGGGTGTTTTCGTAGTACGACGGGTCCACCTTGCCCTTGGGCCAAAACGCGCAGATCTTCATCCGTCCGTCCGCCATGTCGGACCCAAATACCGAGGCCGCTGTTTCCCGCTTGATTGCGTCGGGTTGGATCCTTGGATAATCTTCGCTGCACACCACGGAAAAGTGCATCCCGATTGCCAAGCCTTCCGCAGTCGGGTCGAATGCAGAACTCATGGAGAGGAAGCCGCCGTAGTAGCCCTTTTCAGCCTGCTCCACCAGCAACGGCAGCATGGCCGCCATCGTCGGGGAATAGAGGGTGTTGAAGATCACGCCGGATACCATCATTCTCCGGACATCGATGTCAGCGTTCAGTCCTGTCCGCGGGTGGGTATAGTGGATTTTCCTGGGATGGGCGGCGAGACCGTCGAGCAGAGTCTTGATCCGTTCTCCCAGTTTCGGAAAACGCTTGCCGCAACCGTTGGCGTCCAGCCCGCAGTCGCGGACCAAGGCGTCGATCGCCCTCTGGCCGTCGCGCGCCATGTACAGCGGCAGTTGCATGTCTGTTGGCGCAACCCCGTCGATGATTACAGCACGTGTGCTGGAAGGATGCTGCCGTGCATATGAGAGCGCTGCCCGTGTCCCATACGAACCACCGTAGATGTCAATTTTGGAATAGCCCAGAAAACTGCGGACCTCATCCAAGTCGTCCATCGCGATGGTGGTGGTGTATTTCGTGACGTCGGCCTTGGTTTTCAGGGTATCCAGGCACGATTGCAACCGGGCTACAAGTGCGGGGGAAGCGCTATCGTCCTCCTCGTCCTCGGCCTTGGCCTGCTCCTCGGTCGGCTTGCAGGTCAGTGGATTGGACTTCCCCGTCCCCCGCTGGTCCACAAAGACGATATCCCGGTCCGTCTGGATGCGGCGGAAGAGTTCCTTCAGGTTCCCGACAAGGGAAACTGCGCTCTGCCCCGGACCGCCGGCGATAAAGAACAACGGATCGGGCTCGGCCTTCTGTTTCAGAGCCGGCAGGATAACGATTCGGAGCGGGATCTTCCGCCCCGACTTGGCCTCGCGGTCCTCCCAAACATCGTAGGTGCCGCAGTAGGCATCGCCGAAACCGTCGGTCGCGGTACAAGGCTTCAGATGGTCGATTGCCGCCAGCTTCTTGGGTCCGCAGGACAGTGCGGAAAGTCCCAGAACAGTGAAAAGGAGAAGCGGAAGCGGCTGGAACCGCACGCCCGCCGACGCACCAACCCGGACGAGGGCCGTTCGTGACATTTCCGAAGTGTAGCAGAATCCCATGCCAATTATCCTGGTTGGAGCGGGCCGCGGGCAAGCGTGGAGGTTGCCAGCATACCGCCCAAACCCATGGTTTCAACAGCCGAGGACGGCACGATCACCATGGCGCCTTTCTCCTTCATTGCCTCGTAAAGCATGTTCATGGCGCGGAGATGCAGCGCAACCGGGTTGTCCTTGTACAGAAGCGCGGCTTCGGCAAATTTAGCAGCAATTTCGGTTTCAGCGGTCCCGAGGACAATTCGAGCTTGGCGCTCCCGCTCGGCCTGCGCCTGACGAGACATCGCGTCCTCCAAGGCTGCCGGAATGTGGACGTCGCGGATCTCAACCGACTGCACGGTGATACCCCATGAATTCGTCTTCGCGTCCAGAATGCGCTGGAGTTCCTTCCCGAGGGTTTCGCGCTCGGTGATCATTTGCGCCAACTGGTGCCGTCCGATGGATTCCAGAAGTGCGGTCTGGGCGCTCAACTGGACGGCCTGACTGAAGTCTGAAACCTCCAGGATGCATTTTTCAGCGTCCCAAACCACCCAGAAAACGATCGCGACCACATTCACCGGGACGGTGTCGCGGGTCAGTGCAGATTCCGCAGTTACGTCGGTCACCCGGATACGCTGGTCCACGAAGCCGCTGATCTTTTCAACAATGGGAAGGACAAAGAAGAGCCCGGGCCCCTTCAACCCCTGGTATTTGCCGAATCTCAGGACGGCCGCCTTCTCCCACTGGTTTGCCACCTTCACCGCAAACAGAAAATACAGTCCCACCAAGGCTCCAACCGGAATGAAGACCGGTTGCTTGGTGGCGACCCCTGCTGCAACGCCAACCAAAAAGCACAGAACCATCGCCGCTGCACCCTCAGGGCAAACGGGTATTTCCGCCCGGCTCATACCCCGTATCCGCCTTGCGCCAACTACCGCTGGAAACATGATTTCTCTCCTTCTTTCTGTTGATCAAACTACTGCTGCCACGCACCCAACGCGTCCAGCAGTTCCTGCACCGTGAGGCCTTCCCGGCCGGCACGCGAAACAAATTCGCCCACCAGTTGGTCCAACTTCCGCCTTCGTTCCACTGCCGACCGCTCCACTGGAACTTGCGTGAGGAACGTTCCCGTTCCCTGTTGCGTGGTGAGCACGCCCGTCAGTTCCAACTCGCGGTAGGCCCGCACTATCGTATTCGGATTGACCCGTAAATCCACCGCCAGCTGCCTTACCGTGGGTAACCTTTCACCGGGCCCGATGGCACCGGAGGCGCGGGCGGCATGCACTTGGTCGATGATCTGCCGGTAAACGGGTACTCCGCTGTGAAGATCCAGGTGGAAAGTCATCTTGAATGTACTATACAACCAGTACACCCATAAACACAAGCAGTATTTTGGGCCATCAAACGGCACCGCCGGAGCATCAAATAACGTTAATGGTCGAACCCGAGCGCATCCGCCCGCTGAACCGCCTCCCGATCCGGGAAAACGCCGCCTACGTCCTCTACTGGGCTCAAATGAACCGGCGAGCCGAGTGGAACCACGCTCTGGCGCACGCGACGGAACTGGCCAACAGCCGCGGATTGCCGCTTCTGATTTACGAGGGCCTCGATTGCTCGTACCGTGATGCGAGCGACCGCCTGCATAGCTTCGTTCTGGAGAATGTACCCGGAATGGAGGCTGGAGTCCGAGCCCTCGGTGCGGGATATCTATTCCATGCTCGTCCCGATCCGTCGGCACCGAATGACCTCCTGTACCGCCTCGCCTCGAAGGCCGCCTGCGTTGTGTCCGACGATTACCCGACCTTCATCGCCGCCGAGCACAACCGCCGCGTCCCCGATAAAATCGGCGTCGCGTACCGTGTGGTGGATTCGAGCTGCATCGTACCCATGGCAGTCATGGAAAAGCGCGAGTGGGCAGCCTACACGATTCGCCCGAAGATCCACCGGGAACTCCCCAAGTACATGCGCGCCTTCGATCATCCGCAGGTACGCCAGGCTTGGGACGACGCGCTTCTCCCGCCGGGCACCGCCGAACTCCGAACACACGTCTCTGCGGGCACGGTCCGGAACATCGTGGACACCTGCCGGATCAACCACTTCGTTAACCCTTCCATCGCCTATACCGGAGGGCGGCAGATGGCCGCGAAACATCTGCAAGTTTTCCTGGAGCGCAAACTTTCGCGCTACGCCACGGAATCCGGCCAACCGTCGAAGCACGCCACCAGCGGACTGAGTCCTTACCTGCATTTCGGGCAGATCTCATCGTTGGAAGTGGCCCTCGCGGCCAAAGCCCATGCCGAAGAACACAAGTTGATCGCGAACGAGTTTCTGGAGGAACTGATCGTCCGCCGCGAATTGGCGTTCAACTTCGCCCGCTACACGGAAAACCCCGAGTCCCTCGCCGAGGTTCCCGACTGGTGCCAACGGACAATGCGCAAACATGCCACCGACCCGCGCGCCTACCTCTACAGCTTCGAGCAATTCGAACAGGGACTCACCCATGATCCCCTCTGGAACGCCTGCCAGAAGGAGTTGCTCCTGCGGGGCGTGATCCATGGCTACTACCGGATGTACTGGGGAAAGAAGATTATAGAATGGTCGCGCACCTACGAGGATGCGCTCGGGACTATGGTCCGACTCCACGATGTGTATGCCCTCGACGGCCGAGACCCCAACACCTACACCGGCATCCTGTGGTGTTTTGGCCTCCACGACAGACCGTGGACCGAGCGTCCCGTTTACGGCCAATTGCGCTGTATGACCTTCGACGGGATGAAGCGGAAAACCGACGTCAACGGCTATATTGAAGGTGTCGCGTTCATGGAGCGCACGGGCAAGGATCCCTACCGAATATGAAAATTATCGTTTCTGGCGGCACTGGTTTTATCGGCACCCGGGTTGTCGAACGTTTCAAGCGGGATGATCACTATGTAGCGGTCTACAGCCGCCAACCGGGCAAGGAACAGCGGACGGGCATCGGCTCGTATTTTTGGGATCCCCTCGGGGCGCCGCCCTCCGAGGACAGCCTCCATGACATGGATACGGTGATCCACCTGGCGGGCGAAACGGTGGCGCAACGCTGGAACGACAAGGTCAAACAGCGGATTCGGGACAGCCGCGTGCTCGGTACCAGAAGTTTGGTTTCCACCATCGGGCGTGTCCGGCACAAGCCTACGACGCTGGTTTGCGCTTCCGCAATCGGCATCTACGGCAACCGAGCGGACGAGCTGCTGACAGAGACTTCCATTACCGGGGACGGGTTCCTCGCCGATGTGTGCCGCGAATGGGAGGCTGAAGCCGACCGTGCCACGCAATATGGCCTCCGCGTCGTGAAACTGCGCATAGGTTTCGTGCTGGGGACAGACGGTGGGGCTCTGAAGGAAATGCTGCCCGCGTTCCGGTTGGGCCTCGGCGGCCGGCTCGGGTTCGGTGGCAAACAGTGGATGCCTTGGATCCATGTGGACGATCTGTGTGGAATCATCCACCGTGTGGTGACCGACAACAGCGTGAACGGCGTTTGGAACGCGGTGGCCCCGAATCCGGTTCGGAACCGGGAGTTCACCCGGGAAATGGGAAAAGTGCTGCACCGCCCGACCATCTTCCCCGCACCGGCTGCGGCGTTAAAGCTATTGTTCGGAGAATTCGCGGAACACATGATCGACAGCGCACGCGTACTCCCAGAGGCGGCGGAGAAGGCCGGGTACCAGTTCCAATATCGCGAAGTCGGTTCGGCCTTACGGAATCTGATCGGGTAGGTTTTCAAGGACCGGCGCAGTGGAACTATCGAGAACCGGACTTGGCGGGACCGGAATCGGAGCCACAATTGCCACCGCCGACACTTTTGTCACCATGAATTCATTTTTTCTTCCCGCTTGCGCCGGACTCGTTACATAATGCATATGAGGTAATCGATTGCGCACTCCCGTCCCGTGTCGCTTGGCCGTTCCCGTCCTGATACTGTCGACACTTCCCATATTTGGGCAGTCCACAAAGGCCGTCTCGTTCTCCGATGAGATAGCCCCCCTACTCTCGGCCAAATGCGTGCAGTGCCACGCCGGATCTTCCAAAATGGGCGGGATTGACTTAACCACGCGCGAGGGTCTGATCGCGGGTGGCAAACACGGCTCCGCACTTGTGCCCGGCAAAGCAGCCGACAGCCGCTTTTATCGCCATCTGACGGGCGAGTTCACGCCGCAAATGCCCTTTGGCGGTCGCTTGAACGAAACCGAAGTTGCGCTGTTCAAGACTTGGATCGACCAAGGTGCTACTTGGGACAAGAAGGTAAGCGTCGTCAACCCCACCGGCGAGCACAAATTCACCGCCGCGGAGAAAGGTTACTGGTTCTTCCAACCAGTGGCCAAGCCAGTCGCCCCGACCATTGCCGGAAAGGCTTCCGCAAGCCCAGTCGACGCCTTTATCACCGCCAAGCTGCGGGAAAAAGGAATCCGTCCGTCGCCCAGAGCCGACAAGCTCACGCTGCTGCGCCGGGCATCCATTGATCTGACGGGTCTGCCGCCCACTCCGGAGGAAGCACAGGCGTTCCTCTCCGACGAATCACCCCAGGCATTTGCCAAGGTCGTGGACCGGCTCCTGGCCTCGCCCCATTACGGGGAACGCTGGGCTCGGGAATGGCTCGACGTGGCCCGCTACGCCGACACCAACGGCTTCAAGGCCGATGAATACCGCCCCAACATCTGG
>CAIYDY010000197.1 GCA_903925015.1 uncultured Acidobacteriia bacterium
CCCGAGATGGCGGCCGTCCTCCGCCAAGGTTTCGAACAGGACCATTACATCGTCCAAGTCGCCGGAGATGGCGGTACCGCGCTCCGGTTGGCCGGCGAGGCGCCCTTCGGTGCCATCGTTCTGGATGTGATGCTCCCCGTTCTTGACGGCTTTGCCGTCGCTAAAGCGCTACGCCGGTCCGGCAACCGCACTCCGATTCTGATGTTGACAGCCCGCGATTCCGTCACCGACGTCGTGCTCGGTTTGGAATCCGGTGCCGAGGACTATCTCGCCAAGCCATTCTCCTTTCTCGAACTCTCCGCCCGCGTCAAGGCGCTGATGCGGCGGCACGAGCCACCCCAAACCCTCCGGACCGTCTCCGACTTGGTCCTCGATCCGGCCACGCACGAAGTCCATCGGGGTACCAGCCCCCTACGCCTCACCAAGAACGAGTTCCTGGTTCTGGAAACGCTTCTCGCCAACGCCGGTCGCGTTGTGGCACGCGCCGAACTGCTCCGCGCCGTCTGGGGACCGGAAGCCGCAGCCGACGACAACAATCTCGACGTCATCATGAGCGCACTCCGCAACAAGGTGGACAAAGGCCCCGGCCCCAAGCTCATCCAAACGGTGCGCGGTTTCGGCTACCGGATCACTGGAAATTGAGAACCCCGGAATTGAGTCAACCGTGAGAATTCCCATCCGCATCCGGCTGGCTCTGACCTATTGCGCCGTCTTTTGCGTCCTCATCGCCGCCTTGGAAGCCGCCGCCTATTGGAGCGTCCGCGAGGCCATCCACTCCATCGTCGACCGCGAACTCGAAACGCGGGTTGCCGGACTGGAGGACCATATCGGACGCCACCTCCAGCGCTACGGCTGGCCCCAGCTGGGGGCGTCCCTGAGCGAACGTCCCGCCTTCCAGCCCGACTACCTGTTTGTCCGCCGCACCGGGGGCGAGGTCGTCTTTGACCGGACCTGGGCGCACCAGGTGCCCGTGCCCGATTCCTCCGCCGTGCCCCAAGTTGCCACCCTCGAAGGTCCCGGCCACGCCCTCCGCGTGATCACAACCCGGAAAATCTTCGGCGGAACCCCCTACGATGTTTCGTGCGCCACCGATCTCTGGATTCCCGCCACCATCCTCCGCCGGCTCTGGCTGTGGATGATCCTCTCCGTTCCCGCCGTGCTCCTGCTTGCATCCGCCGCCGGATACTGGATCGGCGGCCGTGCCCTCCGACCCGTCTCCGGCATCATTTCCGCCGCCAAATCCATTGATTCCAATAGCCTGGCCGACCGGATCCGCGTGCCGGACACCGGCGACGAGATCCAATCGCTTGCCGAAACCATGAACGGGATGCTGGAGCGGATCGAGGACGGCTTCCGTCAGGTCCGCCAGTTCACTGACAACGCCTCGCACGAACTGCGCACCCCGATTGCGATCATCCGTGCCGCGGCCGAGGTCGCGCTCCTCAAGCCGGCCAGCCTCAAGGCCAGCACCGAGGAGCGTGGTTACCGCGAAGCACTCCACCGTATCCTACGTCAAGCGGAGGGGAGCACCAAGCTCATCGAGGAAATGCTGGAGCTGGCCCGCGTTGATTCCAACACCGAAAAGCCCAGTCTGGTCCCACTCGACGTGGTTCGCAGCCTGTCCCATGCCTGCGCCGAAATGTCGGCATTGGCCGCCGCGAAGCGACTGAAACTCACTTTCCGGACCAGCCAGCCGGAAGTGTCCGTCCAGGGCGACGAGGAGCGGCTGCGGCGCCTGTGGCTGATCCTTCTCGACAACGCGGTGAAGTACACTCCCGATGGCGGCTCCATCACGGTCCTCGTCCATTGCCCTGACGGAAAACCGGTTTGCGATATCTCCGATACCGGCATTGGCATCGCCCCCGAACATCTTGGCAGGATCTTCGAGCGGTTCTACCGTATCGACAAAGCCCGCAGCCGGGCAGAAGGCGGTGCCGGACTCGGCCTCGCCATCGCAAGCGAAATCGCCAAAGTGCACCATGCCGTGATCGCCGCCACCAGTACTCCCGGCCACGGCTCGAACTTTCGCGTTACATTTCCGTGAACATCGCAAGCGTTCAGGCAATCCTCAGGTTCCTCTCATTCCGTTGACATTCCCCGCTGTTAGTTTTGAGGGAACGCAATGGCAAATTTCCAACTTTCCACCCGCAAGGCCGTCCGCTGGCTTCATTTGTGGGTGGGGCTGATCCTGGGTCTCGTGCTCGCGGTGATGGGAGTTACTGGCGGAATCGTCGCCCTCCGTCCCCAAGCCGCCATGTGGCTGTCCCCTTCCGTCCCCGCCGGAGCCTGTGTCATGAATATCGATTGGACCCTGGCCTCCCAGGCTGCGGCTGCCACCACAGGCACGGCACCGAACCGTATCTACTTTCCCGAAGATGGCGATACCCGCGTCCGCTTCCGCATGGACAGCGACACCGACAAGGTTTTCAAACATGTGATCTTCGACACCTGCTCGGGCAAGGTGATCGGCACTGCCAACCTCGGTTGGATGGACTGGATGGTCGACTTCCACCACAATCTCCGTGCCGAGAAGGAGGGCCGCATTTGGGCCGGCCGGATAGCGCTTGTGATGCTGCTCAGCGGTTTCACCGGGTTCATCCTGTGGGCATTGTCCGGCGCGAAGCTCTCCAAGCTGTTCGCGTACCGCGCAGGGCAGTCCGGCATCAAGACCTCGCTGGATCTGCACCGCGTCTTCGGACTCGTTGGCGGACTGTTCCTGGTCGTGGGGGCGTTTACTGCCCTGTGGCTTTGTTTTCCGCAGACCACGCGCGCCATCCTGGCCACCGTCGCTCCGATGTCCACCGAGACCCGCCCGCCCCGGGGGGGGCGCGCGGAGGGCCCCAAGGCGACCCTTCGCGACTGGATCCAGGCCGCCCAGACGGCGATTCCCGATGGCCGTATCCGCGAGATCCGCCTCCCCGAAGGCAATGGAAACGTGCAAATCCGCATGTACCGAGCTGGGGATTTCCGCTCGCTCGGCAACAATGTCGTTTCCGTGGCCCAGACGGGCAAGGTCGTCGGTGTGGACCTCTACGAGAAAAAGCCGTTCGGCAACCGCTTCGTCCAAGCCATGGCCGGACTCCACTACGGCGAATGGGGTGGCCTCGTTTACCGCTCCGTCTATGCCGCGGCCGGTTTCGCTTCCGGCCTGCTGCTGGTCACCGGCGTCCTGATCTGGTGGCTCCCCAAGCGCAAACAAGCCGTACTCCGCAAAGCGGCGTAACCCAAAGTTTCCTTTCGCAAGAACATTCCTATGAAATCAATCCTCTCCTTCGTCCTGTTTTTGACGGCGGCGACCGGACTTCTGTTGGCGCAGACCGACCGCGCCAATGTTACCGGTACTCTGACCGACCCCCAGCACGCCCTTGTTGCCGACGCCGTTGTGAAGCTCCAATACCCCGAAACCGGCCTGACCCGTTCGGTGAATTCCAATCGCTCCGGCGGCTTTCTTTTCGCCACCCTCCCCCTTGGCCACGTAGTTGTGGAAATCACCAAGGTCGGCTTCCGCACGGTCCACACCGAAACAGATCTCGGTGTTGGCCAGACCAAGACGTTGGACTTCCAGCTGGAGCTGGCCACCACCAACACGTCCGTCCAAGTGGTGGACGACATCGATCTCGTGAAGAACTCCGCCACCATCGGCGCGGCCATGACCACCGACCAGATCTCCCAACTCCCCGTAAACGGCCGCAACTGGCAGAACCTGATGCTGCTGGTGCCAGGTGCCGTCGATACCGGCGCGGGCAACGGTGCCAGCGTCCGCTTCTTCGGTCGTGGCGGCGATGACAACAATTTCCGCATCGACGGCGTGGATGCCACGGCAGTCCGAAACCAAGCCGAGAGCAAGAGCCGCATCATGATCTCCGAGGACGCGATTGCCGAATTCCGCGTCAACTCGGCCCTCTACACCGCTGAATCCGGTGGTGCCCCCGGCGGCCAAATCGACATCGTTTCCAAGACCGGCACCAATTCCCTACGTGGCAGCGTATTCGAATACATCCGCAACAGCGCCGTGGATGCCCGCAGCGCCTTCGACCCGGCGAAGATTCCGCCTTTCAAGATGAACCAGTTCGGCGGTACCGCCGGTGGTGCCCTCTGGAAGGACAAGACGTTCATTTTCGCCTCCTACGAAGGGCTCATCCAGCGCCAGGGCAAAACGCAGATCGGCTTTGTCCCCTCCGACTCCTTCCGTGCCAAAGCCGCCCCGGCGATCAAGCCCCTGCTGGACCTCTATCCCGCTGGCCAAACTCCGGTCGCAGGCAATGCCAACGTCATGCAGTGGAACGGCGTCGGCAACTCGACCCAGGACGAGCATGTCGGCCTGGTCCGCCTCGACCACCGTTTCAGCGACTCGCTCAGCTCCTACTTCCGGTTCAACAAGAATGACACCAAGATTTTCGCCCCCAACGCCGCGCTGCCCTACGGAACCTCCAACTTGGACGCTCCCACCAGCGGCCTCCTAGGTTTCGTCTGGGTGATCAGCCCCCGCACCACCAACGAAATGCGCCTCGGCGGAAACTACGCCCAACCGCTGAATTCGATTCCCTCGGGTGCTATCGCCTCCATCAGCATCCCTTCGCTTTCCACCATCCCGGGCGGCAACCGACGGATCGCCATCGGGATCACCGAATCCATGGTCGACCAGTGGTCCACCTTGCGCGGCGCACACGCCATCAAGGCAGGTCTCGAAATCCGGCGCGTGCAGCTGATTGTGCATGATTTCAACCTTTCGGACGGCACCGCCAGCTACGCCAGCATCACCGATTTCCAAAACAACAAGCTGAACACCCTCGCCGGCTCCGGCGAGCTGCCCACCAAGCAGATGCGCAAGATCCAATATTTCGGCTACGTTCAGGACGAATGGAAGATGCGTCCCAACCTCACAGCCAACATCGGCCTGCGCTACGAATACTTCAGCGTGTTCACCGAACGCTTCAACCGCGACGTGCCGTTCGACGTCCAGACATGCGGCGGCTATTGCCCGGCGGGTTCCGCATTTGCCTTCCCGGACAGGAACAACTTCGCCCCGCGCGTCTCCCTCGCCTGGTCGCCCACCCGTTGGAAGGACAAGACTGTGATCAGCGCCGGTGCCGGGATTTTCTACGGCGACGCCCAGTTGGGGGACCAGTACAGCCCCGCCAACAACGACGCATCCCGCTACACCCTGTCGGTGGCCACAACCCCGAACCTTGCGTTCCCATTCGATCCGTTCATCAACACGACCTCGGCCCTAGCCACCGCGCCGCGCTCCATGCCACGCAACAAGCGCAGTCAGGTGTCCCAGCAATTTGGTGCCAGCATCCAGCAGGTCCTCACCCGCCGTGTTTCCCTCCAAGTCGGTTACAACGGACAGCAGAATTACCACACCTTCAGCCGCACCTATGTCAACCTGATCAACCCCAAGACCGGCCTTCGCCCCCTTCCCGCACTGGACCAGGTCGATGTCCGCGGCGAGGATGGCGTGGGCAGTTTCCACGGACTCGTCAGCACTCTCCAAGCCACCGCATGGAATGGGCTGCTGGTCCGGGCCAACTACGTGTATTCGCACGCTCTCAACGACGGTTCCGCGGGCGGCGGCGCGGCCGACGGCACCGGTCCCCAGAACGATGCCTGCCGGTCCTGCGAAAAGGCCAACAGCTCCTATGACGCCCGCCAGGTTTTCAGCCTGAACTTCTCCTATCAGGTCCCGTTCGGCAAGAACCACTGGTACGGCGGCTGGCAATGGAGCGGCAGTGCCACCGACCGCACCGGTCTGCCCCTGAATGTCACCGTCACCCGCAAGGCCACGGATGTTCTGGACGGCAACGTGCTATCGTCCCAGCGCCCGGACCTGGTTCCCGGCGTACCGCTCTATCTCGACTACCGGACCACAGGCCTCTGGCTCAATCCCGTCGCGTTCGCGGTCCCCGCCAAGGGCACCTGGGGCAACTTTGGACGAAATGTGGTCCGCGCCCCAGGCCTGTTCCAGATCGACACCGCACTCTCAAAGAAGACCAGGCTCACGGAAAAGTTTGGCATTGAATTCGGCATTGAGGCTTTCAACCTCACCAACCACCCGCAGCTGGGAAATCCCGGTGTCAACACCAGTTCCAGCACCGCGTTCGGCAAAATAACTTCGCCGATCAACACGAGCCCGGTCGGCGCAGGCACCCCGCGGCAATTGCAGCTTATGACGAGGTTCACGTTCTAATGAAAACGATCAAAATCGCCACAATCATTTGTGTCACCATGTGCGCGGCCTCCGCGCTCATGAATGCCCAGAGCCCCACGGTCCGCAAGCCGGTCTTCGTGGGTCCGGGGGAAGTGGACGGGGCGGCGCTGCTGCCGCCCCCGCCCCCCATGGATTCCTGGCAAACCCGCATGGAACTGGCCGAACTGCACCGGATCCAGCAGACCCGCACCGACGCCGACATCGCCCACGCCAAGGCCGACGACGTGCAGGAGGATATGTTCGTCTTCGCCACGGTCCTCGGTCCCGAGTTCGCGGCGGCAAAGCTTCCCGCCACCAAGCTGCTTTCGGACCATCTGAAAAACGATGAAGGCGTCAATGTGGGGCCGATCAAGAAGGCTTTCCAGCGTCCCCGTCCCTACCAGTTCGATCCAACCCTAAAGGCTGTCTGCAAGACCACGACCAACACCACCGACTACTCCTACCCAAGCGGCCACGGCACAACCGGATACCTGATGGGCCTGACCCTGGTGATGATGGTTCCCGAAAAGCGCGCTGAAATCCTTGCCCGCGCCGATGATTATGGCCACAGCCGGTTGGTGTGCGGAGTCCACTACCCGGCGGACGAGGTCGCCAGCCGGACCATCGCCTATACATTGATCGGCGCAATGCTTAAGAATCCCCAGTACGTCCAGGAGCTTGCTGCGGCGCGGGAGGAAACCCGCAAAGCACTAAAACTTCCTGCCGCCAAGTAGCGCTTACACCGTGGTCTTCAGAAGCGAATACTCGGCCACCGCCGAAGCCTTCGCCACCAGCTTCCGCAGATTCGAAAAATCCCCGCCCAGGCCCGACCACGGTCCCTCGGGCGGGGAAATCCCCTCCAGCTCCCCCCGGAACTGGGCAATCTGCTCCTTCGTCGAAACCAGGCTGCCGCTCCCAAAACTGAATTCCAACCGCCCACCTGCGAGTTCCTCGCCGCCATCCATCAAATCCGCAAACCACTCCGAACGATCCGCCAGCCACGGCCCGATCTTGCCGATCTCCTGCGCCGGATCAATCCCGGGCAATTTCGGCAGGCAGATTCCCGGAATCACCATCCCGCAAATCTCGGTCATCGTCTGATCGCTTGGCTTGTACCCCGCATCGGGCCCGATCGAGTCGATCCAATGCTGGTAGTCCTCGCTTGCTGACCCACTCCCGGCACTGCGCGCCAATTCGCGCAGCAACCCGACCACCCCTCCCGGATTGAAATCGTGCGCATAGGCGCGCAATGCCGGTGCGGCCCGTTCGTCGTACGCTCGCAGGTCGAACAGGCAGATCAAGGCTCGAGGGGGCATTAAACCAATGTAAGCCAGCCGTCCGGTAAACCAGGCTCGGGTAAACTAAGTCGCAGGGAGATCTGCATTTTGAAAACAACCAGCAAATTGGGCGCCCTGGGACTTTTCGCGGTCGCCATCGCCTTGATGGCCCAGAACCCCGGAATCCAGAGAACCGTCGTTGAACGGAAGGATGTTTCCTCAGGCAAGGAAGCCGTCATCGCCCGCGTCGAGATCGCGCCCGGTGCCTCCGCCGGACGCCATACCCACTTCGGCGAGGAAATCAGCTACGTGATGGAAGGCGAGATGGAGGTCCTGATCGAAGGCCAGCCCGCGCGCCGCCTGAAGGCGGGGGAAGGCTTCGTCATCCCCAATGGTGCCAAGCACGATGCCCACAATGTAGGCACCGTGCCTGTGAAGTTGGCCGCCGTCTACTACGTGGAAAAAGGCAAACCGCTCGCCACCCCTGCTCCATGAGAATTGCGGGTTTACTGCTGTTGCTCGCCGTCCCCGTTTTGGCCCAGACCTATGATCTGGTGATCGCCAACGGGCGCGTCATCGACCCTGAAACCAAGCTCGACGCCGTCCGCTCCGTCGGAATCTCCGGCGGCGTGGTGCGCGCCGTTTCGGCAGCTCCCCTCAAGGGTCGCCAGACCGTGGATGCCACCGGTATGGTGGTCTCCCCCGGCTTCATCGACCTCCACCAGCACGGCCAGGACTTCGAAGCCTACACCTTCCAGGCCCGCGACGGTGTCACCAGCAGCTTCGAGCTCGAAGTCGGAACCGCCGATGTTGCTGGCTGGTATGCGGCTCGCCAAGGCAAGTCGGCCATCAACCACGGCGTCTCGATTGGTCACATCCAGGTCCGCATGAAGGTAATGGGCGACCCGGCCGACTTCGTGCCCTCAGGCCCCGGTGCCTACAAGGCCGCCACCGAGGAGCAGATTTCCGAAATGCGCCGCCTGATGGAAAAGGGCTTCCGCGAGGGTGCCGTCGCCGGCGGCCTCGGCCCCACCTATACCCCCGCCGCAACGCGCTGGGAAATTCTCGAGATGTTCCGCGTCGCCGCCCGGTTTGGCGCATCCAGCCACATCCACCTGCGTCGACTTTCAGACGCTGACGAGCCCGAAATCGGTATCCAGGAGGCCCTTGCCGACGCTGCCATCACCGGCGCACCGCTCCATGTGGTCCACATCAATTCCTCTTCCCTCGACCACGCCCCGCACCTGCTCAAGATGATTGCCGAAGCCCGGGCCCGCGGTCTCGACGTCACCACCGAAATGTATCCCTACGTTGCAGGCCAGACCCGTCTCGACTCCGCCCGTTTCGACTCCTGGGTGAATCGCCCCGAAGCCGACTACCACAATCTGCAATGGGTCGCCACTGGGGAACGCCTCACGAAGGAAAGTTTCGACCGCTACCGCAAGCAGGGTGGCTTGGTGATCCAGTTCAGCAATACAGAGGCGATGCTGGAGGCGATCCTCCGCGACCCCCTCGCCATGATTGCCAGCGACGGCTTCGGCTTCGAAGCCGGCAACGCCCACCCCCGATCCGCCGGGACGTTTTCGCGCATCCTGGGTGTCTATGTCCGCGAACGCAAGGTGTTGGATCTCAACGACGCCATCAACCGGATGACGCTGATGCCCGCGCGCCGGTTGGAAAATCGCGTGCCGGAGATGAAGCGAAAAGGTCGCCTGCAGGTCGGCTCGGACGCGGATATTACGGTCTTTGATCCAGCCAAGGTGCGCGACCGGTCGACCTACGAAAACGGCAAACAAGCCTCCGAAGGTATCCGGGATGTGCTGGTCGGCGGTGTCTTTGTGGTGCGCGGTGGAGCGCTTGTTCCGGCGGCAACCCCCGGACGCGCCATCCGCGCCCAGGTCGAATAACCGCTACTTCCGTGGTTCCGCCGGTGGACGCCGATACACCGTTGTGAAACTTTCCTTGGTGGAACTGAAGCTCACACCCGACGACGAGGAAGTCCCAGGAACCGGCACCCCACCCGGCGGATGCGGCGTGTAGTCGGGCTCTGTCGTCTTCACCGTGGTTTCCGCTTTCAACCGCTTGGCGTTCTTCGGTGCCGCCGGACGCGAATCAATCCTGTCGATCTCATCCTTGGCGATGGACGACTGCCCCTTCCTGTCCACAATCAGGATGCGCTCCCCGTTTGCCTCGTCGAAACTGGCGCTGACAGGCTCTGATGCGCCTTTCTTGTAGATCTTGAGTTCCGACCCCGATTTCAGCGCGACAACCTTGTCCCATGGATCGTCCGCAGCAAATAGCCCAGAGACCAGCAATGCCATCACGGCGATTCTGCAAATCATGGAATCCAGCATACTGCAAATTTCCTGCGAAAAAAACAAGTCGGCCTACCTGTCCGGAAGGCGTTGCTCTCGCGTGTTGGATACAAAGGTGAGTGGATTCAGGCCGAGCCGATCCATCTCTTCGATGCTCGGGCTCACGATTCGCTGAGTTTCCCGCTGTCTTGCATTGTGAAGTCGCTCAACCTCCAGCTTCAGCTTGTCGAATTCGAGTGTGGACGTGTTCTTGAGGCGTTCGATCTCCAAGTGCAGCTTGTCGACCCGAAGAGTTGCCTCCCAGAGGGCCAAAATCGAGACCAGCAAGGTTCCAATCGCTGAAAATCCTGCCGCGACAGCAGCAGCTACCGACTGCAGATGGAGCCACCAAGTCAGTACCAGGAACGTGGCAGCAAAGACTGCGATTGCCGCAAGTATCGGACGAAGAAATTTCAAGGGCCACCTTTTGTTCGGTCCGGGACCGGGGAGTTGGTCCCGGACCGCTGCGAGCAGACAAACTGGTCAGACTTTCTGGAGGGGAGACGCTGCAACGCTCTCTATGGATGGCATCACAAGCTCCCTGACACGATGCTCATCATCGACCGAAGCGATGATTCTTCCCGCTTTTTTGGCCTTTACGGCCCACATGAAGAGTGTGAGCGCGTTGTTGAATAGGTCTTTCCGCGTGGTGATGCGCGTTTCCTCCATCAGGCTGTCCAGTTCCGCTACCTGCTCGTCAGGTAGATCCAATTGAATGCGAACCATGGTGTGTTGTGCCGACTCCGGAGGACGACGGGGCGTGACTGCTTGCCGTGTGGCCGTCCTGCTCAAATTTGTATTCCTCCGAATGAGTTACGAACTCGACGACCTCGACGAGCTCTGATTCAAGCGGAGGGAGATCAAGATTTCTCGATATACTCACTCCTACTCCTTGGCCAAGGTTGACCAAGAAGTCCGAGCCACGAACTACTTTGGACCCAGTTCTTCTTGGCCGATCAGATCCAACCACAAATGCCAGCGTCAGATTCGTCGGTGGAGGGTGAACTCCGGGTGTTGACGAAAAGCACGTCCATCATGCGTACTCCTTTCATGTCCTCATTATAGGAGTATTTTATGAGGAGTCAAGGGCTGTCTCTAGCACTCGTCCCCTAAACCGACAGATACCCCAACTTCCCCGTACTGTCCCCAAACCTCTCCGCAGGAACCCCCATATGGTCCAGCAGACTCACATACAAATTGGTCAGCGGAGTCCCCTCCGGATACACCACATGCCGTCCGCCCTTCAACTTCCCGTTCCCCTTGCCCATCAGCACGGTCGGCACATTTTCATGCTGGTGCCGGTTGGGATCGCAGAGGCCGCCGCCGTAAACCAGCATCGAGTGGTCGAACAAACTCCCGTCGCCATCCTGTGTCGCCTTCATCTTCTCGATGTAATAGGCATACAGCTGCACGTGGAACTCGTTGATCTTGGCCACCTTCTCCAGGAAATCCGCGCGGTTCTGGTGGTGCGTGATCGGGTGGTGCGGGTCGGGCACCCCGATCTCCCCGTACGTCCGCACGCTGCCCTCGCGCCCGATCATGAACGTCGACACTCGCGTCAAATCCGCTTGGAAGGCCAGAATCTGCAGGTCGAACATCAACGTCGCATATTCGGCGAACTCGACCGGTACCCCGGCCGGCGATTCCATGCCCGGCACGAACTTCCTCTGGTCCGTCTCCGACATCTGGATCCGGCGCTCCACCTCGCGCACGCCCGTCAGGTACTCGTCCAGTTTGCGCCGATCCGCCGGGCCCACCTCGCCCATCAACTGCCGGCTGCGCTCGCCGACCACATCCAAAATGCTGGTACGCAGCAGATTCCGGCGCGCCTTCGTGGCCGCGTCCACCTTCAAATTGTCCGTCCCAAACAACCGTTCGAAAACGACGCGCGGATTGGTCTCGGGCGGCAT
The DNA here is from genome assembly GCA_903925015.1 of uncultured Acidobacteriia bacterium. GTDB lineage: Bacteria > Acidobacteriota > Terriglobia > Bryobacterales > Bryobacteraceae > BOG-234. The sequence continues at coordinate 11,732 of CAIYDY010000197.1, forward strand.
CGGCATTGTCGGATTGCGCCACGAAATACTGTTCGTATAGGCGCAACTGAATCCCGAATCGCAATTCCCGACCGTGCGCGAGTCCTCGCAGCCCAGTTCCAACGACTTCAACCGCGTCTTCTGCCCCTCCGCAGCGATCTGGTCCGCCGAAACGCCGCCGTGGATATCGGCTCCAATCGTCTTCTTGCAGTGCACGCCGGTGAGGTACGAGGCCCCGGCCCGCGCATGGTCCCCGCCGCCATCGCCCAGCGCATTGCCGTTGTGGATGTCGAGGCCGGTCAAAACCAGCATGTCCTCGCGGTGCTTTTCGAGAGGCTTCAGAATCCGGCTCAATTGATACGACGAGCCTTCGCCCACCGGCCGCCAGTGCGCGTAGTTGACGCCGTTCGGGATGTACGTGAAGGCGAGCCGCGTGGGCGCGGTCGACGCCGGGTTGGTGGTCGCGCCAAACGCCGGAACCATGGCATCCAGCAGTGGCAGAGCCAACGTGGTGCCGAAACCCCGTAGAATCGAACGGCGGGAAAGCTGCTTCTTCATGACGATCATTGCGATTTACTCCGGCGCTGCTGGAACGGCAGGCTCTCGACGATACCCGTTACCAGTGTAGAAAATTTATAGTCCCCAGCCGCCAGTTTCCCCGTGATTTGTTGCACGGCAGGGCGGTCGAAGCGCTCCAACCCGCGACCCAAGGCGTAAGTCAGCATCTTTTCGGTGATGGCGGACGCAAATGCATCCTTGTTTTGCAGCAGGATTGCCTTGAGCTGGTCCGACCCCTGGAACGTCTTGCCATCCGGCAGCACTCCCGACGAATCAATCGGGAACTGGCCGTCCTTGTCCCGCCATTCCCCGATCGCATTGAAGTTCTCCAGTCCAAAACCCAGCGGGTCCATCTTGGAATGGCACGACGCGCACAACGCGTTTGCCCGGTGCGCCTCCATCACCTGCCGCAACGAGGCCGACGTCCCGGCCTTGGTCTCCTCCAGCGGCGGCACATTTGGCGGAGGTGGCGGAGGCGGGGCGTTCAACAAGTTCTCCAGTACCCACTTGCCACGCAACACGGGCGACGTCCGCGTGGCATAGCTTGAAACCGTCAGAACGCTCGCCTGGGTCAGAATGCCGCCCCGACGGGTTCCCGTCAGGTCCACCTTGCGGAATTCCGGGCCCTCGACACCCTTGATCCCGTAGAATTCCGCCAAGCGCTGGTTCAGGAACGTATACTTGGCATTCAGCAGGTCCAGCACCGGCCGGTCCTCCCGCATCATGTTTTGCAGAAAGAGCTCGGACTCCTTCCGCATGGAAATCCGAAGGTATTCCTCGAACTGCGGAAACTTGTCCCGGTCCGGAACTGCCGATTCGAGCCTGCGCAATTCCAGCCACTGTCCCGCGAAGTTGTCCACCAGCGCATTCGCCTTCGGGTCCCGCAGCATGCGTCGGACCTGCCCGGCGAGCACTCCGGGCACCCGCAGCCGACCCTGCTCCGCAACCCGTAGCAGTTCCTCGTCGGGCAGGGACGACCACAGGAAATACGATAGGCGCGTTGCCAGCTCATGCTGGCTGACCGGGCTCGACGATGTCTTGGCAGCGCCGTCGTGCTCAATCCGAAAAAGAAAATCCGGGGCCACCAGTATGGCTTGCACCGCTGTTGCTACGCCGTCGTTGTACGATCCCCCCTGGCTCCGGGCCAGCGCCGCCAGTTTCAAATACGGTTCCAGTTCCGAAGGCCCAACCGGACGCCGGAACGCCCGCCGCGCAATGTTCCCGATATTGACGCGGTCGCACCCGGCCGTGTGCCGTCCATCCAAATGCCCGCACGCAAACACATGCTTCAGGCTCTCCGCCGAGGGTCCCTTGGCTTGGTCGTACGGCCCCATCACCTCCATGTAATGGATATAGGCGCGGTTGGCCGGTGCCCGCAGCAGCGCGATCTTCAGTTGGGCTTCCTTCCGCAGCTTCGCGGCCTCTTCGGGCGTCGCTCCGGGCGGAATCTTCAGGAAGCGCGAAATATCCGGAACCGGCGGCTCGGGCTTGCCGGAAGGATTCGGCCCCCCGTAGCTCTTCGGCAGCCCCTCGTAAATATGCAGGACCGTTCCCGCCAGCCAGTGCTCGCCCGCCGGAATCCGCATCCGGAATTCCCGCGCCATGCCGAACAGGTCCAGCGTGTTGCCCTCCTGCGGCGCGTCCACGTCCAAAGTCCGCACCAGCTTGCCGTCCAGCCAGACCCCCATCTCGATATTCGCCGATCCCGTCGGACGCCGCCCCTCCGGCACAATCCGGATCAAATACTCCGCATCCACCGGAAACCGGTGCATCCAGTGCAGCGACTGCGGCATGCTCAATCCCGTCCGGTCGTACTCGAATTCCGGCTTCTGGGAGAGTTCGTATTCCCGATACGGCGGCTGGTAGCGCTCCACCAGCGGCTTCGATACCGGCACGCCGAAGAGCGCGGTCTGCGACACCTTCTCCGCTGCCACCATGTACTTTTCCATCAGCACCGGCGAGAGCGACAGCGTATCGGCAATGTTGTCGAACCCGAACACGGAATCATCCTGCGGAAAATCGTCGGCCGGGCGGAAATCCACCCCCAGCAGGTCGCGGATCGAGTTGTTGTACTCGGCCCGGTTCAGGCGGCGCGCGGTGATGCGGCCGGGATCGGGCTTGGCCATCCGGTCCTCGCGCGCAAACTCGGTTTCAATCCATTTCGCGACGGCGTTGATCTGCATCTGATCCGGGCGGGGCAGGCCCTTCGGCGGCATTTCGCCCGTGCGCACCCTCTGCAGGATCTTTGACCACTCGGGATTCGCATTCGCCACCGATTCGACTGTCTTGAATGCCGTAACATCCAGATCCGCCGTCTTCAGCTTCGAATTGTGGCAAGCAACGCAGTGTTTCGCCAGAAACGGCTGAACGGTTTTGTCGAAGTCGGCCTGGGTCGGCACGGCGGCAGCGCTGGGGAGGCCAGAAAAGACCAGGATTGGCAAAATTAGGGGTAACGGACGCATGCGTTGCTAGTCCGATTATATGGCGACGTACGGACTTGGTGATAAATCATCGTGCCGGAACTCCAGTGGAGAGTACGGGATCGCTTGCGGCACCGGCGCTACCGGGCCCGCACTGGTTCGGTTTGGTGGTGTTTGCGGCCGATCAGGAATAGGCCGCCATATGCGAATCCCTCCAACGTGTTTCCCGTGACAATGACGCCCATCGATTCCATACCCCGGTCGTTGTTGCCAAACACAATCCCGTAGTGGGATGCGGGGTACGCTTCAAGCGGCTTGCGGTTGATGCAGGAGTTGTCGACGACCTGGCCGTCGTGGAAGCCGTCACGAGGCTGCTGGGGAGGTTCGCAGCAAGACCGGGCGGACGGTGCATACGGCAGATGTCGATTTGGGCGATAGCCCGGCAATCGGGGCGTGGTTCGATGCGCTGGTGGAGCGCGTTGGACGGCCCGGAATTTTGGTGAACGCGGCGGGAATCACGCGGCGGGCTCCGGCGGAATCGCTGGCTCTGCAGGATTGGAACGATGTGATCGGCGTGAACTTAACCGCCAGTTTTCTGATCGCGCAAGCATTTGCGAAACGTTTGATCGCGGCTGGGGAGCAGGGCCGGATCATCAACATCGCCTCCTTGATGACGGCGGCGGCGCGCAAGACAACGACGGCTTATACCGCATCCAAGGGCGGCGTTGGGCAGTTGACCAAGGCTCTGGCCGTGGATTGGGCCGACAAGGGGATTTTGGTGAACGCGATTGCCCCCGGTTTTATCGCGACATCGATGACGCAGCCCCTGAAGGACAATGCGGAGTTCGACGCGTGGATTCTCAAGCGGACCCCGCTCGGGCGGTGGGGGAATCCCGAGGATATCGCTCTGCCGGCGGTTTTTCTGGCATCCCCGGCGGCAAAATTTGTCACCGGGCAGGTGATTTATGTGGATGGCGGCTTCATGGCCACGTTCTAGGTTGCGTGAAGACGAAGGGGACATCGAATTTCGATGTCCCCGTTTGTCATTTTGCGGCATCCAGCTTGGCGTTGATCAGCGCAAGAAGAACGACAATCAGGACTAAGAGCCAAGTATGCAGACTAGCTGCATTATGTCCATGGAGCGCACCGCTAATTCCTGCAGCAATTGTGCAGATGGCAAGGATTGCAACCAGCATGGACAACAGTCGAACCACTAGGGAAGATTTTTGCATTGGGGCGGGTACGATGGCTACTGCGAAATCTCATATTCTAGAAATACCAGCGCCGCAAGTAGCAAAAATGCACCACCAACGGCCAAGGCAACGACACCTACAACCTCTCCGGCAGCACCCCCGAGGATACCGGCAGCAGCCGCCCCCAAAGCCACGAAGCCAGCGCCGATCACGGCTGCAACCTCTGCAACGCTGACTTCGACGAGCGAGTATTCAAGCTGGTTGGTCCACCGGGCAGGCGTGATCCGTGTGATCGTCGCGAACCGGTCCAACATACTCTTTTGGGAGCTGCGAAAACCATCCGGCGAAAACATTGGAATGATGTCGGACATCTTTAAGGTCGGCAACTTGAGTGGGCGGAGGAAAAGCTCTGGCGCAGCGATGTTCGACTTTGCCAAAGCTGCTTTTATCTGTTCTGAAGTCGGATTGAGGATGGATGGGTTGGAGTTGACGGCACGCTGGAACATGGCTGGAAGCGCGTCGTTGTGCCCGTTGGCCTCCATTTCTGCGAACATTGTTGCCATGGCCGCATGGAGTCGAACGTGGCTATCGTGGTCCGGTTGAGCGGTCTGAATACCGTGCAGCACTGCATGGGCATGCAGTTCGACGGCTCCGGTTACAGCCTTTGAAAGCGGTAGA
>CAIYDY010000198.1 GCA_903925015.1 uncultured Acidobacteriia bacterium
CCTGGTTGTGGCGCGCCCGATCATCTTCCAAGAAAAACTAGTCGGGTCCATCCGCTTGATTTCCGACCGGGAGGAGGAAACCAAGACTCTGATGAGCTACGCCGAGATCGTCGCCGGGGTTTTGGCCATCTCCTTACTGGCCGCGTGGTTCCTATCGTCGATTTTCCAGGGAAGAATTGCGGAGCCCATCATGGAACTCGCCTTGATCGCGCGAACGGTCTCGGTCGGAAAGAAATATTCCATTCGTGCTCCATCCAGCACCCACAAGGACGAGGTTGGTGTTCTCGTCGACGCTTTCAATGAAATGTTGTCAAACATCCAGGATCGCGACGCTGCCATCCAGGATGCGCATGAGCGTCTGAACCTCGCGTTGCGCTCGTCGGGCACCGGAACTTGGAACTGGTCCGCCGGCGAATGGACCATGGTTTGGGACGACTATATGTACCCACTGTTCGGCCTACGCCCGAACAATTCCCCGCGCGTGCTGGCCGACATGTTGTTTCTGGTCGATCCAAGTGACCGCGTCCGCGTGCAACAGGCCGTTCAGGAGTTCGCGGGACAGGGCCGGACCGATACCGAATTCACCGACATCGAGTTTCGGACGACGTGGCCTGATGGCAGCATTCATTGGCTCACGGTTCGAGGCACGGTCTTCCGCGGGACCGACGGCAATGCGATCCGCATTGCCGGGGTCTGCTGGGATGTAAGCGCCAGAAAACGGATCGAAGAGGATCGCCGGAAGTTCGTGTCGCTGATCGAACAAAGCGCCGACCTGATCGCCATTGCGGGAGCCGACGGCAACTTGGTCTATCTCAACCCCGCCGGTCACGCCCTTGCCGGATCGGCTGGGGACGCGCTGGGCTCCCCGGCAGGCTCCATCCGCCTCGCAGACCTTTGCGTCGACGGCTGGCTGGAGAGGATTATCGAGATCGTCTCTTCCGTGCTGGACGGAAAGGGCAATTGGGTCGGGGAAGTACAGCTCCAGCACATTCCCGAAAGCCGCGTCGTCGATGTACTCCTCAATCTGTTCGCGGTCAACGACCCCGAAACCGGCAATTTCCTCTGCCTCGCCGCTGTGGCGAGGGATATCACGGAAAGACGGAAGCTGGAGCGACAGCTCCGGGAGGCGCAAAAGTTGGAAACCCTCGGCCAGCTGGCCGGGGGCGTCGCCCACGATTTCGGAACCCTGCTGACCGTGATCAGCGGGTTCGCACAGTTGATCTCTGCCGAGTTCCCGCCCGGACACAACGCCCGTGAAGCTGCCGACGAAATCTACAGCGCCGCCAACCGGGCAACCGTCCTCACCCGTCAGCTCCTCGCGTTTGGGCGCCGCCAGAGTACGTTGGAGCGGGACATTGCCATCAACGGGCTGGTCCGCAGCGTGGAAAAGATGCTCCGCCCACTGATGGCCGGAGCAACCGGTGCTGATTCCGACTTGGTGCTGGATCTCGACGAAACCGCCGGATTCCTCCGCGCGGACCGGGGCCAGTTGGAGCAGGTGATTGTCAATCTCGTCATCAATGCCCGCGACGCGATGCCCTCGGGTGGCAAGGTCCGCCTCGAAACCGCACGGATGTACCTCGACGCCGATTTCGCCAAGCGCCACGGAGCACTCGTTCCCGGGGATTACGTACGATTGTCGGTGTCCGACACGGGAACAGGTATGACTCCCGAGGTCCAGCAGCGACTTTTCGAGCCTTTCTTTACAACCAAGGAGCCGGGCAAAGGGACGGGCCTCGGCCTCACGATGGTCAACAGCATCGTAAACCAGAGCCGGGCGTTCATTGCCGTCAAGACGGAGCTGGGCAAGGGCAGCGATTTCCAGCTCTTCTTTCCGGGCGTCCATCCCGAAGTCGAAAGCGAGGAGTTTGAGCCGGAACTTCCCGTTGACTCCGACCGAGGTGATGAAACAGTTCTGGTGGTGGTGGACGACGCCGGGTACCAGAGTTATATCTGCGGAGTGCTGGAGCGACAGGGCTACCGAACACTGTCAGCTTCGAGCATGGCCGAAGCTCTGGACCTAGTCCGGGGCAACAGCGATGAAATTGATCTGGTGATCGCGGATGCCGACATAGTCAGTTCCAGCGAGACCGACAGCCTCGAAATGTCCTATCCCAACGCCGGTATTCTGGTGCTGGCCGAAGATTCTCCGACCCGACCGCATGTCCGGAACTGGCTCCGCAAGCCCTTCCCGGCCGCGGTTTTGATTTCCATGATTCGGCGGAGTTTGGACTTGCGCTCGGAAGCGGTCGGATCCAGCAAGTCTTAAGGCTTGGGAGGTTCCGGCTTTTCTCCGGGACGGTAGAGCGTGGGCGGTTTGCGCTTGGGCTTGCCATCCTCGGTCAGTTCCGCTTTTGCAGCCTGCGCTTTTTGTTCCTTCAGTTGCTCGGAGCTGGTGAGGCTTTCGAGTTTCTTCTTTTCGTCGACGGCCTTGGCCTTCACAGCCTCCGTGCGCTTTCCGGTATCCGACGCAGCGGTCTCGATGCTCTCGCTTGTGGTGTCTTCTGCGTCCTTGAGCGACACTTCGTACATGTCGAGATCGTGGGGTTGTCCGGCCTCGATTTTTTTCAGCTGTTCGAGAAATCTCTTTTCCGCGTTGGAGACTGCGACGAGACCCTCGTCGATGTTCTTTCCTCGTTTCAGCGCGTCATCGGAGACGGTGTCGATCGCGTCGATGATCTGGGTGTAGTCCTCCAAAAGCTGGCGCACCAGCACGGAGCGGCCTTTTTTGTCTTTCGCAATCTGCTGGTTGATCTGGTCGATCCGCTGCTTGGCGAACTGCACATACGTGGTGAGACGCATGTTTGGGTCCTGTGCGACCCGGATCTTCTCTATTTCGTCGTTGGTGAGAAATTCGCGCTGGGCGACAGCTGGCAGGGCCAGTAGTACAGCCGCAATCAGAACTCGAACGGGCCTGTTCATTTCTTCCTCATGATGCCGTCAAACCAGGCATCGTGAATTTCCTGGATTTTGGTGCGTGGGCCCTCAATCCCGGAACGCTCCTCGGCGTCCATCCGTTTTTCCAGATCGGCCAGACGCACCAAAATTTCCTGTGTTTTGAGTTCGGCGGACTTGTACGGTCCGGGATGCCGCATCGGGGTTTTCCCCGTCTGCTCGAATGCCAATTGCGCTAGTTCCACGCCGAGAGCCGTATCCTTCAGCTCGGAAGTGGTCAAGGGCACATTTCCGGCGGTATACGCGGCTTCCGCGCGCCGTTCGGCGGCGGCGGCAAATTCAATTGCGAGCTTGGCTCGGCGCTCCAAATTGGGCTCGCTCCGAACTTGGTCAATGGATGGCGCTCCAGGTTGTGCCAATAGCAGGAGAATGGTGAACAGTGCGCCCATGGTGGTTACTTCTTCTTCAGTTCATTCTCAATGATACGAATTCTCTGGCGCGCTTGGAATTCCTGATCCTGATGGGCACCCTTGTCGGCATCCAGGAACTGCTGGTAGGCGGCGATTGCCTGCGGTTTCATCTTTAGACGGTCCAGCGTGATGGCCCGCAGGAAGAAATCACCCGGGATCTCCTTGCCGAGGGCCCGCACATGGTCGAGTGCAGCCAAGCCTTCCACGTAATTCTCCCCGATGACCAGGACCGAGGCCAACTCGTTCCATGCGGCGGGGGAATCGGGCTGCAGCTTAGTGGCTGCTTGGAACTGCAGGGATGCCGGAACTAGTTTTCGGCCGTCGCGGAGGGCTCGTCCCAAGGCCATGCGAATTTCGAAATTCCCCGGATCGCCCGCAGCTGCCAACTGCAACTGGTCCAGCATTTTGTCGGGCTGCTTGTTGAGCCTGTAGGCGTCTGCAAGGGACATCCGGCCAGCTGTTGTTGGATTCCGTTTGACGGCGTCCTCCAGAGTGGCCACCGCATCCGCTGTATTGCCGCCCGCGTCCAGTTGCAATTCGCCCAGACGTTGGCGGGCTCCGGCGTTCTCCGGAAATTCCTTGTAGATGGCGATGGCGGCAACCTTGTCGCCCGCCTGTTCGAAGGCAGGCGCGAGGGCCAGAAGCTCGTCCCGTGCTCCAGCGGCCCGGAACTTCTCGGCCGATTCCGGCAATTTTCCAAGTTTGAAAAGTGCCCGCGCCTGGCCGAGGACTGCGGCGGTCGCTTTTGGATCGATCTCAACAGTTGCCGCGAACTGGTGTTCGGCCCCGGCAAAATCACCGGAATCGAACATCGCCTGGGCCAAATAAAGATTGGGCCGGAATTCCTTCGGCTTGGCCTCGACGGCTTCCTTCAGAGGCGCAATCGCCGCCGTCGGTTCTTTGTCGCGGACAAGCAGGATACCCAAGTTCAGATCCGCCTCGTAGAGGCCGGGCTTGAGTTCCAAGACCTTCCGCAGCTCCGAAACAGCCTCGGGGTCCTTCCGCTGCAAACTCAAAGCCAACGCGAGGTTGAAGTGGGCCTCGACGTCGGTTGCATCCGCTGCCACGGCCTTGCGCAGCAACGGCTCCGCCACGGCAGGCTGGTTGGCGTCGAGAGCCTTGAGAGCTTCCGCCAAGAAGTCCTGCTGAGCCAGCACGAGAACTGCAGCCAACAAGAAACCCATTCAAAGATCCTATAGAGTCCTATTTCTTCAAGGCCGTTTCAAAAAGCTTGAAGATGCGCTTGTACTCGTCGGTCCAACTGGAGGGTTGGATGAACCCGTGGTCCTCGACTGGGTACGAGGCCAGTTCCCAGTTGTCCTTGCCAAGTTCGATCAGCTTTTGCACCAGCCGGACGGTTTCGACGAAGTGGACATTGGTGTCCACCATGCCGTGCGCAATCAGCAACTGGCCCTTCAGGCCATTGGCGAAATAGATCGGCGACGACTGCTTGTAGGCCTCGGCATCCCCCTGCGGCTGGTTGAGAATATTGCCGGTGTATTGCTGGTTGTAATACGCCCAATCGCTGACGGGACGCAAGGCTGCTCCGGCCGCGAAGACGTCGGGCTGGGTGAACATCGCCATCAGGGTTATGAAACCGCCGTAGCTGCCGCCATAAAGGCCGATGCGCTTGGGGTCGGCACCGTGGACGGAAACCATCCACTTGGCGGCATCGACCTGGTCATCCAGATCCTTGCCTCCCATGTGCCGGTAGATACCGGTGCGCCAGTCGCGACCGTAGCCTTTTGAACCCCGGTAATCCACATCGACAACCAAGTAGCCGTGCTCCATCAGGAACTGGTGGAACATGTATTCGCGGTGGTAGTTGCTGGACCAGCCCTTGGTAACGCCCTGGGCGTAGCCCGCGCCATGGACAAAAATTACCGCCGGGCCGCCCTTTTTGTAGTTGGCGGGCTTGAAGAGGTGCGCGGGAACCTTGGCACCGTCGCGGGCTGGGATTTCCACCAGCGGGGCGTCCATTAGGGCGATTTGCCCGAATTCGGGGGACGGGGAGTCCGTCAGCTTGGCACCTTCGACCATCGGTGTGTTGGGTTGGACATACAGCTCCGGCGGTTTGGTGGCGTAGGAGTAAACGTCGGCAATCCATTTTTCATCCGGCGACAGGATGCCAGCGTGGAAGCCGGGCAACTTCGTGATCCTTGTACGGGTACCGCCCGTGACCGGCATCGACCACAGATGCCGTTCAGCCGCGCCGCCTTCGCTGGTGGTCAGGTAGAACTTCGATTTGTCCTGGGAAAGGACGACGCGGTCGATTTCCCATTTACCGGAGGTAAGGGCCTTGGGTTCTCCGTCCATCGTGACCCCATAGAGGTGGTTGGAGCCGTCGCGTTCCGAGGTGAAATAGAAGGTTTTGTTGTCTGGGAGCCAGCCCGAGCTGCCGCCGGGACCTCCGATCCAGGCGGCGTCCTTATCGGTGGAGATGACGCGGCCCTTGGCGGCGTCGAGATCGAGGGCGAAGTACCAGCAGTTCTTGTTGTCCTGCGAACGGGCTCCGAACACGCCCTTGGTGCCGTCGGGCGAGAAATAGACGGTCTGGCCGCCGCCCAAGGGACCGCCACCACCGCCGCCACTGCAACTGGCACCGTCCTCAATTTGGTTGGCGGGGACGCCCAACTCGCCGTGGTTGACGGTCTTGACTTCGCCGGAGGCCACATCGATGACCACCAAATGGCGTTGGCCGAGGGAGTCGCCGACGCGCGCGCGGCCGGGCAGGTCCTCGGGGAAGCTGGAATCGGTGATCCAGTCGGGCACGATGGAGTTTTTTGAGCCGTTGGCGGTTTCGGAGAGCACCGCCACGACTTTCTTGCCGTCCGGGGTCAGCTGCAAGCCGGTAAGGCTTTGACGCGCCTGGAGGGTATAGGGCTTGCGGACCGGCAACTTCTTGCGCTTGGCGTCGGCCTCCTCCTTGTACTTGACCCGATCGCGGACGACCTCGAACATTTCCTTCTGTTCCTTTTTGAGGTACTCCTGGGCGTCGGTGCCTTTGGGTGTTTCGCCGGCCGCGCCGGTGGGAGCGCCGCCACGTCCGCCCCGACCTCCCCCGCCTCCGCGTCCACCGCCTCCGGCCGCCGCCGGAGCGGCTGTGTCGCCACCGGCCCGGATGTCCGTCAGTTGCTCCAGATCGCCGTTCTCAAGTGAAAGGAGGAATAGATTGCCTCCGCGCTGGAAGGTGATCTTCTTCGTACCCGGGACAAAGCGCGGATTGGTTTCGGCATCGGCGGTTTTTGTGACCTGCCTGCGGCTTTCGGTGGCGTTGTTCAGGAGTACGATGTCGCCGTCTTCGGACAAAACGCTGAGGGAACGGTCTTCATTAGTATCCATGAAAGCGGGCGGCGCGGTGCGGACCTCTTCGTCCGAGAGCTTCCGGAGGCCCGAGCCATCGCGGTTCACGACATAGGTGTCCATGGGGGCGGCGATTGGGTCGGACGCCTTTTTCCATTGGAAATAGATCTTGGAGGAATCGCCCGACCAGCGGACCTGCGCCGGTTCCGTTCCGACAAGATTGGGCCCGCGCATGATGCGCTCGATGGTGAGGGCGAGTTTCGATTCACCCGCGCCGGTTAGCATCGGGGCGGATAGAAGGCAGATGGCGAGAACGGATGCGGTGGCAACTGCTAGCCGGTTGCGCAGCAGATTCGATGGCGGCATTTTTATGAATGATAGCGCTTGGTTCAGTTCGGCGTGCGGTTATGCCAGGCTGAAAGCCTGGCGCAGCCAAGAATGGCCACCCTACTTCTTCAGCTCCCTTTGGTGGTCGAGGTAGGTTTCGCCGTGGGCGATCCAGTTTTGGGCGGCTTCGCCCTTCAGGTAGTGGCCGAACCATTCGAAAATGCGGCGCTGGTAGTCGATTTGGTCGGCCTTCTTGCTGAGGCCGTGGTCCTCGCCCGCGTAGGAGATGAGCACGACTTCCTTGCCTGCGCGGCGGGCGATGTTGTAGAGTTCGACGCCCTGGTGGAAGAAGACGGTGCCGTCGGCGTCGCCCACTTCGATCAGCAAGGGCGTGGTCATGTTCTGAACATTGAAGATGGCCGAGTTGCGAATGTAGGCCTGCAGGTCCTCATAAATGGGGACCTCCATGCGCTGCTGGCCGGTCTCGATGTGGTCGGTTTCGGCGATGCCGGAACTCCAGTGGTGGTTTCCGTAGTTGCTGACGAGGTCGGTGATGGGCGCGCCGGCGACCGCGGCGGCGAAGAGGTTGGTGTGGGTGGCGAGAAAAACGGTGTCGAAGCCGCCCCAGGAGTGGCCGACAATGCCGATCTTCTTCGGATCGACGTTGCCGGCGGCCAAGACCTTCTTCACCGCGGCACCCACGCACTCGGCCACCGACAGACCGGGTTCCCTGGGGCGGAAGACGATGTCCGGCATCAGGAGGAAGTAGCCGTGGTCGGTGATGGCGGCCGGGTTGTAGTATTCCCGTTCGGTGGGCGCGCTGAAGTGGTGGAGGTTGTCCGACAACTTTTCGTACATGTAGACGACCATGGGGTACTTCTTGCCGGGTTCGTAGCCAGCGGGATAGTAGAGGGCACCTTGGAGGCGGACGCCCTTGGGCGTCTGGTATTCCACCAGCTCGGACCGGCTTTGGGCGAACTTGGCGGCGAAGGGGTTGGTATCGCTGGTTTTCTTGGCCTCCTTCAGGTCGGGCCCGCCGACGTATTCGTTGGGGGAGTCGACGAAGGACTGGGAGACGTAGGCGTAGATATCAACGTCGGAGGCTTTGACGAGGCGGTCGATGCTGCGGTCGGCCCACAGGAGGGGTACGGGGGTAGCTCCGGGTTGGAGGCGGGCGTATCCCGATTTCTTGGACCAAGTGCCGAACATGGAGAGGACCATCGATTTTCCGGCATCGATGAATTCCTCGTCGGGATCGAGCTTGGTGTAGCGGTAGCGGATTTGGTCCTTGGTGCCGTCGGTGAGGCGGGCGGCCTTGGAACCGTCGGCGGCGATGAGCCAGAGGTCGAACTTGTCGTACAGGATGACTTCGCGATCGTCCTTGGTCCAGCCAGCGACACCGAAGGGTGGGAGTTGCTTGATGGTGTCGTCGGATTCCTTGTCGATAAAGGATGTCTTGACGTTCCGGGTGATGTTGACGGTGGCCTTGGTGGAAGTGTCGACGGTCCAGTAGTGGTCGTTTTGGAGGTAGAGGAGGTACTTGCCGCGCGGGCTGGCCTGCAGGTAGCGATCATCGGCGAGGCGGTCCTTGAGCTTGGTTTCAGCGCCGGTGGCCAAGTCGACGAGGGACAGGTCGGTTGCGGGACGTCCGATGCTGCGTTCCATGGCGTAGGCGTGCCAGTCCGTGGAGTAGGCGAGGGTCTGGTGCTTGAGTGGCGTTACTTGACCTTGCAGGGTGTGGCCGAGCTGGACGAGGCTGTTGCCGTTCAGGTGCCAGACAGCGAGCATGTTGCGGCGGCGGTCCTGGGCGGCGGACTTCTTCTGCTTCGGCATGACGTCGGTATCGCGCCAGTGCCAGACGTCAACTGCGGCGGGTTCGGCGTCGTCTTTTGAGTCCTTTGCGGCCTTCTTGGCTGGCTTTTCATCCCAGGCGGCGATACCTAGGAAGTCATCGGTTCGGGTGTCGGACCCGGAGCGAGTGCGGGAGGAGACAAGACGCATGCCCGATGGGA
>CAIYDY010000199.1 GCA_903925015.1 uncultured Acidobacteriia bacterium
CCGGCTCGGGTGTTTTTCCGCTGGATGCTGCTGGGGTCGGCCCACCCACCTGCCGTGGGCGGTGACTTTCCACAACCAGGCTGCCACGACCGGAGTGCCGCTCGGAATTCCGCTCCACCCGACGCAACTCTATGAGGCCTTCGGCGAAGGCCTCATCTGCCTATTCCTGCTCTGGTGGCTGAACCGGAAGCACGGGGACGGCTCGGCAATCGGCCTCTATCTGGTCCTGTACGGCCTGCTCCGTTTCGGGGTCGAGTTTCTTCGGATGCACGATTCATCGAACCCACTCGGCGGCCCGTTCACGCTGGAACAGTGGATCTCGTTAGGTCTGGCCGCAGTCGGGGCGGTCTTGGCTGTCCGAGCCAAGTCCTCCGAACCCGCCGCGGTTGCTTGACTCCGACCTATCCCGCCTTCGCAACTGCTCGTATTACTACGGATATAGTTGTTCACGTTGTGCTAAAACGGTAAAAACAGCAAGAAACTCTTGCACCATTTATGCAACCCTGATACTCTTTCCATGTCGGATATTTCCCGCTTGGCGACGATGTGCGGCGACTGCCATCGCGGGGAGAAAAGAGGCTTGAAATGGACGCATTCATCGGCGAGATCCGCGTTTTCCCCTACAACTACATCCCGGAAGGTTGGCTTGCCTGCAACGGCCAGGTGCTTCAGATTGGCCAGTATCAGGCTTTGGCAGCACTGCTGGGCGACACCTACGGCGGCGACGGACGGACTACCTTCGCACTTCCAAACTTGCAGGGCCTCCTCGGGGTTGGCTTCGGTCCAAACCCCCTGCCTTCGCCGATGGAAGAGGTTGAACAGGGCCAGACGGTTGGCGCGGCGACGGCCACCCTGACTGCAAGCACTGCGGTCGTCCTGACGGCGGAAAACATTCCTGCCCACACCCACACCTTTACCCCACCATGCAACAGCGCTTCCGCCAGCGAGTCCAGCCCGGCTGGCAACTATCCGGGCAACTCCGGCAATAGTAATTTCGCCCCCAGCGGAAGCGACATGATGGTGGCTACCACCACTTCCCCAGCCGGGGGCAACCCTTCGCCGATTCCCGTTGCGGTGCGGATGCAGGCTTCCGCCGCGCTCGCGCAGCCCACGCTTGCGATGCAGTTTGCCATATCGCTCGAGGGGACATTCCCACCGCGTCCATAAGTGCGCCCCAGGACCCGGAAAACATTCATCAAAGGGAGAAAGGATCAAAAAAATGTCAGATCAATACGTGGGCGAAATTCGGCTAGCAGGGTTCAATTACGCGCCTTCGGATATGGGCTGGCTTCCGTGCGACGGAAGACTGCTGAACATCGCTGAATACGATGTGCTCTTCGCGCTGCTGGGAACGATGTTTGGCGGCGACGGCCATACTACCTTCGGTCTCCCCGACCTCAGGGGCTGCGTGCCGATCGGACGTGGACAACTGAACGGCCTAAGTGCGAATCCCAACTTTGCATTCAGCCAACGCATCGGCATGACGCCGGAAACGCCACAGTTTGTCGGCGCCCTCCAGCTTACGGCGTCCACAATGCCTTCCCATACCCACACGTTCCAGCCTCCGTGCAACACGACGGACTCCAGCAGCAATGACCCGGCGAACAGTGTCCCCGGTGTCACCGGCAGCGGGCTTTACGATGCCACTTCCAACGCGCTGATGGCATCCAGCCAAACCGGCAGCGCCGGCTCGTCCTCCCCTGCCGCCACTTTCACCGCAAGCACGCAGCTGCCGATGTTCCCGCTCCAGCCTTCGACAGGCATCAACTACATCATCGCTGTCCAAGGGATTTTCCCCCAAAGGCCCTAGCGGTTGCTGGAACGCCGGGTGGCTCACCCCTCCGGCCGTGTCTGTGAATCGTGTATTGCAAGCCGCCTGGACTGGCGGCATAGTTTCCACGGAATGAGACCTCCCGCTCATGGGAGAGGAAGAGAGGAGACGTTATGGATTTTTTCTTAGGCGAAATTCGGATGTTCGCGATCGGTTACGCACCCGTTGGCTGGCTTGAATGCGCGGGCCAGGTGATGCAAATCTCCCAGAACCAAGCCCTGTATTCACTGCTGAGCAACTACTACGGTGGGGACGGTAGAACGACGTTTGCGCTGCCCGACCTTCGTTCCCGCGCACCGATAGCGCTTGCAAAAGGCGGAAAGCTGGGCCAGCAGGCTGGCGCTTTGACCGCCACTGCGACCGCCACCGGCACCGTGCTGGTCAGTTCGGCCAACCTACCCGATCACACCCACAGGGTGGCGCTGCCTTGCAGTTCCTCCGGGTCCGGCAGCAATGATCCGACGGGTGCGGTTTTTGGCAATACCGGGTCGGGATTGTATGCCTCGCCGGATGGAAACACGATGGCCACTGTCACCACGGACGCCGCCGGGAGTGGGTCCGGCGGATCCACCGTCGTTCCATTCACTGCGGCCAGCACGATTTCGACCATGCAGCCGTCCGTGGCCATGATCTATTGCATCGCCACCTCCGGGGTCTATCCGTCGCGCCCGTAGTCGGGAATCCGTCCTTCAAAATGTCCGCCGCACCCTTGCCCTACCGGTTGCGTCCAGAGACACGGGACGACGAGATGTTCGTCCGATCCATGGTTCTGGACCAAATGGCGGCAGCACTGGGTGCGGGGGCTTGGCCCCCGCTGATCCGCGACCAAGTGCTGGGGATGCAGTACACGGCCCGACGGGGCTCCCTCCGGGAAAACTTCCCGGAGGCTGCCAGTCTAGTCGTGGAAATGAATGGCTCGGTGGTCGGCTGGATGGTTCTGGCCGAATCACCCGATGAAATCCGGCTCGCGGATTGGTTGCTTCGGGAGGATTGCCGTGGACGCGGAATCGGTACCCGGATTCTGGACGGCATCTTGGAACGTGCGCGCACAGTGGACAAACCCGTCCGCCTGCATGTTGAGGTTTCAAACGTCGCCGCCGTCCGCCTTTACCTTCGGATGGGGTTCGAGCGCGTATCCGGCGACGGTGTGCGCGACTTTTTCGAGGCAGACCCCGCGCGTTCGCGACTGTAAGGGGAGCCGTGGGCCACGGCTCCCCTCCGAACTATCCCAGCATTTGGATCAGCGCTTGGATGTAGCCAAACGAAAACGCGAACGCCAAAGCCCCGCCCTTGTCGCCCGGAATCTGGGGCACATGGTCCGGCATCAGCATGAACGGATAACCGACGGACTGGTAGGTCTTGATCGCCTCGATCATGTTCACGCTGCCGGCGTCCGGCAGCGTTTCCTGGAAGTCCCCGAAGCCGCCCCGGATGTTGCGGAAGTGGACGTTGAAGATCTTCTTGCGCGAGCCGAAGTAGCGGATCACGTCGTGGATCTCCTTGTTCGGGTCCTTCAGCATTTCCGAAACTGTGCCTTGGCAGAAATTCAGGCCGTGGTACGGGCTTTCGTGCATCGAAATGAACTTCTTGAGCCCCGCCGGGCTTCCCAGCACGGTGTGGACGCCACGGTAACCCTGCGGCTCCGGCATCCCTGGGTCATGCGGGTGGCAGGCCATGCGGACCTTTTCCTCGGTCGCCACCGGCACCACGCGGCTCAGGAAATATTCAATGCGCTCCCAATAGGCGTCGGCGGAAACCGGACCAGCCTCGGTCATTTGGTCCTTGTCGGTGGCCTTCTCGTAGTTCCAAGTCGAGTAGGTGCTCTCGCCCCGGCCCGGTGTCCGCCCTATGCGGACCACGCCGAGGATGCTCATGTTGTACTTAATCCCCGGGATGCCCGCTTTGGCGCAGTTCCGGATCATCTGCTGGCACATCTCGATCTGTTTGTCGCGCTCCGGGTCCTTGCCCATCATGATGGCGGACATCGGGGCCTTGGCGATCACCGCCGAAGGCAGCGGGATCGGCACCATGTCGAGCGCGATGCCGTGTTTTTCGACCTTCTCCCGCAGTTTGGAGAGGCTGTCGACGGACCAACTTGCATCCAGCTGTGTGCCGAGATCGGTGCTGCAGATGTGGTTGATGCCGAACGAGGACATCACGGACAGAACCTCGTCCTGGTGCGAGTGTTGTGTGCCCGCGACCATAGTTGCTTTCGTTCCGGTCGGTTTGCGGGCCGGGGCCGCAGCGGGCTGTGGTGGGGCATAGCTGGCCGCCAAGGCCGCCGGATTCTGGGCTTGGGCCGCAGTCGGGGCCAGCGCTTGTGCGGCAAGCGCCGCGCCTGCGGTCTGGATGGTGGATTGGAAGAATCTGCGTCTATCCATAAATGGAATCCTCGAACCCCTTATCGTATATCAGAGAACGCGGTCGGGCGCAGTATGGTGTTCGAGATGTTCGAAACGATGTCAGCATCTGAAAGTCCCGGCGTCGCGCGGAGCTTGAGCCATTCCGGGTCCGAGCCGAAAGCCTTCCAGACACGGTCACGGGCCGCCAAATCGTCGTAGGCCAACATATAGGTCAGATGGGGCAAGGAATTGCCAACGATTGCCTCCCCGAAGAAGACCGGATTCATCCCCAGGCGCTGGAAAATCTGCATTTCGCCCTTGTTGAACATTTCGATCTTCTTTGCCAGCGATGCCACATCGTTCGATTCGTAGGTCCGGAGTTCGAAGATGTGCCCGCCGCCTTCGCGTTTCGGGGGAAGATTCAATTCAGGCATCGCCTCGAAGGCGCGCAGAATGGTCCGCTCATACCGGATGAAGCCCTTGTATGGCCCCAGCTTTTCGTCGATTTTCTCGGCTTCTGCAAAGGACGAGTAAGTGAAAAGCATTGTTAGGAAAGGGGAACCTTCGCCCACCACCGGGTTGAAGGCCCCGAAGGTGCCCTCCAATCCCGCTGGTTTCGATGTGGGCATGGCGTTGGTGACGCCGTTCCGAAGTTGGTAGCGGCGGATCTCGTAGTATTGCCGCTTGGTCTGTGCGTCCACCGTCATGGCTGCCAGCGCTCCCCCGATGGTTCCGATTGCGGTCCGTCTAGTCATTACTTCGACACCGCGATGTTTACGGAATTGCTGATTGCGCCGCTCACTTTGACCTGAACGGGGATCGAAGCGGCTGGAATCATGTCCACCGGAATCTTCACGTTGATCTGGTATAGGCCTACGAGGCCGGGAACGAGGCCGGTGAAGAGCGAGTCGGCGTAGGTGACTCCATTGACAAACAGTCCGCCGAACGAGACATTGGCACCTGCGATGGCTTGGGCGGCTCCGGCTGCACCTTCCGTCGCAGCCGGCGTTGTTTGGCCGAACCCGATGCCAAACATGACGATGATGTCACCGGGCTTGGCTGGGCGGCAGTTGCATCCTTGGATCGCGTTGACCGGCCATGTCAGGCTTCCGTCCAGATTTATGAAAATTCCGTAGCTGCCAGCCGGAGTCGCAACCGGGAGCAGCTTCGGGGCACTGGAGAGCACGTTCACTGCCCGGCTATTGCCAGTTGCTGCCCCGGAGTTTACCTGCACCGTGGCGATTTGGCCCGGAGTCAGGGAATAGGGCACTTGGAAGTTGATCTGGCCGGACGAGACAAAGAACAACGGAGCCGGAACGCCGTTTACCAGGACCTGCACGCCGCTCAAGGAAGTCGCCAGCGGTACTGTCGGCGCAACTACGGTTGACGGGGCCAACTGGGTGCCGAAGATGGCGACGATGTCGCCGGGTGCCACGCCGTCGTTCTGGTAGTCGCCGATGTTGACGATGCCTCCCGTGTTGATCATTGGGGTCGGAAGCGCCACGGTAAGTTCAACTGGAATCGCGACCAGGGAGGAATTCGCAGCGTTCGATGTGATGCCGACGCTGCCGGAATAGACACCCGGAGCCAATCCGGTTGGATCCGCCGAAATCTGGACCGTATTGTTCTGGACCGTTGCCGAGAGGAACTTGCTCGCCGAGGTGGCCGTGGCACCGGATACGGAGAGGGCTCCGTCGCCAAGATTGAAGAAACTGGCGCTTCCCACAGCCCTGACGCCCCCCTGTGGACTGGATAGCCGCACGGTCGCGTTTGCCCGCACCGTATCGATGATCGGGGCTGTCGTAACATTCAGCGTGATGTTGATCGTCTTATTTTCCGCCGCGATGGAAGAGCCGGCCAGTCTTACCGTGCCTTGGTAAGCTCCCGAAGTCTGCCCCGTGCGTGCGGTTCCCTGGAGAATCCATGGCACGCCGAAATTCACGATGCCGGTCGTGCCGCTATTGAAGGAAAGCCAGTTCCCTCCGGTCGTGGTGGCAACAGTCGGCTGGATGCCGGTTCCGCTGGATTGCACGGCAATCGTGGCCTGGGGGAACGGATCGCCCGACGGCGTCACATACAGGTTGATGGAATCGGGTACGCCGGTGGTGTCCACCGTGACCATGATGTCCTGCGGGGAATCGATGGCTTTGGGATCGGTCAGGGTGATCCACTCGGTGTACTTTCCCGGTGTGAGCGATGAGGAGTTGAGCGCAATGCTGATCG
>CAIYDY010000200.1 GCA_903925015.1 uncultured Acidobacteriia bacterium
ATCCGCACTGCTGCGTCCCTGCCAGCCGCGTGCACCGTCAATGAGGTGATTCTTCTGACAACGGGGGCCGCGGGCAGTAATATCTACGTCTGCCTAACTGCCAACAATTGGGTGCCGCAGGGTGGTGCCGGCGGTGCGGTGACGATTCAAAATTCCGGATCTCCAGTGGGTGCCAGGACCACGCAGAACTTCGCACCCGGTACCGGGATCATCAGTGCTATCACGGATACCGGCACCCGTCTGAACATCCAGCAAACGATTGACACGTCATTCATTGCCACGAAAGCGTCTATCCAGGGAGGCGGTGCCGTCCTCTGCCACTCCACTTCGGCGTCTGGTCGTGCGTATACCTGCGCGTTGTCGCCGACATTGCCCCAATATTCGTCGGGAATGATTCTGAATTGGTGGCCGGACGTGAATGGAACCGGCGGCTCGACCAGTTTGAATGTCGACTTGCTGGGAGCGATTCCCATTACAAAAGCCGACGGCAGCAACCCCGGTTCGTCGGACATCCTGGCCGGTCAAATGTACCCGATCTGGTACGACGGAACAATATTCCGAATCCTCGGCGGTACCACCGGGTCCGGATCATCGTCTGGATCATCGTCCGGATCCACGCTGGCCGCGATCACATCAGTTGGCGCGGGAGGAACCACTGCCGTTACGGCCGCCGCCGAATGGCACGCTCCACTGGCCATATGCGGAAATGGTGCAACCCTGGTGTGGAACAGTCCCCCAGTGGGCACAACCCCCGCCACCGCCGACGGCTGCTTGGGAACGAACGCCAACGAAGGCTATGCTGCTTTTGCGAACAGCGGATTGCCGTCGCTGCAAACCTCCTTTGTGCTTCCAAGAACATTGACCGGCCTTGCCGACGTCCACGTTATTTACCTCAGCCCAACGGCGTCCGGAACATTTTCGCTGGCGTTGGATGCCAGCTGCACGCCTGCGGACGGAAGCTCGACAAATGACCCTGTCTTTTTCGGCAACACGTTCTTCTTGGCCAGGGGGGTTACCGCCCCGGCCACGGCAAACCAGCTTGCCACGGTGTCAGCAACCGGGATCGCCTGGCCGACTGGCTGCAACGCAGGCAGCCGTGTTCATTTTCGATTGAATCGGACGGACACCACAGGAACAGCCGCAAAGGTTGATATCTCCGAAGTTGTCGTAGTCATGCGGCGAACAATATGACCGTAAATGCATTGGATTAGGGTAACCGGACTCTGCCCGTCGAACACCCCAACACAGCCGAACTACTGCGGTTGATGGGCGGGCCGACGGCGGGCAGAGGAAGCCGCCTTGAGCAAAAGCACCCCTGCCGCTAAATAGACCATCGAGGCCATGGCGATCGAACCTCCCAATCCGTACTCCCTGGAGAGGAGTCCGATCACAATTGGAGCGCTCCCGCCTCCACCCAGCCAACCGACGGTGTTCATCAGTCCGGCCGCAGTGCCCCTGGCCTCCGGCCGGACCACGTCGAACATCGACGCGAAAATATTGGCGTCGTAGAGGCCTTTGAAGAAGCCCCATGCGGTCAGCGCCCCGATCAGCATGCCGGTCGAATGCGTCATGCCGCAAAGCACCACGAACGGGGCACCGCCGAACACGCCGATGGCCTGCACCAGCATCCGTCCACCCGGCGTCTTTTGCCGCCATTTGTCGGCCATCCAACCCCCTGTGAGCGACCCGCACAGGCTGGCCATTTGCACAAACAGAGTCGCAGCCAAGCCCGACATCGCCAGACTCATATGGAACCGGTCGAAGAGAAACTTCGGCATCCAAGTGAGCAGCACAACGGCCACGAAATTCGCACAGCAGAACGCCGCCATCAACAGCAACGCGACCGGCGACGCAGCCAGTATCCGCACGGTTGCGCGGAGCGGCAAATTCTCGGCAACAGCCACAGATTCCGACTGCCCCCGAACCGGTTCCCGCAGCCATTTCGCCAGCACCAAGCCCAACAAGATCCCCAAGCCGCCGAAGACGACGAACGACCAGCGCCACCCATAGACTTGGCCGATCCATCCCGCGAAAAACCCGCCCGCGATGGTACCCACATAAACGCTGGTCTGGTGGATGCCGATAGCCCGCGACCTCGTTTCAGGTCCGTGGTAATCGCTCACCAGGGACATGGAGGCCGGGAAATAGAATGTCTCGCCCAAACCCTCCAAGGCTCGCATCAGGAACAGGCCCGGGAAGGAATTCACCGCTGCCGTGGCGGCGCAAATGCCGCTCCACGCATACAAGCCGCCCAAAATCGCCGTTTTCCGCCGAACCCGGTCCACGATGGCTCCGGCAAAGACGCCGCCCAGCCCGTAGACCCACGCAAATGCACTGCCTAGAAGACCCAGTTGCACGTTGTCGAGGGACATCGCCTTCTGCAGCAGCGGGAACACCGAAAAGATCGCCTGCCGATCGGCGTAGTTGAAGAAGGAGATCGCCCACAACATGGCGACAACCTGCCACCGGTACGCCGAATTGACAGACCCCGAACGCCCTACCGACGAATCAGCCATACTTCCGCCACCTGAACGCCACGTCCGTTGCCGCCGCCACCAGCGGGCTTGGTCCACTCCAAACTCAGCTCGCCACCCGCCGTGGCGGTCGCCGGGATGTCAAACTCCACCGGTCCCATTGGGTTTGGTTTTTCGCGGAACGGGTGGATCTCCACGTTGCCGTTCGCCACCAGCCGCATCTTTGCCTTCGACGTTCCATTGCCGTAGACCACCCGGATCTTGTACTTCGCCGCCGGGTCCAAGCCGTCATAGTGCATCTTCAATGGCGTATCGGCCAAAGTCTCCGCCACCGTGAACCAGGACACCCGCGCACCCTGCTGCGGGGAGCTTCCGAAACCCATCATGGGTGAACGCAGGAAATCGGGATCCTGGCCGTACGGCTCAACCGCCACCAGGTGCGGCTGCCGTGCCGTATCCCCCAAATCGTCGTAAAATCCGCCAGGCCCCGGATTCGTCCACTCCACAATCCGGTTGATCCCCGCCAACCTGGACTTTTCATCCGGCAGTGCCCGCACCTGCGCGAATTGCTGCTTCAACCAGACCCGGTTGTTCAGCGCAAAATCAATCGCGTCCAGATTCGCGCCGCGCCCGAGGCCGATCGCCTGATACCGGGGCACACTCAGCTGCATATGGATGCTCTGGAACAGCGCCTCTGCAAGTTCAAACACGCGCGCCCTCAGGTCCCTGGCCTCGGAGGTGAGCGCATCGGTATCCAAGATCGCCTCGGCCTCATCCATCGACTTCACCGACCCCGACAACTTGCCAGCCCGACCGAGAGCCGCATTCGCGCGCGCCTCCTGTTCGGTCTCGATCAACAGCCGCTGCCGCAGAAACGCGTCGTAATGTGCACGGTACAGCAACTGCTGGAACCGCCAATTCAGGCGAAGCTGCGGCGTGGCCGCACGCTCAACCGACCGCAATTGCTGCAAGGTGGTCTCGACATTCCCGTTGGTCGCCAGCGGCCCCCGCCAGTTCCGCTCCAGCGAAAGAATTGATTGGGCAAGCGAATCGGCCTGGTCCGCCCCGAAGAAGAAACGTCCGTAATCCCTCAGCACCTCCGGCAGACTGGCTTCAGGATTCCACCCAAGCGCCGACCACACAAACTTGTTCACATCGTCGTTGCAACCCTCCGAGTAAGTCACGAAACCGGTCGAAAACTGGTTGTACTTGCGGAAAATCGCGGCCTCGTCGGTCGGGCGCGGATTAACAACCTCGCGGGCCTCGGTTGCCGCATAGGCGAAATCCCAGGACGGTACGGGGAACTCCGCGTTGATGCTATGCGTGATATCGGGATAGAACCGGATTGGGTATTTCGCCGGAGTCCGTGCCCGCAGTTCGGCGATGCTGCCCCGAACCTGCGGACCAAAGACCAGCCCGGACAGCCACGCCGGATTCTTCCCCACGATCGCCATGAACTCATCGAGCCCGGCCTTGTCGAAGCTCTGCGGCGACACCCACATCCCGGCCTTCGGATGGAACTTGTGGAGATTCGCGGTCTGCTTCTCCAGCAGGGCCAGAAGCTGCGCGGGCGGCGTGTCGCCCGGGTCGCCTCCCGGCACGAAAACGGCATCCACGCGCGGCAGGCGCTTGAAAACCTCCGCCCACTCCTTCAGGGCGAAATCGACGGTCTTCGGATCCGCGTAATTCTCGTCCATCGCCGGAAACCAGATCGACACGTCCATCGCGTACTCGTTGGCGATGCGCGACATCTCGGCCATCATGTCGATCTGGGTGAGCGGAAAATGCGGGCTGTCGGGGTCGTCGTCCGAACGCGGCGGAATCAGTTCCACCGTGTTGGTGCCGAACAGCGCCAGTTCACGGATGTACTGCTCCCACATCGGCACCGTCCAGCCGTCGTAGGAGTTGGTCTTGGGGCGGAAACCCAGCTGGTGGCCGCGCACGACGGTTTTCGGTTCCGTGGTGACCGACATGCCGTTTTCGATGTCGAAGACCTGCTTGGCCATCCGGGCGCGCCGCAGGAAATAGCCGGTGCCGAAAATCACACCGCGATCGCCGTTGCCGGTGATGGTGACACCCTGCGCGGTGGTCGCGACAGTAAAACCTTCGGGATTCCCCGCCGCGCGGTTCACGATCCGAATCGGCGTTCCACCGGCTGGATTCCGCGTCAGCCGCAATTGGGTCCGCTTCTCGACCTCCTCGGCAATCACCTGGGCAGCCTTCACCTCAATTCGGCCAGCCGTGGGCGCGAGCTGGATGTTGGCGGTGCGCAGGTCCACGGCCTGGCCTATGGCAATCGAGGTCAGAAAGGCGAATAGAAATCGTCCGGTCACCCCGCGATTATACTAGCCGAGCGCGATTCTACCAGCCGAGCTATGTGACCGGCCCGGGATTGAACAAGGCCAGCGCATTGTGCAGCTTCCATTGCTCGGCCCAAGTCTTCTTCCCGCTGGCGACGTCCAAAATCGTGCGGAACAAATCCCAGCCGACATCCTCGATGGTGGCAGTCCCCGCCGCGATCCGGCCCGCATCCAAATCGATGAGATCCGGCCATTTTTCGAGCAACGCCGTCCTCGACGACACCTTCACCACCGGCACCAGCGCCAAGCCGTAGGGAGTTCCCTCCCCCGTGGTGAACACGTGCATATTCATCCCGGCGGCCAACTGGAGGGTGCCGCAGATGAAATCGCTTGCCGGAGTAGCCGCAAAAACCAAGCCCTTGGCCAAGACCCGCTCGCCATGCGAAGTGACAGCATCCAGCGCGGACGTGCCCGACTTGGCCACCGACCCCAGCGCCTTTTCCACAATATTCGCCAACCCTCCGCGCTTGTTGCCGGGGGTCGTGTTCGCGCTGCGGTCCGCCCTGCCCTGCGCCAAATACTCGTCGTACCAACGCATTTCGCGGATCAGGTCCAACGCGACCTCGCGGTTCCGTGCCCGCGCCGTCAGCAAGTGCACGGCGTCGCGGACTTCCGTGACCTCCGAAAACATCACAGTGGCTCCCGCGCGCACCAGCAGATCCGCCGCGAATCCAACGGCCGGATTGCAGGTGATCCCGGAAAAAGCGTCGCTGCCGCCGCACTGCGAGCCCACCACCAAGCCGGAAGCCGGACATTTGGTCCGTTGCCGACGGTTCAATTCCTCCAAACGCACTTCCGCCGCCCGCATGATTGCGGCTACTGTGTCCTGGAATCCGCGCTGGTCCTGGAGCCGGATGACGCCCGAAGCTTCCTGCAGAACCGGCAAGTCTTTCGAAAACAGGCGGACAGGCTGCAGTTTCTCGCAGCCCAGACTGACCACCAGCGGAGCCCCGCCAAAATTCGGATTGCTCGCGATGTTGCGGATCGTCCGAATTGGCACGATAGCCCCGGGCGCATCGATTGCTACACCGCACCCGTAGGTGTGGGTCACGGCCACCACGTCGTCCACATTCCGGTAACGTGGCAGAATCTCGGCCCGAATCCGCTGGACAGCGAAATCGACGGTTGGTGCCACGCACTGCACCGTTGTCGTCAGACCGAGAATATTGCGCGTCCCAAACGTGCCGTCCGGGTTCCGGTAGCCGTCGAAGGTATAGCCCTCGAGTGGCGGGAGTGGAGCGGGAGTCGCCGTCGCCAACGGCAAATCGTCCAACGACGGAGCGCCGGGCATATCCAACAGGTCCTCGCGAACCCAGGCACCCTGCGGAATCGGACGGTTGGCGTACCCGATGGTCGCGCCGTAACGCAAAACCGGCTCGCCCGCAGCCAAGTCCCGCAAGGCAATCTTGTGCGACTGGGGAATGGCTTCGCCGGCCCGCAGTCCCGACGCGAATTCGGCCCCTTGGCGGACGCCCTCGGCGTTTACCACCACGCCCACGTTGTCGCGGGCATTGATCACTACATAAAGTGGTTGCACGCCAAGACTCAGGAGATGATTCGGCGGTAGTTGGCCAAGCACTTCTCGGCGGTTTCAAATTCGGAGAAG
>CAIYDY010000201.1 GCA_903925015.1 uncultured Acidobacteriia bacterium
GGGAATCGGTGGTGCCGCCAAGGTCTCCATCGTCGCAGCGGTCTTCATGATGGTGTTCTGTGTTATGAAACTGGGCCGCTATGTGGCCTTGGTTCCCCAAACGGTGGTTGCCGGATTTTCGGCGGGCATCGGTGCCATCATGTTCATCTCCCAGATGAACGTTCTGCTCGGTGTCGCCCCCGTCGGTGGTGACAATTCACTGGTGCAGTTTTTCAAAGTGATTGCGGAGGTGCCCTCTGCCCGCTTCGCCCCCTTGATCCTGGGCGGCTCGGTCATGCTCACGGCCGCGATCATGATGCGTTTCACGCCAAAACTACCCGCTCCGCTCGTGGGCGTTGCCGTGTCCGCACTTTTGGCTCAGGTGTTTCGTTTCCATGAACCCGAGGTTGGCTCCCTGCATTTGGGCCTTCCGCCATTTGCGGGATTCTATTGGACCCCCCAGGACGTGCTCACCGTAGTCCCGACCGGGCTCACGTTGGCTTTCGTCGCTTCCATCAACATCCTTCTGACTTCGAGGGCTGTGGAGCATTTTAGGGGGCGCCACAACCACCAGAAGCGTGCCGACGCGGACCAGGAACTCGGTGCCTACGGTATCGCCAACCTGCTTGCTGGCATCTTCGGGGCTCCCATGAGCGTGGGTATCCCGGCGCGCAGCGTTGCCAACGTTCGCTGCGGAGGTACAACGCGTGTTTCGAACCTGATGCACGCCCTGTTCCTGTTCCTCCTCGTGAGTTTGGGTTCGGGTGCGTTGGCTCACATTCCGCTGGCAGCGTTGGGCGGAGTTACGGCTTGGATGGGTTTGAATTTGCTCGATGTCAGCGCCTGGAAACGTCTGCCCAAAATGCGTCTGATGGATGCGTCGGCCTTCCTGGTCACCGCCGTGGGTGTCCTGGTAGTGAACGCCGTGGCTGCGGTACTGGCCGGCTGTGCCTTCTACATCTATTACGCGGCCAAACGGCAGTACCACGTGACGTTCCACGGCAGGAGCGTTCCACGGGACCCCAGCCGCCACGCTAGCGCCGCCTAGCCAAGTTCGGGCTTGCAGTCAGAATCGTGGAGCCTGCGGACATCTCGACGTCCATTGTCGCGATGTCCGCAATCCCGGTCCCGGAGAACACCACCTCCGCCAGCAATCCCCTCCGGGTCGCGATCCGCTCGTATTGGTCGAAGACCAAGTTCCCCAGCGAGTAGAACACCACGGCGTCCCCCATCCGTTCCCACGGCTGTACAACGTGGGGGTGGTGCCCGACCACTACTTTGGCCCCCGCGTCCACGGCCGCTTTCGCGAAGGCCCTCTGGATGGGATGCACACTGGTCCAGTACTCCGCGCCCGCGTGCATCGAGACCACAACGACATCCGCCCGCCTCCGCATGGCCGCCACATCCTCCCGCATTTTCGGAATCTCCATTGCGCACACCCGTGGTTCCACATCCGTGTGGTTGCCGTTGTTGGGATCCTGGGCGTAGGCGAGAAACCCAAATCTGATCCCGTTGCGCTGCAGGACCACCCCCGCGTGTGCCTGCTCCGGGCTACTACCAGTTCCCGCCGCCGCAATTCCATTCGAAGACAACAGCTTCAGCGTGAACTCGATCCCATAAACCCCACGGTCCCGCGCATGGTTGTTCGCCGTCGAGACCACGTCGATGCCTGCCAGCTTCAAGCCCTCCACCATGTCCGGCTCGGCCTTGAACACCATACC